>JBAVZU010000230.1:0-38628 GCA_049588915.1 Candidatus Sulfotelmatobacter sp.
CGGGTGCCCAGCCCCTAGAACCGGGACTAGGAATCTGGGATCACGGCTAGTAGATCAAGTACTTCTTCCTCACCTGCTCAAATTTCTCCAGGTCTTCCTGCCAATCCTGCGCGATGCGCCGTGGGTCTTTGCCCGCCAGGAGGCCGTCGTAAGCGGCTTGGTTCACCAGCAACTCTGTGATGCGCTCAATTTTGTAGTCCGCGGGATAAAGTTTTTGCAACGCCGACGCCAGCTCAATTCCCAATTCCGGTCCGTCGAGCGCGTTGCGATCGGTGAGAATCATATTCACGCCTTCACACTTCTGGCCCGCATAATTGCTCGTTGTAGGCATGAATGTGACCGGCACAAATCTGACACCCGGAATGCCACGCCTGTTCAAATAAGCGGCAAGCTCCCGCCCTTTCATCCAGGGTGCCCCCAACAATTCGAAGGGAGTATCCGTGCCGCGACCAACAGAAACATTCGTTCCTTCAATCAAGCCGACGCCCGGATACAGCCCGGCTTCGGTTATGCTGCGCAGGTTCGGCGAGGGATTCACCCACGCCAGCCCTGTGGAATCAAACCAATCGCCACGCTGCCAACCTTCCATTGGAACAACCGTGAGCCCGGCATTAATGTTTCGTTCGGCATTGAACATTGTGGCCAGTTCACCGATCGTCATTCCCTGTCGCACTGGGACGGTCCAATAATTCGTGAAGTTTTCGCGTCCTGCATCTGACACCGGACCCTGCACAAATGAACCGGTGATCGGATCCGGCCGATCCAAGACAATTACTTCAATGCCAGCCTTCGCAGCCGCTTCCAGAAAATATCCCAGGGTAGTTTCGTATGTATAAAAGCGGACTCCCGCATCCTGAATATCGATCACGACAGCGTCTAGATGCTTCAGCACGTCGGGCGGCGGACGCCGCGATTCATCCTTTGCGCCATACACGGAATAAACTGGGATTCCGGTTGCCGCATCTTTCGAATTATTCACGTCAGTCGTATCCAACGTTCCGGTGATTCCATGCTCGGGACTGAAAATCGTTTCCAGCGAAACCCCGGGAGCATGCGCGAGAACGTCAATTGTTTTCTGGCCCTGCGAGTCCACTCCCGTCTGGTTCGTCAACAGTCCAATGCGTTTCCTCCGTCCGGGCACTTGCAGCACATCAAAGGCACGCTCTTCCAGCACGTCAATTCCCGTCTTTACGCTGCCATTGCGGACGTTCATGCGCCGCGCGGCGCTCTCCGCTTCGTTGTAGCCGGTGATGCTCTGCCAGCGCAACGCCTCCTTCTCGCTCGCAGTCAACGGCAGCGCCGCAGCAACCGCGGTCGCCACCTTGGACCGCAGTGCAATCGCACTTCCTTTTCCCCGAGGGTGCACCGCGTTGGTCAGCAGAATGATGTAGGTTTGCGTGGTGGGATCGATCCACATCGATGTTCCGGTAAATCCGGTATGCCCATATGAGCCCACGGGCAGAAGATCCCCGCGGTTCGAGGAGAATGGAGAATCGATGTCCCAGCCGAAACCGCGCAGCACTGGCGACGCCGGAGGCTGTTCCGGACGCGTCATCTTCTCCACGGATAGAGCAGAGAGAATTCCATCACCGCCATCGAGCAAAGCCTGGGCAAACTTCGCGAGATCATCAGCGGTGGAAAATAATCCCGCGTGGCCAGCCACGCCGTCCATTCGCCGCGCCGTCGGGTCATGCACTACGCCGCGCAGCATGTGCTCGTTTTCGTCATACTGCGTCGGCGCAATCTTCGGGCGCCAGGCAGCTGGAGGAACAAACCGCGTATGCGCCATCTTCAGCGGCGCAAAGATGTGGCGCTCGCAGTATTCATCGAGAGTTTCGCCCGAGACTCGCTCTACCAATTCTCCGAGCACAACGAAGTTGACGTCGCTGTAGGAAAATCGAGACCCTGGCGGATTTTGCGGCGCTTCCGACGATGCCATCCGGTAGGCGGTTTCTTTGCCGTGCCAGGCCGTTTTCAAATTCAGGTCTGGCTCCAGCCCTGAGTAGTGCGTCAACAACTGCCGCACTGTGACGTCTTCCTTTCCATTCTGCAAGAAATCCGGCAGATATTTCACGACAGGATCATTGAGCCGGAGTTTGCCTTGTTCGACCAGTTGCATTACCGCCGTCGTGGTCGCAATCACTTTGGTCAAAGACGCCAGATCAAAAATGGTATCGAGCGTCATCGCTTCGCGTCGCGGTTCCAGCGCACGATTTCCGTAGGCCTTGCGGTAAACCACATGCCCGTCGTGGCCGACCAGTAAAGCCGCTCCTGGAATCTGTCCGTCGTGAATTGCCTGCGCAACCACTGCATCCACGGAGTCGAGATGAATGGCAGCGATCGCATGTTTTTGATTCGTAATCGGCCGCGCCGGAACCTGGGCGCTGACAGCTGCCAACACGATCAATGGAAGGATAAAAGAAATAACGATGGGCCGGGATGCCCCATTTTGCCGACCTTTTCGCGAACGTATGGTCTCGGCCTGCTGCGGGTTTGATTTACGCGGAATGCTTTGACTCTACACAACCACGGCAGGATGACTCAAGAAACTCAAGTAAGGGGGTGCCGGTTATGCCATATCATGGAGTTCTGTATCACGCAAATCCTGATCACAGAAATTAAGATCGCAGAAATAAGATCGCAAAATTAAGATCGCAAAATTGAGAATGATCGCCCCAAGTCCCTTATCGCCGCTGCTTGATGCCTTTGAGCAGCAAGACGACCTGTTCTCGCCCGCCTTTCTCATCTTGCAGGAAGCGATCGTCCAGCGCGGATTCCCGGCCGCCACTGTGGCCGTAACTTATAACGGACGCCTGGTTTGCCTTAAAGCTTTCGGGCGCTTCACTTACGAACTCAACTCGCCCACTGCTACTGCTGAAACACTCTTCGATCTAGCATCCCTCACCAAGGTTGTTGCCACGAGCTCGATGGCAATGCTTATTTACGAGCGCGGCCTGCTCGATCTGGAAGCTGCTGTTGCGGCCGTCGTTCCTGAGTTCGCGGCCGACGTCGAAAAAGATCCCCGCCGCCACGACGTTACGTTTCGGCAGCTTCTCGCTCACTCGTCGGGCTTGCCGGCGTATGAGAAGTTATTCCGCAAGGCGCATACTCGCGAGCAACTGCTGGCTGCCGCTTTCGCCACGCCTCTCACCGCCGACCCTGGTGCGTGCGCCGAGTATAGCGATATAGGATTCATCCTGCTTGGCGCAGCGCTGGAACGACTAGCCGACGAATCCATCGATCGTTTCTGCCAGCGCGAAATTTTTGCTCCCCTCGGCATGATCCACACAACTTTCAATCCGCCGCTGGGGACGCGGGCGCATATTCCTCCAACGGCCGACGACCGCAACTTTCGTCACCGCATCATTCAAGGCGAAGTGCAGGATGAAAATGCCAGCATCCTGGGGGGAGTTGCGCCTCACGCTGGACTATTTTCCACCGCTGTGGATCTGGCCAAATTCGCCCACGCCATGCTCTTTGCCGCACGTTCAATATTCCATCCTGAAACGATTGCCCTCTTCACGCGCCGCGAATCCACGCCTGCAGGCACATCCCGGGCACTGGGATGGGACACGCCGTCCGCACACTCACAATCGGGAAAATACTTTGGCGGGTCATCGTTCGGCCATCTCGGTTATACGGGAACTTCACTGTGGATCGACCCGGAGCGGCAACTCTCGATTATTTTGCTGACCAATCGCACCTGGCCCGACTGCTCGAACCATGCGATCAAACAAGTGCGCCCGAAATTTCATGACGCAGTTATCGAGGCATTGCAGTCTGTCGATCCCGCACCGAAGCTGAAAGGCTCTCGTACTTGAAATCAAGAAACAACGTCAGCTCCAATCTCCGGAGGCTTCGCACCGAAGAGTCGAACGAGGCGGCAGAGGACCTTGATTGCAAATCGTCGCTCGAGATTGCGCGGCTGATCAACGCCGAAGATGCCACGGTAGCGGCGGCAGTGGAGCGCGCGTTGCGGCAAATTGCGCGGGCAATCGATGCAGCCGCCGCCGCGCTGCGCGATGGCGGACGCCTCATCTACGTGGGCGCGGGCACAAGCGGGCGCATCGCCGCGCTGGATGCCGCGGAGTGTTCGCCCACATTCAACACCGATCGCGTCCAATTCATCATCGCCGGAGGTGCTAAAGCTCTAGCCTCGGACTCCGAGATCAGCGAGGATGATTCCAAGCAGGGTCGCGCGGAAATAACGCGCCTTAAGCCCGGCAAGCACGATGTGATCATCGGCATTGCCTCCAGCGGCCGAACTCCGTTTACCCTTGCCGCTATTAAAGCAGCTCGCCACCGCGGAGCGCACACGATTGCCTTGACTTGCAATCCGAATTCTCCTCTAGAACGTGCTGCTCACTTTGCCATTGTCACTCCGGTTGGCCCCGAGGTTCTTGCTGGATCCTCCCGAATGAAAGCAGCCACTGCGCACAAAATGGTTCTTAACATGATCTCGACCGGCGCGATGAGCCGGCTTGGCTATGTTTATGGCAACTTGATGGTGAACGTTGTGCCAAAGAACGAGAAGCTCACGCAGCGCGCCATCGCCATCCTGGAGCGGGCTTCTGGGGTAGATCCCGCCGCCGCCCGTCGCGCTCTTGAGGCATCCAGGGGGCGCACTCCGGTGGCCCTTGTAATGCTGACTGCCAAAGTTCCCCGCGCCCAAGCCGTCGCGGCTCTGAAGAAATCCTCCGGGCACGTTCGCCGGGCGATCGCACTAGCTGCGAAGGGTAATCACTGAGCCCTGGTCAATTCCCTACCTGCGGTTGTCGGCGTCGTAGTATGGGGCGGATTGTATTTCGACGAATATATCGGTCCTGTGGCACTTCGCGGAGGTGGATATCTCAATACATGCAAAAACAGCGGTAGCTACGAGTAGTCCCACAACGAGTGGCTATCCTGGAACGCCTGTCATGGTGCTTTTTGTGGGTTTTTTCGCGATTTTCCTTGCCTATGTTACGTGGCTCGGCATTGAGAGCCGACGGGGCAAGGCTGGCCTGAAAGACTGGAGGATGTATTTCGTACTGGGAGTCATGGCTGTCTACCTTTTAGGCATGGCGCTTTGGTCAATTGGAACGCATTAATCCCGCAAACAACGGCAACTGCGGCACGACCTAGGTTCCCAGAAGCTTTGGTCTTTCCTGCGGGCGAAATGCTGATGCAGGCGCAGGGTACGATCCGAACCGATGAAGCTTTCTTCACTTTAGGTTTCTGTTTCTTCGGGGCTCGGCTTTGAGACGGATGATGGCCACTGCTCCGCGCTGTTTGACCCTCCGGGCGCACTGATTTACCTTGGGAGGGCCGTTTCCACTTCGCGTTGCGAGGTTTGCGGCGCGAGGCTCCGCCCTTCATGGATAAAAAGCGCATCGCGGCCAGTGCGGTGGTGTTCCTGATACTGGCTGCGCTGGTCTACCTGCAATATCGGCACTGGCAGAGTTTCGATTGGGGCACGTTCTGGGCACAGACAGGCCGCATCAAGAAGGTTCACGTCTTCCATGCGATCGCTTTGATCTACATCGCGTATGCTCTGCGTGCGCTGCGGTGGAAGATATTCCTGCAGCCGGTGCGCCCTAAAACAAGAACCATCGACCTTGTGTCTCCGACTTTAATCGGTTTCACGGGCCTCGCACTGCTGGGGCGAGCGGGAGAATTTATTCGTCCCTACCTGATTGCACGGCGCACTAATCTTTCCTTCTCTTCCCAGTTGGCTGCGTGGGCCGTGGAACGTATCTTCGATGTGGGCGCGTTTACGGTGCTGATGGTGCTCGCGATCTTTTTGCCGAGCGCCTTGCCAGCCATTCCCCATCCGGAGTACTACCAGCGATTTCGTGAAGGGGGATTTCTGTTGATCGGAGTTGTCGCAGCGCTGGCAGTTGGGGCCGTCGTGATCCGCCGCAGCGGCGAGGCGGTTGCGCGTTGGGTGGAGCAGAAGTTCGGGCATCTCTCCGCCAACTTTGGACACAAGCTCGCCCAGAAAGTACGAGAGTTTGGCGCTGGACTGGACACGATTCACAGCCCGCTCGCCATGCTGTGGCTCAGTCTCGTATCCGTTGGAATGTGGTACATCATCGCCCTGTCCTACCAGGAGGTCACGCACTCCTACGGAGTTCCGGCCCTGGAGATCCCCGTGTCTCAACTTTTAATTCTGATGGGAGCCAGCATGCTCGGCTCCATGCTTCAGTTGCCGGCCGTGGGCGGCGGCTCCCAAATGGCAACGATTGCGGCGCTATCCAGCGTCTTCGATGTGCCTCCGGAGATGGCGGCAAGTTGCGGAATTTTGCTGTGGCTGGTCACGTTCGCCGCGGTAGTACCGCTGGGGCTGATACTGGCGCATCACGAGAGACTATCTTTGCGAAAGCTGTCCGAGGAAAGTCATCACGCGGAAGAAAAAGCCGAGGGGTTTCTTCCTCCTGCGTAAGTTTCTTGTCCATTACTTAGGTATCGTCTGAGAGTCTCGGCACCGATCCCCTGTTACAATTTCTCTTTAAGTCCTAAACAATTGATTATCTTTTCAGATTGGTCTGAAGCGCCACAATCGCCATGAAATGTCCCTTCTGCGCATTTGCCAACGATAAAGTGGTTGACTCGCGCGAAAGCAAAGAGGCGGAGTCCATCCGCCGCCGTCGTGAGTGCCTCAAGTGCGGCAAACGCTTTACTACTTATGAGCGCATCGACGAGATTCCGTACATGGTGGTGAAGAAAGATGGCCGCCGGGAAAAGTTCGATCGCCAAAAGGTGCTGAACGGATTGCTTCGCGCCTGCGAAAAGCGACCCGTACCCATCAGTAAACTGGAGCAGATTGTGAACGAAGCGGAGTCCTTTGTAATCGAGTCGCAGGAACGCGAGCGCAAGACCAGCGAACTGGGCGAACTCATCATGAATCGCCTGCGGCGTTACGACAAAGTCGCGTACGTGCGCTTCGCCTCCGTCTACCTGGACTTCAAGGATGTGAAGGAATTCATGAATGAGTTGAGGGATTTGGTGAAAGCCAAAGAAGCCGTGGATGTTCGGACAAAGAAGGTTGGTCAGTAACAATGGTCAGTGGCCGGTTGTGAGCCATGAAGGTTCCTAAGTTTCTCACGGCCTCAGTGAACACCGCCACTAAGAAGGCAGTGAATTATGAGCCATAAAGTAACGCTGATACCAGGCGACGGAATTGGACCGGAAGTAACTGAGGCAACGGTACGAATTCTGGAAGCGACCGGCGTCAAGTTCGAATGGGAATCATTCCAGGTGGGCGCCGAGGCGTTCGAAAAGTACGGGGAGTACATTCCGAAAGACGCGCTGGAATCGATCGAGCGCACCGGCGTTGGCTTAAAGGGTCCGGTTACAACTCCCGTGGGCGGCGGCTTTTCCAGTATCAATGTGGCCTTGCGTCAGAAGTTCGAGCTGTACGCCAACTTCCGGCCCATTCGTAATTTACCGCACATCCCCACGCGATATCCCGATGTCGATCTGATCATCGTGCGCGAAAACACCGAGAGTTTGTATTCGGGACTGGAGCACGAGGTAGTGCCCGGGGTGGTAGAGAGCTTGAAGATCATCACGGAGAAGGCCTCCACCCGAATCGCTAAATTTGCGTTCGAATACGCCCGTAAGAACCAACGTAAGAAAATCCACGCCATCCACAAGGCGAACATCATGAAGTTGTCGGATGGTTTGTTTCTGCGCTGCTGCCGCGGCGTGGCCAAGGGATACCCTGAGATCACCTACGGCGAACACATCGTGGACAACACCTGCATGCAGTTGGTGATGAATCCTTATCAGTACGACATGCTGGTGATGGAGAATCTTTACGGTGACATCATTTCCGACTTGTGCGCCGCGTTTGTCGGGGGCTTAGGTTTTGTTCCGAGCGCGAATCTGGGCGATCATTGTGCTATTTTTGAGGCCGTGCATGGCTCCGCGCCAGACATTGCGGGAAAGAATCTGGCCAATCCGACTGCGTTACTGCGCTCAGGTCTCTTGATGCTGCGGCATCTTGGCGAGTTCGACGCTTCTCTGCAGATTCGTAATGCGTTGGAAAAAGTTTATCGCCATCCTGAAAAACTCACGAAAGACGTCGGGGGCCAGTCCGGAACGTCCGAGTTTGCCGACGCTGTGATAGAGCAGATGGATATGGCGAAGACCGAGCCTGCGCCCGTGCACTAAAAGTTTCTATTCCAGCTTTATTCTAGCTTGGGGCCTCGTCAACAAGGCGATTCTTACCCGGCGGTGCATAAGGTCTTGCGCGTCGTGAGTGGCAGGACGGACAGCGGCGGCAGATCGTAGTGCCAGAACATGCGGAGTTGCGGTTGTGGTAAGCGGAGAGCTAGGCTCGAATTCCGCGCGCCAGACTCGCGGAGATGGAACTTTTTCCTTGTCCGCTTTTTCTTGAATTCCGCGTTGTAGGTGGACCTCGTCGCACACATTCACTATCTCTGTGAATGCCACCCATCTTGACTCTCATCTCAGATGGGAGTACATTCCCCACCGTCTGGGGTTTCTGGGGGATGACGCGCACAACACGGCGTGTGGGGGTTATTCTGTTTCAGCTTGGCGGGCCTGAAACGCTGGCTGCGATAGAGCCCTTTCTTTTTAATCTTTTCTGCGATCCCGACATCATCGACTTTCCTTTTGCCCGGGTCGGGCGCAAACCTCTCGCCAAACTCATTTCGACCACGCGTGCTCGTAAAGTGCAGCATCACTACGCCACTATCGGAGGCGGCTCGCCCATCCGCCGATTTACCGAGCAACAAGCACGCGCTCTGGAATTGAAATTAATCAGCGAGGGACTCGACGCGCGCTGCTTCGTCGCCATGCGCTACTGGCATCCGTTTACCAGCGAGGCCGTTGCACAACTTCAGGCAGCGCAATGCGACGAGGTGGTTCTGCTGCCGTTGTACCCGCAATACTCTTCGACCACCACTGGCAGCAGCCTGAACGAGTGGCGGCGGAAGTTCCACGGAAGTATTCCCGTACACAACGTGGGGCACTTCTATCAGCATCCGATGTATCTAGACGCCGTAATCGAAAAAGTGGACGAGGCTTTGTCGCGCTTCGAAGTGCCATCGCGAGCAGAGATCGTTTTCAGTGCACACAGCGTTCCCATGTCGGTGATTGCCAAAGGAGATCCGTACCAGCGGCACATTGAGGAAACCGTACGTCTGCTGATGGCGCGCGGCGGATGGATGAACCGTCACCGGCTCTGCTACCAGAGCAAAGTGGGAGCAAGCAAGTGGCTGCAACCTTCCTTGCACCGGACGCTTTGTGACTTGTCGGCTGAGAAAGTGCGGGAAGTTTGTATCGTCCCGGTGGCTTTCGTGTCGGATCACGTAGAAACGCTGGGCGAAATCAATCACGAAGGGCGCGAGGAAGCTCGCCGGTTGGGCATCACGCACTTCGAGATGAGTTCCGGCCTGAATGATTCTCCAAAATTTATTTCGGCGCTGAGTCAGATGGTTTTGCAGGCGCTCTATCAGTCAGTCCATTCCTACAGTTCCATTCATGCCGGGAGGCAAGTGGTGGCGCCAGAGTTGCTGGCGGCCGCAGGAGACTAGGGACGAGTAAGCGACAGGAGGGCATTCATGGTTCCGGGCAGTGAACAACCGAACCCGAGTCCGAATCCAGACGCAGCGCAACCCGCGCCGCGGAGTGCGGTCGATGCCACGAAATACGTAGGCACACCGGCGGTAGGAACTTCAAAAGCGGCGGCGGCCGGCGGACTGTCTTCGTCGGGCCCCGCGAACACGGATCTCGATCGTCGGCGTCGACGGCTGGTGTGGGTGGGGGTCACGGCGTTTCTGACCGCATGGTTTCTCGCCTTTTTCCGATTTTTTCTTCCTCGAACTTTGTTCGAACCCAACTCGGTCTTTAAGATCGGCTATCCTTCGGAATTTGCTCTTGGAGTTGACACCAAGTTCCAGCAGAAATATCGCATCTGGGTTGATCGCACACCGGACCGAGTTTTTGTAATCTACGCCCGCTGCACGCACCTGGGCTGCACCCCAGATTGGAAACCGAGCGAAAACAAATTTAAGTGTCCTTGCCACGGCAGCGGCTACGATAGCGAAGGGATCAACTTCGAAGGCCCGGCGCCGCGTCCGATGGACCGCGCTCATGTGGAACTCGCCCCCGACGGCCAGATCATTGTCGACACCTCACGCTTGTATCAGTGGCCAAAGGGACAACCCAGCAAATTTAACGATCCAGGAGCATTTCTGACCGGAGTGTAGCGCCGTAGTCGCGCCGGCTTTACGAGAAGACAAAAGACAATCATGGCTGACGAAAATAATCAGAACGGCAAAAACGGCAAAGTGGGCCTGGTCGATCGCGTCAAAGAAGACATCCAGGCGATGAAGGTTGACATTCCCGCGAAGGCGAAGGAGCAGATCGACGGCCTGAAAGATCCGACCAAGACTCAGGTCTATACTTCGATTTTCCGCCACAAGCACGACGACACGCCGCGCAATCGCGCCTTGGGCGTGCTTTCCAACGTCTTCCTGCATCTGCATCCCGCAAAGATTAATCGTGATGCGGTGCGCTACAGCTACACCTGGGGCATGGGCGGAATTACGTTTTTCCTCTTCATTATCCTCACCTACACCGGCGTGCTCTTGATGTTTTACTACCATCCGAGCAAGGTTCAGGCCTTTCGCGATGTGCTTTATCTCGAGCATGATGTGCCGTTCGGAAAAATCCTGCGCAACATGCATCGCTGGGCCGCTCACCTCATGGTGATTGGCGTTTGGCTGCACATGTTCCGCGTATTTCTGACGGGGTCGTATAAGAAACCACGCGAATTTAATTGGAACATTGGCGTTCTGCTGCTGGTGTTTACTTTGTTGCTCTCGTTCACTGGTTATCTTTTGCCTGACGATCAACTCGGATTTTGGGCCGTGACCGTGGGCACCAACATGGCCCGAGCCACACCGCTGCTCGGACATGAAGGCCCGTTTGGGTCGATGCTCGGCATGACGCCATATAACGATGTGCGCTTCGGTCTGCTCGGTGGATCAATCGTGGATGCAAATGCGCTGCTGCGCTCCTACATCTGGCACTGCATCGGCATTCCGATTGTGGCTTCGATCTTGATGATCGTGCATTTTTGGCGTGTACGGAAGGACGGCGGGATCTCAGGTCCAGCGCCGGTAATGCTGGAAGCGGAAGCGGACAAGCCGCGAAGAGGGCCCAAGGCTGCGGGAGAATAGCCCTGCAAAAGCAGGTTCCTCACCGGGCTTATGCCCGGCTCGGAATGACAAAGTGTGATTGACTTATCAAGTTTGAGTTATCCAGAAGAGAAATAATTATGGACTGGCGACAACTTTGGGAGATTTGCTCGGCTCCAGATAATGTACCGATCGTAGGCTTGATCCCGTTGCTGGGCTTCTACATTTATCTGGCATGGAAGCAGGCGCACGCCAACGACCAGTTGATCGCGCAACTCGAGGGCGACGCCGCTCTCGCCAAAACGCACCATCGCAAGACCTGGCCTTTTAAACCGGGCTGGCAGAAGGAAGTCCACGTCTGGCCGTTTCTCCTTCGCATCGAATTTCTCGCTGCCATCATCATCACGATCATTCTGATGGTTTGGTCGATCACGCTGAACGCGCCGCTCGAAGAGCCCGCCAATCCCAACTTGACGATGAATCCTGCGAAGGCTCCGTGGTATTTCCTCGGATTGCAGGAGATGCTGGTCTATTTCGATCCGTGGATCGCGGGCGTAGTGATGCCCACGATGATCATCATCGGCCTGATGGTTATTCCTTACATCGATACGAATCCGCTGGGCAGCGGCTATTACACCTGGAAGCAGCGCAAGTTTTCGATTGGGACTTTTTTATTCGGCTTCATCATTCTGTGGGTCGCGATGATCATCATCGGAACCTTCATCCGGGGGCCTGGCTGGCAGTGGTTTTGGCCGGGGCAAACTTGGGATCACAACCGGCTGATTTATGAAGTGAATCGTGATCTGCCGGATATTTTTGGCATCACCTCGAATCTTGCGAAGGGAATCTTCGGCGCAATCGTGGTTGGCGGGTATTACCTGCTTGGGGGATTCATCGTCTATTCACTCTTTCGGCGGTATATGGCAAAAGACTTCAAGCGAATGAGCCTGTTGCAATTTTCGATTACACAATTTCTTTTGCTCACGATGGTGGCACTGCCCTTGAAGATGGGGCTGCGGCTTCTGTGGCACATCAAGTATGTGTGGATTACGCCTTGGTTCAATATTTAGGTTGTCATCCTGAGCGCAGCCGTGCTTCGCGACAGAAGTACCCGCGAAGTCGAAGGATCCCTATAACGACAGCGAGTGCCGGGAGTAGAGATTCCTCGCTTCGCTCGGAATGACAAGCTAAAGAAGGAAACTTTCGGAGGACGCGGTGCCTGAACAACCTAATCCGGAGCAGGACCCGATCACAAGCAAGTCCTACACCGCATATTACCTGATCGCGACGGTGATTCTGATGGCGACGTTGTTTTGGGCCTTGTGGGATGAGGCGTGGGGCCAGCGTCCCTGGAAGGCATTCCAGGAGCATTGGAAGGATCGTTACACGGCGTTCCTGAATACGGAGCGGTCAGCATCGGCCACGTCGGAAAAAGAGGTCGAACAAAATCCGGACTACGTCAAGCTCAAGCAGGACTATCAACAAACCTATCAGGATTCCAAAGCGCAGGCCGAAGAAGCCCGCCGGAAGCTCGACGATGCCAGCGCGCGCCTGCTTGCCGTACAGAGCGTTTTCACGGACCGCCGCGCCTACGTGAACGCTCTAACTTACGAGTACGAAACCAGCACCAGCGATTCGGAAAAGGCCAGCAAGCGGAAGGAAATTGATAAGTATAAAAACGAACAGGCCACGGTCGAATACCCCGACGGTACCAAAAAGAAATATACCTTTCCGCAACTCGAAGAGACCTATAACGAAATCCGCGACGAACGCACGAAATTGAGCCTGGAACTCGGCGAAGTCTTGAAGCCGGTCACAGCGGCCAAGGCAAAGATGGATGCGTACATTTCCGAGCATCTGGTGGACCTGACGCCGCAGCAAATCGACGGATTGAAAAAACGCGCCACCGAATGGGTTCCGGCAATTGTGCAGATCAACGTTGCCGATGCCAATATCGTCGATCGCTGCGAGTCTTGCCACATGAACGCCCGCGAGCCGCTAAAGATCACTCCGGTGGCGATGACCTCGAAGGGCCAGAAGAAACCGGACGAATACGCCGAGGCGTTTGGCAGCCATCCCGAGCCTGAGCTGTTGCAGATTCACGATCCGGAAAAATTCGGCTGCTCTCCTTGCCATCAGGGCAACGGACGCGCCACCACGAGCGTGGAGAAGGCGCACGGCAACTACGAGCACTGGCTCTGGCCGCTGTTTCCCAAGGAAAATTCAGAGGCCGGTTGCCAGAACTGCCATGCGGCTGACATGGTGCTGGCCAGCGGCGACGTGCAATGGCAGACCATTAATGACGGCAAAGACCTCTTTCGGCAGCGCGGCTGCATGGGCTGCCATCGCTATGAAGGCTACGACAAGGAACCAGAAGATCTGAATTCGATCAGCCAGCAGATCAAACAGATTGAGACGCAAAAGAAAGACAATCTGAAGCAGACCGAGTACTTGATGAAGCAGGCCGATGCGGCGCAGTCCAACGATGACGCGAACCGCTTTAACGGCCAGGCCGTTGACCTGCGAGTGGCAAACAGCAAGCTGGACGGGCGTTTACAGCAACTCGATTTCCAGTCCCATAGCCTGATGCAGGATATGAAAAAAGTCGGGCCAAACCTGAAAGATGCGCGGCTGAAATTGAATAAGAACTGGATTCCGGTTTGGCTGAAAAAGCCGACCGATTTCCGGCCCACCACGAAGATGCCGAACTTCCGGCTGAATGACCACCAGATTCAGGCGATCTCGGCATTCATCTGGCAGTCGGGATTCACCGATCCCCTCCCTCAACACAAGCCCGGCAACGCCGCTCACGGAAAGGAACTGTTTGAAACGCGGGGATGTTTGGCCTGCCATTCGATCGGCGAAGGCAATCAGCTGCAGGGGGGAACGTTCGCTGCGAACCTGAGCCGAGTCGGAGAAAAAGCGAACTACGATTACCTGGTTCGCTGGATTCACAATGCACGCGAGCGCACGCGCCCCTACTGCCCGTACGAGAAGAAAGACATCGGCCCAGAGGATTACGCGAAGAAGGGACTTCCCTACCAGTTTGATCTTGATCACAGCCAGTGTCCGAACGATGGGCACGAACTGCAGGTTCAAAACATGACCGTGATGCCGAGCCTCCGGCTAAGCCCCGAGGACGCGGAAGATATCGCGACGTATCTGATGACGCAGAAGAAGCAGGATCCGTCCTCGTATGCAGAGGCCTCCTTCATGGACGATCCCAACCTGAAAGACGAGGGCAAAAAGTGGGTGCGCCACTTCGGCTGCTCCGGCTGCCATGAGATCGCGGGCTTTGAAGACGAAGGCCGCATTGGCACAGAGCTCACCTATGAAGGCAGCAAGCCTATCGAGCGGCTCGACTTCGCGTTGTTCACTGAAACCGCGCAGCGCGGCGGCAAAGGTGCGGAACCGATCAAAGATAAAGAAGATCTAGCCCGCTTGCCCGACGGTCCCGCGAAAGAGCCCTGGTTCGATCACAAGGGATTCTTCGAGCACAAACTGGCGGAGCCTAATATTTACGATCAGGGCAAGGTTAAGAGCGAGACCGAAGCTCTGCGCATGCCCAATGTGCACCTCACCAAGGATCAGGTGCGAGACCTCACAACATTTTTGATGGGCAGTGAAGAAACTTCCCTGCCCGCGAGTTATCAATTCAAGCCCGGGGATGCGCGACACGATATTCAGGAGGGCTGGTGGATCGTAAAAAAATATAACTGCATGGGCTGCCACCAGTTCATTCCCGGTCAGCGAACCATTCTGATGGGATTGCAGCAGTATCAGGACAATCAGGAGCAATTGCCTCCAAAACTCCTGACCGAAGGCGCTCGCGTAGATCCGGAGTGGCTGCGAAAATTCTTATCGAATCCTGCTCTCAGCACAACCGATACGAATCGCAACGGGGTGCGGCCTTACTTGAAAGTACGCATGCCTACGTTCTCTTTCTCCGATAATGAATTGCGAAAGCTGGTGCGCTTCTTCCAGGCACTCTCGCAGCAGCCGCTGCCTTACATTCCGGAGCAAGTGCCGGTGCTGACCTCGAAAGAATCGGATATGGCACGAAGCTTGTTCTCCAGTTCGGCAGCTCCGTGCTTGAAATGTCACGCCACGGGTGACCCTGCGCACGACAAGATCGCCACCGCGCCAAACTTCCTGCTGGCCAAAGAGCGTTTGAAGCCGGATTGGGTCGAGCGCTGGATCACCGATCCGCAGGCCGTCAGTCCCGGCACATCCATGCCCTCGGGACTATTCAAACAGCAGAATAACCAGTGGGTTTTTGCCGGGCCTACTCCACCGTCGTTCAACGGCTATGAAGGGGATCATCGGAAACTGTTGACGGATTACATCTTCCAGTTGACGCCGGAAGAGCAGAAAAAAGTAGCGGCGTCCATGCCGAAGGCCAAGACGGCGAGCCTGCTCCAGCCAATCGATCGCAAGCGAGCTGCAGCGGAGCACCGTACAGCGAACGGCGGTTCGCGGTAAAATTGCCGGTGAAAAAGCGCCGGTACAACGAAAGATCAAGACAGTCTTAAACCTCCCATAGAAAGGGCGACATCATGAATAAGAAAACAAATTTGAAGAAAGCGGCCATCAGTTTCTTGGCAATCTTTGCCTTGCTGCTGCTCGCCGCGTGCAACAAGAAAGAGAACACGGAGCAATCAAGCAACACCATGGCCGAGAAAGAAGCGGCGCCAGCTCCGGCGGCTACGCCCATTGATCCCGCAACTGTAGGGACCGTGGAGGGAACAGTAAAGTTTGATGGCACCGCGCCGAAAGCCTCGAAGATTGACATGAGCCAGGATCCGGCCTGCAAAGGAACCAACGAGGCTGAGAACATCGTAGTGAGCGGCGGCGATCTGGCCAATGTGTTCGTTTATGTGAAGGACGGCTTGGGTAATCGCACTTTCGATGTCCCCAAAGAAGCCGCGGTCCTTGACCAGAGTGGCTGCAAGTATCATCCTCATGTGTTGGGCGTAATGGCGGGTCAAACGGTTGATATTAAAAATGATGATATGACCACGCACAACATTCATCCCACGCCCAAGGACAATCGCGAGTGGAACGAATCGCAACCGCCGTCGTCGCCAGCCATCGAAAAGAATTTCGCCCGTGAAGAGATCATGCTGCCCGTCAAATGCAACCAGCATCCGTGGATGAAGATGTATATCAATGTGGTGAAGAATCCCTTCTTCGCCGTCACCGACAAGAGCGGGAAGTATGAAATCAGAGGTCTGCCGCCGGGAGATTACACGATTGCCTTCGTGCAAGAGAAACTGGGCGAGCAGGACCAGAAGGTGACGGTTGGTCCAAAAGAAACCAAGATGGTGGACCAGAGCTTCAAAGCCGGCGGCGAGTAAGGCTTGGTCGCGGCGTTTGCCGTTCTCATTTGAAATGGTCTAGCGAGGGCGGTCTGGTAAAATCTCCTGTTTGGAGTAGTGGGCTGGGCCGATAGGCACGGCCCGCGCTTTTCAAAGCAGGGGGCCTCACCCTGCCGATCCAAGGGGAATACCTTGAAAGCCATTCCGGCAGCTTACAATCGCGCCCATCACATATTCGCAGTGTTCACGGCATGCGCGGCGTTCGTGGTGATCACAGCGGGAGCATTAGTCACCAGCAACGACGCCGGACTCTCGGTTCCTGACTGGCCAACCTCATTCGGTTACCTGGTAAAGGTTCCACACTTTGTAGGCGGCATACGCTACGAGTGGGGTCACCGCATGGTGGCCGGGACACTCGTGACCCTGACCTTGACGATCGCCATTTGGACTCTCCTGGTGGAGAAGCGACGCTGGCTGCGTTGGCTGGCCGTCGGCGCCTTCTGCACGGTAATTGCTCAAGCGATTCTTGGCGGGCTTACGGTTCTGTTCCTTCAACCACCGGCTGTGTCAACGGCGCATGCAACCGTGGCACAAACATTTTTCTGCATCGCGGTTGCCATCGCGGTGTTCACCGGACGCAAGTGGATCGAAGAGCAACCTCAGGTGGAGTTCGACTCTCGGCGACCTAGCCTCTACACCCTGACGTGGCTTTCCATTTTCGTTTTGTACGTACAACTCATACTGGGAGGAATGTTTCGCCATCACGGTATGAGTTGGTGGCCGCACGTACTGAATGCCGGGATTGTGGCGTTCGTGCTGGTCTGGACCGCGATTCGAGCGCTGTCCGTTTATTCCAAAATTGAGGCTGTGCGACGCCCAGCGATCATCATGTTGTCCCTTTTAATCACCCAGCTATGCCTTGGATTTACTGCCTTCTTGACGCGCGTTGCCTGGGGCCAAGATGCGGCTCAGCCGGAACTCCCCATGGTAGTCGCGACCGTGGCACACGTCGCCGTTGGAGCGCTGTTGCTCGCTACAACGGTGGTTCTGGCAATCCAGGTTTGGCGCCACGTTCCGGTCGCCTTTGAAGAGCGCGTACCCCAGGCACAACGGGACGCTTCGGCCGCCTGAAGGCCGGCGAAGTTCGTAATTCGGAACGTTTTATTTATTTGCTGCTTTTGTCCATTTCCACGATCTTCTACAGCGTATGTCGTAAACTAGTTGTGGGTTCGTTCTAGGACAATTCTTGGCATCCAAAGTATCCGCATTCGCCGACGCCGTTCCGGAAGCAACGCCTGCTTCCACCGCTCCTGTCATTTCCGTACAAAACCTGGTGCATCGTTATGAGAATCGGACAGCTTTGAACGGTGTTTCGTTCGACGTGCGAAGAGCGGAACTGTTCGGCCTGCTCGGTCCGAATGGTAGCGGGAAGACGACACTGTTTCGGATCCTATCTACCTTGATGATTCCGAGCGGCGGGCGGGCCTTGATCATGGGCTGCGATGCGGCTCAGGAACCGGGACGCCTGCGGCGGCAAATTGGTGTTGTGTTCCAGGCGCAGAGCGTCGACCTGAAGCTCACCGCATACGAGAATCTCTGGCACCAGGGACATCTCTATGGCCTGCGCGGCGCAGCCCTGAAGAAGCGAATTTACGAAATTCTATCCCGCGTGGGCCTTGCAGATCGCGCCAAAGAACTGGTTGAGAAATTTTCCGGAGGGATGCAGCGGCGCATCGAATTGGCCAAGGGACTGCTTCATCGTCCCGGCGTACTTTTATTGGACGAGCCTACAACCGGCCTTGATCCCGGGGCGCGGCGCGACTTATGGCAATATCTGCAAATGTTGCGCGACGAAGAACAGGTTTCAGTGCTCGTCACCACGCACTTGATGGAGGAAGCAGAGCGTTGCGACCGGCTGGCCATCATGAATGAGGGCAACCTGGTGGCGCTGGGCACGCCGGAGGAATTGAAGAGCGAGATCGGTGGCGACGTCGTGATGCTACAGGCGGCCCAGGACGCGGGAACACTGGCAGAACGCATCCGCGTCCGCTTTCACGTGGACACCACAGTTCTGGAAAATCAAGTGCGCATCGAACGCGAGGGCGCGCACCGTTTCGTAACGGAAGTTGTTGAAGCCTTTCCCGGAGAGATCGAAGCGCTTTCCGTAAGCAAACCGGCTCTCGAAGACGTATTCATTCGGCGCACCGGACATAAATTCTGGAGCGAGAAGAACGAAGCGGAGTCTCCTTCAGAAGATCATCGTTCAGAAGATCATAGGAGGTAATTTGCTTTCCATGATGCTGATTCTCTCTCTCGTGCTCGGCGTTCTTCCGCTGGTCGGGGTGGCCTGGACGCTGATGAG
The DNA here is from genome assembly GCA_049588915.1 of Candidatus Sulfotelmatobacter sp. Lineage (GTDB taxonomy): Bacteria > Acidobacteriota > Terriglobia > Terriglobales > Acidobacteriaceae > Sulfotelmatobacter. The sequence continues at coordinate 18,834 of JBAVZU010000230.1, forward strand.
CGGGATGATTACCACGGTAGATGGGCTGTTCATGAGTTTGATCCTGCTCACACTTTCCGCCGTCTTTCTGTTAAACGCTTATTGGGAGATGCGGGACGCTGGCATGCTCGGCAAGAAGAAAATCGCCGCGCCAGGCCCTAAACCTCCCACGGCGAAAGCGAGTTAGGTTTTTATGGCAACTCAGACTGCTGCATTACCGAGACCGATCGCGCCGACCTCTACCGGCGTATTGCTGCCTGCGTTTACGCTGTGGTGGCGGGAAATCGTTCGCTTCTACCGCCAAAAATCGCGCGTGGTTGGCGTGCTGGCGTCGCCGCTGGTGTTCTGGGTGGTCATCGGCTCGGGATTCGGCACGTCGTTTCGCTCGGGCGGCGGCCAGGGCCAGCAGAACTACCTGGACTATTTCTATCCTGGCGCTCTGATCATGATTGTGTTGTTCACCTCGATCTTTACCATGATGTCGGTGATCGAGGACCGCAAGGAAGGATTCCTCCTCTCGGTGCTGGTGGCCCCGGTGCCGCGCTCGGCGATTGTGCTGGGTAAAGTTTTGGGCGGGACGACGCTATCCGCGGTTCAGGGGATGATTTTCCTGGTCTTCGCGCCCTTCGCTGGTGTGCGCCTCAATTTGCCCCAGGTGTTGGTGGTGGCGGTGGTAGTCTTCCTGATTTCGTTTGCGCTCACCGCGTTGGGATTCGCGATCGCTTGGCCAATGGATTCTACGCAGGCGTTTCACGGGATCATCAATTTGTTTCTGATTCCGTTGTGGCTCTTATCGGGCGCGATGTTTCCTATCGCCAGAGCATCGGGCTGGATTCGCATCTTGATGTACGTGAATCCCCTCACCTATGGCGTTGAGGCGCTGAGGGTTCTGCTTTACCCGGGCACGGCTGCGGCATTTCCGCTCTCAGTCGCGATGGCGACGTTGCTTCTGTTTTCGCTGGTGATGTTTGGGCTCGCATTTCTGATGGCGAACCGCCGGACCACGAGGCCGGCCGCGTGATCCCGGAACAATACGCATTCTTCCCCGCCCTGATTGCGAATTTGAATGGAGCCAGCGCGATTCTGTTGTTGGTTGGGCGCAGCCTGATTATGCGGGGGAAAATTGCCGCGCACCGTGCTTGCATGATCGCCGCCGTCGTCTCGTCGGCTTTGTTTCTGGCCTGCTATGTGTATTTCCATGCACACGTAGGCGACATTCGTTTTCTGGGCAGCCACTTCTGGCACATCATTTATCTAATCGTGCTGATTCCTCACGTGACGCTGGCGATTATCATCGTGCCCATGGTGATCATCACGCTGAGCCGCGGGTTGCGTGGCCGCTATGATAAGCATCGCGCCATCGCACGCTGGACCTGGCCGCTGTGGATCTACGTCAGCGTCACTGGCGTGCTCGTATACTTCATGCTGTATCAATGGTTTCCGCACAGCTAGAGGCGCACCACGGAGGCACGGCCGCGGAGCAAGACAAAGAAAAGACTTTCCCTGCGTCCCTCTGCGGTGAAAGATCTTGATTTATGCCAATCGTAAAATTGAAAATCGATGTTTCCGGAACCGTCGGCGATGAGGCCTGGCGACAGATTCAGCAGTTCGATCAGATTCAGAGTGCGGATTTCGGCCCGCAATTCGGCAGCGGCGGACGCTGCAACCATGATCCGGATAAGCCGCACGCCAAGGGCGAGTGGATTGGCGCCGAGATCCGGCTGCAGACGCCGCTTCTGGCCCAGTATGCCGTTTCGTATTATCTGGAGCAGGAGCGGGTGTTGGACGCGGACGTAGTGGAATAGCTCCTTGAGTAATCCTATCGACTCGATGCACACCGAACCAATTTCGCAAACAGGAGTCATGCAGCGAAAGCCCGGAATGTCCCGCACCCAGAAGTTGCTTTTCTTCTTGACCGCTTGGCTGATCTGCTTAATGCCTTTTTTGTTCTGGTGGAATACGTGGTTTGGACGTAAGCTCAGTGACCAGCAATTGAACGAGTATCTGCACGATGCCAAGAAGCCGCGGCACATTCAGCAGGCGCTGGTGCAGGTGGGCGAGCGCATCACGCGCCATGATGCCAGCGCCAAGCAATGGTATCCCGACTTGGTAAAGCTGGCGGCTGATCCCGTAGAGGAAGTGCGCAACACCGATGCCTGGGTGATGGGAGAGGACACAACCGGCGCGGGATTTCATGACGCGCTGCTGAAAATGTTGAGCGATCCTTCACCAATGGTCCGCGGCAATGCGGCGCTGTCGTTGGTGCGCTTTGGGGACGCCAGTGGACGTCCTCAGATCGTCAATCTGCTGCAGCCGGCGCACATCAGTTCACCCGAAGCCGGGCGCATCGTCGATGCGGATCGACCCGGCACTGCCATCCACCAAGGGGGATTGATTGCGAAGCTGCAATATGGTCCTCAGATCGCAGAAATTCGTTCGCCAATTCCGGGGCGAATCCGGTCGGTTGCAGGCACCGGCCCAAACGTCGCGGCTGGTGCGGAAATCGCGGTGATCGATCCATCTACCGAGCAGGTGTGGGAGGCCTTGCGGGCGCTTTACCTAATCGGGCGAGTCGAGGATATTCCCGCTATCCTACCCTACGAGCGCGATGTTCCTGACGTTTCGAATGACGTGCGGCAGCAGGCTGCGGAGACGGAGAAGGAGATACGTAGCAGAGAAAGCCATTAACTCTGGCCCCTAAGGGCTTTATTCACCAGGCTGATCACGTTGCAAACACTAGGCTATGTCGCTCTTGTGGTCCGTGAGTACGACGAAGCCATTGTGTTCTTCACAGAGAAGTTGGGCTTCGAGTTGGTCGAGGATTCCGTGACAGCAGATCGTCTGGGGCAGGAGAAACGCTGGGTACTTGTGGCTCCGCCACATGCTAAGGAAACGAAGGTTCTTCTAGCGCGAGCGTCGACGCCTGAGGAAGAGACTCACATCGGTAATCAGACTGGCGGGCGTGTCTTTCTTTTCCTGCACAGCGATGATTTCTGGCGGGACTATCGAGCCATGACTGCACGTGGTGTGAAGTTTTGCGAAGCGCCGCGAGAAGAAATGTACGGAACCGTCGTAGTTTTTGAGGATCTTTACGGCAATAAGTGGGACTTGCTGCAACTGAAGAATGATGGCCGCTGAAGTCCACGTGCTGATCGTGAAAGCTCTCTCTGGTACGCGAACTCTGCGGAAGGATAAAAAGGGAATTTGGACTGCGGAATAGCATTCGCTCCGGGAATCGCATTCCTCCGCTCAGGATGGCTATGCTTTAAAACGAAGGAACAGTGCTAGATCGCCATTGCTCCCACTTCTTTCTCCACCTCGCTGGTTTCCACCATGGCAATAGCGTCCCAGGGGCAGCCGTCCAGGAAGCAACCGTCGGGGCCTTTGCTGAGGCACTTCTTGCATCCGATGCAGAGGATGGGATCCACTGCGATGCGGCCGAACGGGGTGCTGTCCTCGTCGGGTACCCAGAACATGCAGTCTTCCACCGGACAGTATTCCACGCAGGCCGGCGAGCCTGCGCATCCCGTGCAGCACTCGGTGATGACGGCAAGTTCTTTCGGTTTCTTCTTGCGCGGCGTGGTTAGGCCCTTGGATTTCGGTTCCCACTTCATTTCATCGGGAACCATCCCTACAGCTTTGGTCGCTCCAGCTCCACGCACATCAGCTGCGGCAGGCATCGCAACGATTATACCTCAAGAAGCCTTCCGCTCTTAGCCTTTACCTGTTAGCTCTGGCGCGCCCCGAAATGACACTTTGAGCTGCCATTGTGACCGCTCGCACCATTTCCACGCCGACACTTCTGCTATAGTGAACCCCTGCAAAGGAGCATCCGATGGCAGGAAAAAGTCTGAACCGAGTTCAACTGATCGGAAATCTGGGGAAAGATCCCGAAATTAAATACACGCCACAGGGCACGCCCGTGGCTAAGCTCACCATCGCCACCAACGAGCGATTCAAGGACAAGGCCGGAGAATGGCAGGACCGTACCGAGTGGCACAATGTCGTGCTCTGGCAACGGCTCGCTGAAATTGCAGGAGAATATCTGAAGAAGGGCGGCAAGGTTTACATCGAAGGCCGTCTGCAAACCCGCTCGTGGGATGACAAAACCAGCGGCCAGAAAAAGTACATGACCGAAGTGGTAGGCAGTGACCTGATCCTTCTCGGCGGACGCGGCGAAGGTGGCGGCGAGTTTGGCGGCAGCTCCCGCGGTGCGGCGGCGGGAGGCGGCAACACCTTCGATCAGCGCACGCCGGAACCGGAGCATGCGGGAGCGGCGTCCGGACCGATCACGGATGAGGATATTCCGTTCTAGTGCTTTGGCGACTCGCTCGGTGTCTACTCTTACGTGACCAAGAGTTCGGCAACTCGCTTATTGCGTAACTTCATCCTGGGAGCGCTAGCGGCGCTTTGCCTTTTGATCGCCGCGATTCGCGTCCAACAATATGTCCTGCGGTTCCGTTCGGAGCGGCTTTTGCGGGAAGTTCGCGCTCTGGACCTAGGTCAGGCGACCTTTGCCGATGCCCAGTACATCTTCCGGCGATGGCCTACTACACCCGACGCGGATCCGTGCGTTCCGGCACACTGCGATTTTGAAATCAGGTTGTCTGATCTCTCTTATTCTCACTTAGGATTTTGGGCGAATCACCCTCAATTGCAACGCGCCTATGACTCCCTGGGAGGCCGCCCTGCGACGGTGACCGCACGCGTCTTGATCCACGATGGCCTGATCTGGGGCAAGTTCTTTCGAGTGGAGGTTGATGTTTTTCCTCAGGAGACAGACCTCTTCGGTCCATATGGCTACGGATTAATAGCGAGTGCTTCAACGTGGCAAGCGTCTGATACTCGGGTGTGGCAAACTCGGACGCTCCATCCTGATTACTGGATCGGCCAGCCCAGCGGGTGTGAGATATGCGTCGCGGTTTATACGGGATTCACGCCCTTTGCGAACCGTTCCGACATTCAGCGGATGATGCAGTTCGATCTGTCCTGCCTCACAAGATGGAGATCACCATGCCGAACGCAGGGGGATATTATGCCTGCCGCCTGGAAGCAGGCTCAAGATGAAAAGGCTGCTGGCCCGACCCGGTAAAGGATTTGTTCTGGCATTGAAAACGTTCATGAACTGCCATAATCTGAAGGTATGGCCATGACGTCACTAAACATTTCTCTACCGGAGCCTTTGAAACAATATGTTGAAGGGCAAGTTGCCTCGGGTGACTGGGGCACCCCAAGCGAGTGCATCCGCGAGTTGATTCGCCAAGATAAGGAAAGACGACTTCATTCACTCGAGCAAGATCTTCTTGCAGCCACGAAGGGACCGAAAATAGAGGTGGAGATTGAAGAGATAAAGAAGAGAGGTCTGGTCGCGGCACTTCGCGCGCGGACTAGCCACCATTGAAGCGGGCTGCGATTCACCTCAGTGATGTAGCAGCGAGTGACATCCTGGAGCAGTCGGACTGGTATGGCCGCCATTCGAGCGACGCAATAGCCAAGCGATGGGAAGCTGCGGTGACTTCTACTCTGGTTCGAATCGTGGCGAATCCCAGTTGCGGCGCGCCATGCCATTTCGATGCGCCCGAACTTAAAGGACTACGTAAGATGAGCGTACCGAGATTCCCCAAGCATTTGATCTTCTATCAGATCGACGACGACCGCATCTTCATCCTCCGAGTAGTGCACGGTGCCCGAGACTTTAGAAGGCCTGCTGTAAAAAATCAGTGGGCCGCTCCTGCCGGTCCCTTCCTGATCGCCTTCTTCAACGCAAAAACAATGGGCACGCAGCCGAAGCAGACCAACGCCATGTAGCGGAAGTCATCCACGTAGGACCATAGGCGCGCTTGTCCGTTAAGAGCCACATTGATCAGCCCGTACGCTTGCTGCAGCGCCGTGGTGGGCGAGGCTCCCCGGGCGCTCAAATACTGTTGCATCCCTTGCACGGCCCCCTGAACAGTGACGCGACCGGGATCCAATGAATGTGCCAGTTCGTTGCGATGCACCTGTTCATGTCGCGCCACGATGGTGTTCACCACCGAGATGCCAACGCTGCCTCCGATATTGCGCAGCAGATTGTAAAGGCCGCTGGCGTTTCCGATTTCTTCATTCTTGAGGAATGCCATCGCCGTAGTCGAGAGTGGAACAAAAACGCAGCCCGACCCAAAGCCACTGATGATGATGGCCCAAAGAAAAGTCCACTGACCAATCGAGAGATTGACCTCACCGAACCAAAGGCTGGCGGCGCCGAACATGGAGAAGCCGAAGGCGATGAGCCAGCGGTTATCCATTTTCGCGGTGAGGTATCCGATGATCGGCATGGCGAGAATAGCGCCCACGCCGCGCGGACTCACCGCCCAGCCCGCTGCCAGCGCGGTGTATCCCATCAGTTCCTGATAGAAGAGCGGCAGCAGCGTCACCAAACCGTAGATGCCCGCTCCGAACAAGCCGATCAGCAGGCATCCAATGGCGAAATTGCGATGGCGGAAGACGCGCAAATCCACCAGCGGTTGCTTGTGGCGGAATTCTCGAATGAGAAATGCCACAAGGCTGATGACCAGGATAGTTGCCGCCCAACGAATCCAGGTCGCCCCGAACCAGTCGTCTTCCTGACCTTTGTCGAGAATAATCTGCAGGCAGCCAAGCCAGACGGCAAGCAGTCCCAGACCGATTCCATCAAATTTGCCGGGATGAGCGTCTTTGATATACGGGGGATCGACCACGTAGCGGGAGATCATAAAAATGGCGAAGACCCCGATCGGAATGTTGATGTAAAACGCCCATCGCCAGGAGTAAGTATCGGTCAGCCATCCACCGAGAGTTGGACCAAGAACGGGAGCCACAACCACTCCGAGAGCGAAGACGGCCATGGCCGATCCCCGTTTTTCGGGAGGAAATGTTTCGAGGAGGATCGATTGTGACAGAGGCTGCAGCGCGCCTCCCCCGGCCCCTTGCACCGCGCGCGCAATCAGGATCAAGGCAAGGCTGGTGGCTGCTCCGCAAGCGAACGATGAGACTGTAAAGATAATGATGCAGACGATCAAAAACCTTTTTCGTCCGAAGCGCAACGAGAACCAACTACTGGCCGGCAGAATAATCGCGTTTGCAACCAGGTAGCTGGTTAGCACCCAAGTGGCTTCGTCGTTGGTTGCCGATAAACTGCCGGCGATGTAGGGCAGGGCTACTGCTGCGATGGAAGTATCAAGCACTTCCATGAACGTCGCGAGCATGACCGCGATCGCAACGAGCCAGGGATTGCCTCCGCCTGGGGTGGGACCGCTGCCTGCCGGTTGTGGAGTCATCGCCTTTCTGCTCCAAGCCTCAGTACGGGGTGAGCATTTAAAGATGCTCCCGTAAGCTGCGAGGTTTCAAAGTTGTTTGCTCAGCTATGGCTTGAGCCGTCAAATCGGAAAATACTAGCGCATTACTTGAACTATCATGGCTGGTGGAGAATCTTTATGACCGAACAGCTGGCCGATAAGAAATGTGTTCCCTGCCGTGGCGGGGTGCCTCCGCTCAAGGACAAGGCGCTTGAGGCGCTTCACCAGGTCGTTCCCGAGTGGAGCGTCATCGACGAGCATCACATCACTCGCGAGTATAAGTTTTCTGATTTCGCGAGCGCGCTGGAATTTGTCAACCGCGTAGGGGCGCTCGCCGAGGAACAAGGCCATCATCCCGACATTCTGCTGGCATGGGGAAAGGCCGCAGTCACGCTGTGGACGCATAAGGTGGACGGCCTTACCGAGAGTGATTTCATTATGGCAGCGAAAATTGACCGGTTGCAGGCCTGAAAAGCGTCACCGTTGTGCCGGTTGCCCAGAGCCTTGACGATCCATTCCCAGCCACATCGCCAGCGCCCATAGCCCCGCAGGAATCAGCATGACTAATCCTGTACTTATAGCCACCGCACGAGTGGAGACACCGGAATCGAGCAGGCGTCCACACAGGTAAGCCCCAGCGGCGATGGTGAACATGGAGAAGCCAAGGTCGGCGGAGAAGACGCGGCCGCGGAAACGATCATCGGTATGCAGCTGCAGCAAAGTTGTAGAAAATACCCAGACGGTTGATCCTCCCGCGTGCGCGAGCATGGCGCAAGCACTGGCCATCCACACGGTGCGGCTAATCCCAAGACATCCATACCCAACCGCGACGACGAGATAACCAATAAGGATTCCGAGCTGCAGTCTATGGTCGCTGCGGGCTGCCCAGCGGGACCCCACCAGTGGACCGACGAGCGCTCCCAGGCCACGCCCTCCAAGCAGAATACTCATGCCCAGCATGGCTCCGCGAGCGGCGTCGACATTGCGCCAGTGCACCGCGAATTCATGCGCGCCCATCACGGTGAAAATCACCCAGCTTGGACCAATCATGAGCTCGCCGGCCTTCGCAAAGATCGTGGGCAGCAGCGTGCGATGACTGCGCACGTAGCGGATGCCTTCCAGCACAGGCGAAAAATCCACCAGATCGCGCGCACGTAGGGGAGCTGCGGACTCCGCATGGGGCTCGGCGAAATTCATTCCTCCAATAAGAATGGCCGAGACTAGAAAGGACAGCGCATTAAGAATAAAAACGGCGTCCCTTCCGAAGAAGGCTGCCACCGCTCCGCCCACGGAAGCGCCGATCAACAGGTTCACCGACCAGGTAGCCGAGGAGAGCGTGTTTGCGATGAGTACTTGGTCCTTGGCGGCAATGTTGGGGATCACAGCGCTGCGGGCCGGTTCGAAAAATGCGGCCATAACGGTCTCCGCCAGCAGCAAGGGATAGACCAGCCACACCATGGAACGCGACCGCACCAACAGCATCGCCAGCACGACAGCGAAGCGGATCAGATCGGCTGCAATCATGACTTGTTTGCGCCGCAGGCGGTCATTCACCACGCCTGCCGCAGGGCCCACCAGGGTCTGCGGCAGAACCTGCAGAACCAGCGCCAGGGCCACTGAACTTGCATGGCCCGTTAACTGCAACAGCAGCGTATAGATTGAAAGCGTATAGAACCAGTCGCCAATCTCGCTGACGATCTGCGCCATCCAGAGACGGCGGAAATTGCGATTACCACCCAGCAGCCGCGCGTATGACGCGAACGAGATGGACGGAGCGCCGTGTTCGGGTTCGGGTTCCATGCGAATCCAATTTGTTAAGCGTGCAGTTTGGGAAACGCGTTCAGCCGCATCAGAGCGACCGACGGAGAGAGTGTGGCGTCAAAGTTAGCGAGCGTTCTTACGATTTCGGATCCAGCTTGATCTTCAGATCTTCGGCGATCTGTTTACCGTGGAAGCGTCCGTTCTCGATGAAAATTTCGTTCGTACGCGATCCCGCAACGATCACACCGGCAACGTAGATTCCCGGCACATTGCTTTCCAGAGAGACCGGGTCGCAGACCGGACGATGCTGCTCGGCCGAAAGTTCGATTCCCATACTGCGCAAAAAGTCGTAGTCGGGATGGTAGCCGATCAGCGCCAGCACAAAATCGTTCTTCAGCCGGACTGGTCCTTTTGGCGTGTTGATCACCACGTGGTCCACGCCAATTTCCTGGACTGTACTGTTGAAGTAAGCTTCGATGTCGTTGTTCTTGATGCGATTTTCCAAATCCGGCTTGATCCAATACTTCACGTGGTGGTGCAGTTGCGAGCCGCGATAGACCAGGGTCACGCGTGCGCCATGGCGCCACAAATCCAGCGCCGCGATGGCCGCAGAGTTCTTGCCGCCGATCACAAGCACGTCGGTATCGTAGTAAGGATGGGCGTCTCCGTAATAGTGCGACACCTTGGGCATTTCTTCGCCCGGAATGCAGAGTTGGTTGGCCAGATCGTAGTATCCGGTGGACACAATCACCTTGCGAGCATGGTAGTCGTTGGGACGCCCGACTCGATCGGTGGCGGTGATTATAAAGTCTCCATCTTCGCCGTTAACCGTCTTCACCCATTCGTACTGGCGAATGTCGAGATGGTAGTGCTCGGAAACTTTGCGGTAATACTCCAGAGCCTCCTCGCGAGTAGGCTTTTGTCGCGCCGTGGTGAAGGGAATATCGCCGATTTCGAGGAGCTCGGGCGTGGTGAAGAACAACATGTTCGGCGGATAGTGATACAGCGAGTTCACCAAACAACCCTTGTCGACAATGATGATCCGCAACCCCAGTTTTTGCGCCTCAATGGCGCATGCCAGGCCGGTGGGGCCAGCCCCGATCACCAGCACATCCGTACGCACCTCGGGATGCGGACGAACCTTGGTCAAAGGCAAAGTTTCAACATCCACGGCGGTGAGAAAGTCAGGCATCAATCTTCGTTTTTGTTCTTCGTTCCTCGGCCCCTGCGATTGCACAGAGCACCGGGCGCAGATTAGAGATCGATGATTCTAGCATGCGAAACGAGTTCCATTCCGAGCGGTCACACGTGGACGTGAGCCGGCGCACAGCCCGATGTGCGCACCGCGCTATAATTTCGGGTTACTCCATTCATCTCCAGCACTTAGTCAGGACATATCATGCCCGCATTTACGGAAACCAAGAATCGCACGCGCGTTGAATCCGACAGCATGGGACAGATCGAGGTCCCGGAGAACGTTTATTGGGGGGCACAGACCCAGCGCTCGCTGCTGCACTTTAACATTGGGCGCGACACCATGCCGCCGGAGCTGATCAGAGCGTTTGGCACGCTGAAAAAGGCGTGCGCGCTGGTGAACCAGGACCTGGGCAAACTTCCTGCGGACAAAGCGAAGCTCATCGTCCAAGCCGCCGACGAAGTGATCGCCGGAAAACTCAACGATCAGTTTCCTCTTAGGGTTTGGCAAACCGGCAGCGGCACCCAGACCAACATGAATGTGAATGAGGTCATCTCGAACCGCGCCATCGAAATTGCGGGAGGGGAAAAGGGATCGAAGAAGCCGGTGCATCCCAACGATCACGTAAATATGTCTCAGTCCTCGAACGACACATTCCCGGCTGCGATGCACATTGCAGCCGCGGATCGGGTGAAGAATGCGCTGATTCCGGCGATCAAGAACGTGCATGATGCGATCGCTGCCAAGGCGAAGGAATTTCATGATGTCGTCAAAATCGGACGCACGCACCTGCAGGATGCCGTGCCGCTGACGTTTGGGCAGGAGTTTGGGGGCTGGGCGAGTTTGCTCGAGCGCGACATCAAACGGCTGGAGCAGGCGCTGGACGGCCTCTACGACTTGGCCATCGGTGGAACCGCGGTGGGCACGGGACTGAACACACACCCCGAATTTGCCGAACGCGCCGCTAAAAAGATTGCCGAACTTACCGGTCTTCCCTTCCGGTCCCATGGCAACAAGTTCGCCGCGCTTTCCGCCCACGACGAAATTGTTTTCGCCCAGGGTGCGATGGAGACGCTCGCCGCATCACTGATGAAGATTTCGAACGACATCCGCTGGTTGGCTTCGGGGCCGCGCTGCGGACTCGGCGAACTTTCAATCCCTGAGAACGAGCCTGGTTCTTCAATCATGCCCGGGAAAGTGAATCCCACGCAGTGCGAGGCTATGACGATGGTCTGCGTGCAGGTTCACGGCGCGACCGCCGCGATAGGATTCGCCGGGTCGCAGGGAAACTTTGAGCTCAACGTCTACAAGCCGGTGATCATTTACAACTTTCTGCACTCGGTCACGCTCATCACCGACGCCTGCCACGGCTATGTCGAGTACATGATCAAGGGCATCGAGGTCGATCGCGCCAAGGTGGATTGGTACGTAAAGAACTCCCTGATGCTTGTAACGGCGCTGGCGCCGAAAGTTGGATACGACAAGGCCGCGCAGATTGCCCACACGGCACATGTGGAGCACAGCAGCCTGCGCGAGGCGGCGTTGAAACTGGGCTACCTCAAGGGCGAGGAATTTGATCAGCTGGTTAGGCCGGAGAGGATGACAAGGCCGTAGTGGATTTCGTCCCGAAAATAAAGTTTGGGGCGTGGTTTCCGCAGGCGTTGATTGTTTATTCCTAAGATGAAAATCGGGTAACCCTCCCCCCTCCCCACCCCCCTCGATCTTGCCAAACACTACGCCTAGCAAGGTTGGCCCCCAAAAAACCTCCCATCCCTTTTCTTTGAAGGCGAGCCAGTAAATCCACAACAGGTGACGGTCTAGGCCGTCTCTGAAAAGTCGCCAACTACGAGATAATGAGGGCGGGGATATGTTTTACCTCGGTGACGATCTGGGTAGTCCTGTCTTCGTCGCCGCAGTCTTCGGGGCCGGGGAAAACGTGCGCAAAGAATAGCACGTCGCCAAATTTAGAATGGGTAGTTATCCGCTGATTGGAGGCCTAAGCCGTATATACTTTGGATATCCTTTAGTATACACTAGGCATCTATCTACTCCAGAGGTTCTCATGCCGAAGGCACAACTAGCGAAGTGGGGTAACAGTTTGGCGGTCCGCATTCCTAAGGCCGTGGCAGAGAAGGCTCGTCTGCAGGAAGGTGATGCGGTTTCGATCGAAGTCCGCGCCGGACACATCGAGTTGCGCCCCGCCGAGAGGATTCCAACTTTGGAGGAATTAGTGGCACAGATCACTCCGGAGAACCGTTACGAGGAAACCGACTGGGGGCCTGACGTCGGGAAGGAAATCGTGGAATGGTAAAGCACTTCGCGCCAGATGCTGGCGATATCGTGTGGTTGAACTTCGATCCTCAAGCGGGACGTGAACAAGGGAGACGGCGTCCCGCACTTGTGTTGACCGATCTTGCCTACAATCGCGTCAGCGGTCTGGCTGTGGTCTGCCCTCTCACGAGCCGTAGAAAACCGTATGCCTTCGCGCTTCCGGTGGTGGTCGACAAGATTGAAGGAGCAGTTCTAGTTGATCACATCAAGAGTGTGGACTTAGAGGCGCGCGACGTGAAGTTTCACTCACGCGCGGATCCGGCGCTTCTAAACCGAGTTCGTGGTTACGTTGGAGTCTTGCTGCATATTCGATAGCGCGGCGCACCGCCCCGCATCCTACGGCTCAGCCAGTTCGGTTTCCTCAATCAGCCGCACGGAATTCGCCGTCTTCGGCGTGGTCGTGATGACCACGACGCTTACTAGCACGAGGAATGTTCCCAAGATTGTCCGTGCTCCGAGTGCTTCCCCGCCGAAGAAATATCCAAGCACCACAGCGATCACAGGATTCACATATGCATAAGTGCCTACTTTCGTCGGCGACTCGTGGTGGATTAGCCAGACATAGGCGGTGAATGCGACGATGGAGCCGGCGACGATCAGGTATAGCAGCGCTAGCCATGCGCCGGTCGACACTTGCCGCGCATGAAAGCCGCGGAACTCGCCGAACATGGCCGCGGCGAGTATGAGCAGGATTCCGCCGACCAGCATTTGGGCTGCTGAACTCATGACCTTCGATTGGGGCAAACTCAGCTTGCGGGAGAGAACCGAGGCCAGCGACCAGCTGATCGCGCCCACCACCAGGGCGAGCGCGCCCGACCTTTCGATGGGAGCGTCGCCAAAGCTTACGGAACGACTGACCAGGACCGCTACTCCGGAAAGACCTACAACGAGCGCGATTCCCAGGCGCAAGGTGAGCCGCTGCGTGTGCAGGATGAGAATTTCAGCGAGCGCGGTGAAGGCCGGAATCGTGGCCAGCATGACAGCAGTAATGCCGGAGGGGACCCGTTGTTCGGCCCAGAAGACCAGTCCGTAATCCACTAGAAAAATGAGTACCGCCAGCGAGGTTACGGAGGCCCATTCGCGGCGCGTGGGTGAAGCGGTGCCGGTGGCGCGCATCCAGGCGTAGAGGACAACTCCGGCGGCGAAGAATCGCACTCCGGCCAGCAGGAGCGGTGGCACCTCGCGCACACCGATGCGGATCGCCAGGAATGTCGAGCCCCACACGAGATAGATAATGGCGAAGGCCAGCAGGGTCTTCCAGCGTTGCGGTCGGGGTGTCGATTCCATTTGTGGCATCCTGAGAGGGAGGAAGGCTCGCTTCTTTTAGATCAGCGTAGGGAAGCTGGGGAAGCAGAGTTCTCCTATTAAAAATATCTATGGGACTGAACATTCTTGGGCCGCTGCCAAAAGCTGGCGGGAGGCCAGCGCGACTTTCTGCAGCTCAGCCGGAGCGCCTCGCTTCGCTCGGTGGACAGCCGAGGCGGCTGTCCCCACACAATTTCAGAAGGCCCAGCGGAGTAGCGCGGCCCCTACCGTGAAGCCCGCCCCCACTGACGCCATCAGGACAAGACTTCCTTTTTTCAGCTTGCCTTCTTCGATGGCTGTATTCATGGCTAATGGAATTGTGCCGGCCGTGGTGTTTCCATAGCGATCGATGTTGACGATCACGCTCTCCGGCCGCAGGCCGAGGCGCTCGGCGGTGGCGTTGATGATGCGCAGATTGGCCTGGTGCGGAATGAAGGCATCGACATCGGAACCTTTCAGGCCATTGCGTTCGAGCAACTTCAGGCAGGCTTCGGTTTGCTTGCGCACGGCGAACTTAAAGACCTGCTGGCCATCCTGATGAACGTAGTGCATTTTCTTGTCGACCGTCTCACGGGATGTCGGATTCAAGCTTCCGCCGCCGGGCATATACAGAAAGCAGCCGCCGGAGCCATCGATCTCGTGAACAAAGTCGATCAGGCCGATGGAGTCGTCTTCCGTGGCCTCAAGAATCACAGCCCCGGCGCCGTCGCCAAAGATCACGCAGGTTGCGCGGTCGGTGTAGTCGATGATTGAAGACATCACGTCGGCCCCAATTACCAGAATTCGCTTGTGGGCACCGGAAGCAATGAACTGCGCTCCAGTCTGCACCGCATAAATAAAAGCGGAGCAGGCGCCGGAAAGGTCGAATCCCCAAACGCCTGTCGCGCCAAGTTTGTGTTGCACGAGGCAGGCGGTGGAGGGAAAAAACATGTCCGGCGTTACCGTGCCAACGATGATGGCGTCGACGTCAGTCGGAGCCAGGCCACGCTGGGCAAGGGCTTTCTTGGCGGCTTCCACGGCCAGGTCGCTGGTGGCGACTCCTTTTTCAACAATATGGCGTTCGCGAATGCCCACCCGGGCCATGATCCAGTCATTGCTGGTGTCGACCATTTTTTCCAGGTCGGCGTTGGTAAGAAGACGAGGCGGCACGTACGTACCTAGGGCACTAATCTTCACTCTGGCACGGTTCGGTATGGTCAATGAGGGCTCCTGAGTACAAGACTCAGTATTTTGAACGATTGAAGGAGGAATGTCTAACCGAAGCAAATGGGGTTGGTTGGTTCTGCGATCTGCCGCGGAGCGAGGCGGCCTGACCTTGTCACACCGTTTTAAAGACATCGTCCCGGAGCCTAGCTGCAGGAAGTCTCGTTATGGTTGTTCCGAATGCTTCTCAAGCAGCAATGCTCGTCAAGCAACTTGACTATTCTTTTCGTATTGCATCCACTCGCGAATAAAGTTCGGGCAGCGCACGAGGCCAAAGTGTCGACCTTCCCCGTCTGTGAGATAAGTTAGCGCAATGTGATCCAGTTCCTTCAGGTCGGCCAGGTCGAGCAGCGGCCACAAGGCACAATCAATCGCCGAGGAAACTACTTGGTCGAGATAGCCTAAATGGCCCTGGAACAAGGAGCCCGCAACACGAATGGTTACGCTTGGCGAAATGATTTTCGATGAAGCATTGCGCATGTTCCCCTCGACTGTTTGCAGGTTTTTTTCGTCTTCCTACTAGATGAGATCGCAGGTCGAGGGGTTTCGTGCGCAAAGACTTGTAAAGAAAGTGTAAAACTTGGTTCGGCAGGACTTTCGATAGGAGTCTTGGATAGTCGGTAGAAGCGAGATTTAGCCAGGCACCGGCAACCCACTGCACACGCAAGAGCCCGTTACCGTTGCTTCCTTCCGGACCTGGCGGGGTTGGCGAGAGTACGTCGCGTGAGACCGATGCCTGACCTAAATCATTCTAGCAAACCTAAGCCACCATTCTTCGCCGCGAAAAAACCTCCGAAATGGCTTAAGCGAATAACAAGTGACTTTTGGTGCAAGAAAAGATGAGCAAGCCCTTCCCATTTCAGTGGAAACTGTCGAACAATAGAGGTTCCATCGCTGGCGTTGACATCACAGGTTCCAGAGCGGAGCGCGCAGCATTCAGGAATTTTATCGACAATCATGGCGCAATCCGCTGAACAATTCCGCGTGATCCCGCTCCATCAAGCAATCAACCAGTACTTCGAACTTTCCCTGTACTTACTTGTTCTGATGGGATTCGGCACGTTGGCCAGCACTGGAGGCCTGGACCTTCCTACGATATTGCTGGTCGGAGCAGCACTGGCTTTCCGCGGCTATCTGCTGGCGAAGAAGCGGCGTCTCGTAATTTCGGAGCGGTGGACCGCGCCTCTAACAGTGCTCTACTTCGCGTTTTACGGCGCGGATTATTTTCTGCTGTCGCGCGCGTTCCTGCCGGCGACAGTCCATCTGGTGATGTTTGCCGTAGTTGTGCGCACTTTTTCAGTGCGCCGCGACCGCGACTACACCACGCTGGCGATCCTGGCGTTCCTCATGGTGCTGGCCTCCGCCGTGCTGACCGTCGATAGCATTTTCCTTGTTTTTTTTGCGGGGTTCATGCTGACGGGCGTGGCCACATTCATCCTGATGGAGATGCGCCGCTCGGGACGAGCCGCCAAGTTTCAAGCGCGACACTCCAGCGATGACTACGCGCACCGGCACCTGGCTTTTTCTTTGGCGCGCATGACCCCGGGATTGGCATTGATGATTCTGGTGGGTGCGGCCGCAGTATTTTTCCTTTTGCCCCGCATGTCAGCCGGCTATTTGGGCGCGTATTCGTTTGGATCCGACCTTTCCACGGGGTTCAGCGATCACGTGCAACTTGGACAAATCGGGCAGATTCAGCAGTCCAACGCTGTTGTGATGCACATCCAGATTGATGGGGACAAGACCGGCCGCAATGAGCTGCACTGGCGCGGCGTTGCGCTGGCAAATTTCGATGGAAAAAACTGGTCAAGCCGGGCCCCGCGCTACGACTTGGAACGCCTCATAAATGGAGCGTTCGCCGTGCCCGCATTCACCCAGGGAATGGTTCCGTCCTATGGACATCAAACTCGATCGGCATCCTACGCTCCGGTTCACATGATTCATTACCGGGTGCTCCTTGAGCCGATTGGTACGAACGTTTTTTTCCTCGCTCCCTGGGGGCGCTCGGTGGCTGGAGCCTACCGCGCACTCTCGGTGGATGACGGAGGGGCGGTTTACGACGGAGATAGCCAGCGTCCCATCACCGTATACCAAGCGGACTCTGACATCGCAAAGCCCTCGCCGGCGCAACTTAAATCTGCGGGAACCGTATTTCCACAATTTGCTTTGAATTATCTGCAATTACCGCCGCTCGATCCTCGCATTCCACGCCTGGCGATGCAGATCGCTGGATCTGCTTCCAGCAACTATGAGAAGGCCACAGCAATCGAAACTTACTTGAAAACACATTATGGATACACGCTGCATTTGCTCAACTCTCCGGTCGCCGATCCGCTTGCCAACTTTCTTTTCGAGCGGAAGCAAGGCCATTGCGAGTACTTTGCCTCTTCCATGGCAGTGATGTTGCGGACCTTGCGTATCCCATCGCGCGTCGTGAACGGCTTCCGCAGCGATGAATTCAATGACGTCACCGGGAATTATGTGGTCCGAGCGAAGAATGCCCATTCGTGGGTGGAAGCTTACTTTCCTGATTATGGATGGGTCACCTTTGACCCCACTCCGGGCGGAACGATTGGAACTCCCGAGGGCTGGGACCGGGCGATGTTGTATCTGGACGCGGCGCAATCGTTCTGGCGGGAGTGGGTGATCAGTTATGACTCCTCACACCAGTACGTTTTAGGACAAGCGGCGATCAGCGGGACGCGCAATTCGTGGGAAAAGATGCGAACGGCGGTCCGGCTGCGCTACGCACGCTTGTTGAGTTGGGCGCGGCGTGGCCAGCGGAGCACCGAACAATCGCCGATATGGTGGTTTGCGGGTAGCGCCGCAATTGGATTTCTGCTTCTGGCGCTGGGGAACGCGAGCCGTATCGCGCAGATGATCCATAACCGGCGACTTCACGCGCATCCCGAACGATCGCCGGATCAAGCCGCTGCCATGTGGTACGAACGTATGGCCCGCCATCTAGCGCGGCGCGGGTTGAAGAAATCCGAGACGCAGACGGCGCAGGAATTTGTGCGCGTGATTGCGGACGAACCATTGCGAACAAGGGTGGGGCGATTTACTGACGCCTATGAATCGGCACGGTTCGGAAACTCCTCTGACGACGCACAGCGTTTGCCGGAGTTGTACGAAGAGGTAGAGTCAGCACTGCAGAAGTAAAATCGCCATTCCGCCGAGCGGCCGACGGCTGCGCCATGCAGCGCCTTTCCTCGAAAATGCTAAAATCATTAGATTGCATGCCCTCGAAGAACCTCACTATCCCACGCCCGAGCGAAAACACTAGTGTTGCGGCAGCAGACGACCACGAGCAACTTTCGCGCCCTCAGAAGGTAAGTTTTGTCAGCCTGGGTTGTCCCAAGAACCTGGTCGACAGTGAAGTGATGATGGGGCTTCTGGCGCGCTCCGGCGCTGAATTGTCCCAGCGCGCCGAGGATGCCGACGTGATCGTCGTCAACACGTGCTCGTTCATCGAGAGCGCGCAACAGGAATCCGTCGATACGATTTTGGAGATGGCTGCTTTCAAGACCTCGGGACGAGCCAGGAAACTGGTCGTGGCGGGCTGTTTGGTCGAGCGTTTTCGCGATGAAATCCGCAAGCGCATTCCTGAAGTGGATGCCGTGGTGGGCACGGGAGAATTGCAAAATATCCTGGCAGCTACGGGCGTGGCCCCTGCTCCGGCTCAAAACGATTCACCTTTTGTGGTGTTTCCTACGCGGGCCGAAGGCGAGGCACGCGCCGCGCAGGGCCGATTCTCCCGCGGACAATGGGACGGAGCTATCGCCGATCTGCCCAACTACTTGTACGATGAGGAAACACCCCGCGTTCTGGCCACGCCGAAATCCACGGCGTATATCAAAATTGCGGAGGGCTGTGATCATCCCTGCACTTTTTGCATCATTCCGCAATTGCGAGGGCAGTTCCGCTCGCGCAGATTCGAATCAGTAATCGCCGAAGCAGAGCGTCTGGCCCAAGCCGGCGTGCGCGAAATCACTTTGATCGGGCAAGACACAACCTGCTATGGCGAAGATTTTGGCTTGAAAGATGGACTGGCCCTACTGCTGGAGAAACTGGCCGGCATTGATGACCTGCGCTGGATTCGTTTCCTCTATGCTTATCCGAATAAAATCACGGGCAGACTTTTGGAGGCAATCGCGAAGCACGAAAAGATCTGTTCTTACATGGATGTGCCGCTGCAACATGCCTCGGCGAACGTTCTAAAGCGTATGAAGCGGGGAGGGGGTGCAGAGGTTTTTCTGCAATCGATCCGCAAGATGCGTAACGAGATTCCCGCTCTCACCTTGCGCACTTCTTTCGTAGTCGGCTTCCCCGGAGAGACAGACCAAGACTTCGGACAGCTCTGCGATTTCGTACGCGAAGCTCAGTTTGATTGGATGGGAACCTTCGCCTACTCCGACCAGGAAGGAGCCGCCGCCTATGGATTAGACGGTAAGCTTCCGTTGCGTGAGATTGAGCGCCGGCGAAAACGCCTGATGGAAATCCAGCGGCACATCAGTAAAAAGAAAAAGAAGGCTCTGGTGGGGCAGGAGTTCGACCTGCTGCTGGAAGGCATTTCGGAAGAGACCGATCTGCTTATGGAAGGCCGCACTGCAATGCATGCACCGGAAATTGACGGCAAGGTCTTCGTCAACGACTTCCCTCCTGACGCTGAGCTTCAACCGGGCGAGTTTTATCGCTGTCAGATCAC
>JBAVZU010000231.1:0-29420 GCA_049588915.1 Candidatus Sulfotelmatobacter sp.
GCGTCGGAGTTTGCTTACGCCATCCAGAGAAGGTAAGCCTTCATTCTTGACGGAGTACCGCAAAACGGGCATTTATAACATGCTGGAAGGAAAGGGTCAATGATATGGAGAGTAGGGTAGTGGTCAGTCAGACTGAGCCACTACCGAGAGTAGTGGTTCTTTATTTCTTCACGTCGTTATGTCTTCATGTCTTCCGCTACTTCAAATGCTCCACGAGGAACAGATCAGACAAGTTGCGCGTGTAGCCAAAGACGTAGTGCTGTTCATCGGCGGAAATGAGAGGACATGACGATCCAACCACGCCAGCGGTGTCGGACGCGCTAAAGACCTTCCATGGTGTGCGAACTCCGGTGTGGAGGTCGAGATGGGAGACGGGGCATGAGGTTTCGCCGCGATTTCCAACCAGGAGCGTCTGGCCATTGCTTTCCCATCGCAGGGGCAGATCGCTGGGCTGAGAACCGGGGACGGGTTGCGATTCGCCTCCGTCCGGCGGCAACAAAGAAATTCCGTCACCGCTAACGGCAGCGATGAGCTTGCCGTCAGGCGACATGGCGCGGCCACGGAGGCTGAAGCCCTCGGGAGTTATGGCTCGAGGTGGGCCGCCATCCAAATTCATCACATAGATCCTGGAACCGTGGCCGGCTTCGTGTCCGTCAAACACGATACGCTTGGAATCAGGAAAGAACAGACCGCTGCGCGGAATAATGTTGCCCGTGGGCAGAGCGCGCTGCTGGCCCACGCCAGTGGGGAGCAGCACGAAGTCGGGCGGAGACATGCTTTGGCGCAGCACCAGGGCCCACTTGCCGTCGGGGGAAAGCGCGCGGGCGGTACCCTGCCCCAAGCGGACGGCAGAAGTACCGCTGGTTTCGCGAGCGAATACCGCATATTCGCCGCCCCCGGCTTCTCCGGCTTCGGTAAAGAGTAGAACTTTGCCGTCTTCCGAGAGCGCCGCCGGGACGGTCCAATCCTGCCAGCTCAAGTCACGCTCTTTTGTTTCGCCGGGGACCAGGCCGATGGCGCCGGCGCGAAGCGCATCGCGAGAAATGAGAGCTCGGCCTCCTGCGCCGGTGTCATGGAGAGTCAGGGTTCCGGGGGCGGTCAATAATTCGCGGACCTTGCCGGAGAGAGTGACTCCGCGCAGGGACCGGCTAAATCCTGTGGCAGTGGCGGTAAACCAGATTTCGTCATCGGAAGGCGACCAAGCGAGACCGAGTACACTGGCCCAGCGTTCCGTCAAGTCGGATTTCTTGCCGTTAAGATCGATGACGCTGATGGTCCCGCCATCATCGCCCATGAGCGGATGATCAATGAATGCAAGGCGATCGCCTCGGGCGGAGAAACGGAGATCACTGATCCAACCAGCCGTCTCATACAAGACTTTGCCGATGGGAAATTCCAGGCGGCCTTTGCCGCTAACGGAGTGGACCACGGCGAGAGCGTTGCCATCGGGAGTCCAGGCGGCGGTTTCAACATTATCGAGCAAATCGCGCGGAGCGTCTGCACCGATGGAAAGCTGAGCCAGAGTACCGACATAAGTAAAGGCGTTGTCCGCGACCCGAAAGCGGCGTAAGACCGCCAATTGCCCGTTTGAGGAGACGGCCAGGACTTGCGTCTGTGGGAGCCCAAGATCGCGGGACTCGGTTGAATTTGGGGAACTGATAAAGACAGACTGCGGATTGCCTTCCCAGGAAGCGCTATAGATGGCGGAGCGCGGATCGGGAGCAAATCGTGCAGTTGTGAGAGCGCCACGGCGGAAGGTGAGCTCGTGAAAGGTGGGTACCGGCGCGGGACCAGAGGGCTTACCGATGAACAATCCTGCAATCGCTCCAGCAACCAGGGCGACGAGTGCGGTGACGGCCAGCGTGGGGATGCTGGTGTGAGTCGGAGCGGTTTTCGTTGTCTCGGGAGCAGGGGCGGCAGTCGCGGATGCGACGGATACAGCAGAATCAGACAAAGCAGCCACTTGCCGGGAGGATGGGTGCCAGTCGCGATGCAGGCGTTTGAGATCGGCGCGCATTTCGGCGGCGCTCTGATAGCGCAGATCGCGATCCTTCTCTAATGCTTTATTCACGATGCGCTCGAGTTCCGGCGGGAGCTCGGGGTTCAAGCGCATTGGTGCGGTGGGAACCTTATTTAGAATCGCATTGAAGACTGCGGCGGACGTGTTTCCATCGAATGGCAGAAAGCCGGTTGCCATTTCATAGAGCACTACTCCGAACGAAAAAACGTCGGTGCGCGCATCGAGTTCTTCGCCAAGGGCCTGTTCAGGACTCATGTAGGCCACAGTTCCCAGCGCGGAACCGGGCGAAGTGAGTTGTTCGGCACTGACTCCGGCAGTAGGACCGGCCGTTACTCCAGCGTCGAGCTTGCGTTCCGATATGACTTTTGCCAGTCCGAAATCCAGAATCTTGGCGTGACCGCGACCGGTTACAAATATATTTGCCGGTTTAATATCGCGATGAACGATACCCTTCGCGTGGGCGGCATCAAGAGCATCGGTGATTTCGATGGCGAGATTAAGGAGAACGCCAACCTCGAGGGGCCGGTGGGTGATGCGGTGCTTGAGCGTCGTCCCGTCCAGGAACTCCATCGCGATGAAGGACTGGGATTCGTGCTTTCCGATCTCGTAAATGGTGCAGATGTTGGGATGGTTCAGGGCAGAGGCGGCACGGGCCTCGCGGCGGAAACGTTCCAGTGCCTGTGAATCTTCCGCAAGTTCATCGGGCAGGAATTTCAGCGCTACGAAACGACCCAGCTGAATGTCTTCGGCCTTGTAGACGACACCCATTCCACCGCCGCCCAACTTCTCGACAATCCGGTAGTGAGAGATGGTTTGCTCGATCACGCGACAAGTTTCCGGTCAAAAGTATAGCAGGGTCTTGCAAGGCGGAAGTCAAAGCCCTGGGAGAAGTTTGGAGGTAGCGAGAGGCGGATGAGCTTCCGAGTTCTGCGCGGTTCTAGGTCCAGTAGGTGCGGTCCAGCGAGCGGTACTGGATGGCTTCGGCGATGTGCTTGGGCTCGATCTGCGGAGTGTCTTCGATGTCGGCGATCGTGCGCGCAACTTTCAGGATGCGGTCGTGAGCGCGGGCGCTGAGTCCCTGCTGGGTCATGGCGCGCTCGAGCAGCCGCTCGCAATCGGCGGAAAGTTCGCAGAAGGTGCGGATGTGGCGGGATGACATCTGGGCATTGCAATAGATCTTTTCGCGGGAAGCGGCGAAGCGTTCGAGTTGTTTTGCGCGAGTGCGGATGACGCGATCGCGAATTCTGGCGGAGCACTCGGGTTCGCTGGTCGAGCGCATCTCTTTGTAGTTCACCGCGGGGACGTCAATGTGAATGTCGATGCGGTCCATGAGCGGGCCGGAGATTTTCGAGATGTAACGCTGGATCATTGGGGTGGTGCAGTTGCATTCGCGGGTACGGTCATTGCGGAAGCCGCACGGGCACGGGTTCATCGCCGCAGCCAGCATGAAGCGGGCGGGGAACATCAAGGACATGGCGGCGCGGGAGATAGTGACGGTGCCGTCCTCGAGGGGTTGGCGCAACACTTCGAGAACGTTGCGGGGAAACTCTGGAAGTTCATCGAGAAAAAGCAGCCCGTTGTGAGAGAGGGAGACCTCGCCGGGGCGAGGGATGGCGCCGCCGCCAATCAGGCCGGCATCGGAAATGGTGTGATGCGGCGAGCGGTAGGGACGCTTGCCGACAAGGCCGCTGCCGGGGTCAAGCACTCCGGCGACGCTGTGGATCTTCGTAGTCTCGAGGGCCTCTTCAAAAGTGAGTGGAGGCAGAATTGTGGGCATGCGCTTGGCGAGCATGGTCTTGCCCGAGCCGGGCGGACCGATCATTAATATGTTGTGGCCTCCGGCGCAGGCGATCTCAATGGCGCGTTTGGCGGTTTGCTGGCCACGGACGTCTTTGAAGTCAACAAAGAATTCCTGATTTTCGCGCAACAAGGCATCGCCGTCGGCTTTCAAGGGGACGATTCCGTTGCCGGAGTTCACGAAGTGGATTACATCCAGCAGCGAACGCACGGGGTAGACGTCGACTCCGCCAACCATGGCGGCCTCGCGGGCGTTCGCTTCGGGAACAACGAGGCGGGAGATTTTCCGGGTGCGAGCCTCAAGGGCAATCGGCAGTGTGCCACGAATGCCGCGAACTCCGCCGTCGAGAGATAGTTCTCCGACAAACAAACAGTCGGCGATTTCCTTCCTGGTAAGGCCGCCGTAGGCGCCGACGATGCCAAGCGCCATCGGCAGATCGAAGCCGGAACCTTCCTTCTTGATATCGGCGGGCGCGAGGTTAATGGTGATGTGAGTGGGCGGAATGTCGTAGCCACAATTTTTCAGGGCGGCGCGGACGCGGTCGCGGCTTTCGCGGACGGCGGCGTCAGGCAGGCCGACGGTATGAAAGTGGTCCTGATCGGTCTTGATGCCGGAGCAGTCGACCTCTACCTGAATAATGTTGGCATCGATGCCATACACAGCGGCGCTGAGGGTTTTGTAGAGCATCGGCTGTGTTGGATTTCCGAGCCAGACTCGGCACACGAAGGCCTGATCCGGGGAATATTAACCTTATGCGCCGGAGGAGCAGGCGCGCAGTGATAGATGTCACAGCATGAGGCTGTGAAGACGGGAGGGAATTGCTGTCTGGCCGACCAGGGCTGGAATTCTCGGCTACGTACCTACTTGTCTAACAAGAGCTGTTGTTCCGCCCCGGCTGCGGGCAGTAGGATGGTCCGAGAAAGCAAAGTTGCGAGAAAAGGACCGTTTTCCCACGAGAAGCCCGGCAATCGGCTCATGATGCGTGCCCCCTCCAGCAGTCCTCGACCCTCTCGGCCACCGCGAAACTTGGAGCACGAGGAATCTCAGCTTTGGCGATGGATTCTTCTGTTTATGGTTTTGCTGGCGGCCGGCTTCGCCGCGCTGGCGTGGGAGCGCCTGGAAACGCTGCCCTATCACCTAGGCCCGATGGCACTCGGTGTATTGATTCTGTCCGTGCTGCTGGCGGTCTATGCGTACGGACGGCGCCGGGAAGTAATGGAGCTTAACCTGCTGTTGCAGGATTTGCAGGAGCAAGTGGGTGCAGCCCCCTCGGAAGAGCAACTCGATCAGCTGAACGATATGATTGCGCGGTCGCAGCGCAACTTCAAGGAACTGATCGATTCGATCGATGACGCTGCTTGCGCCGTATCGCTGGATGGCACATTGCGGACAGTCAACAAACGCGTCAGTGAATTGACGGGACTTCCTTACACTTCGATCGTGGAACATAAGTTTTTCGAGTTCGTGGAAGAACCAACGCGCGCCACCGTAGAAGGCGGGCTGGTACGTTTTCTGGAGAAAAGGCACTGGGCCGGTACGGTCAGGTTACGTCTGAAGAACAACTCGCGGCCGCTTTTTTTTGACTGCGTACTGAATGCGATTGTGAAGAGCGGCGAAGTGGTGGGTGCCAGCATTCTAGGGCGCGACGTCACCGGGCAACACGAGAAGGAACTTCGCTTCACGGAGCTATTCGAGACGCTGCAGGAAGGGGCGTATTTCAGCACGCCGGATGGTCGACTGCTGGACGTCAATCCGGCGCTGGTGACTGTATTGGGCTATGCGACGAAGGAAGAGCTGCTCGCACTGGAGCCGAGCCAGTTGAATCTCGATCCGAAGCAGCCGCCGGTGCTCGGTCGGGCTCCAGACGATCGCGGCGGCGTGCGCGCGAGAGAGATCACACTTCGGAAGAAGGATGGAACGCCCGCGGTGTTTCTGGAGTCGTCTCGCGCGGTATGGGACGCCGAGGGCAGGTTGATTCGTTACCAGGGCACGCTGGTCGACGTGACTGAGAGGCGCAAGCTTGAGCGGCAGTTGCTGCACCAGGAAGAATTTCGACGACGGCTCCTGGAAAGTTTTCCCGACCTTATTCTGGTGGTAGATCTGGAGGAGCGATATACATTTGCCAGCTCGCGCGTGCGGGACTTGCTGGGGTGCGAGTCCGAGGATTTGTTGGGGAAGAAAATATCGGAAACGCAGAATTCTTCCACGGAACTGCTTAAGCTGTATCGCGATGTAGCCAGCGGCAAAGAGATATTTGGATCAGCGGAATATAACGCGCGACACCGCGACGGAGGCGGGCGCACCATGAGGGCCTCGGCAAGCCAGTTTTTTGACGCCGATGCCAAACTCGCAGGTGTAATCATTTCGCTGCGGGACATCACGACGGAAAAGAAGTTTGAACAACAGCTAGTGCAGAGCGAACGTTTGGCCGCCATGGGAGCGATGATCGGCGGGGTCGCGCACGAGTTAAATAATCCACTTACCAGCATCCTGGGTGTCAGTGAACTCTTACAGGACAGTCAGACGACCGATTCCGCGCGAAAGCAGATCGCCATACTGCAGCAACAGGCACGGCGAGCCGCGGAGATCGTTCACAATCTGACTTACTTTGCGACGCCGCCGACGCCCGGAAAGAGCCGCATTCAACTCGCGGATATTTTGGAGCGCACTCTGAATCTGCACTCCTACTCGTTAAGGAAAAACAACGTTGTGGTGGACTTTGTTCGCGAACCCGGCTTGCCCTACGTGCAGGGCGACCCGCACCAGCTGATGCAAGTTTTCCTAAATTTAATCTTGAATGCGGAGCAGGCGATTCGCGAGTCGCGCGACCGTGGAACCTTGCGAATCCGGCTGGGAAGCAACGGTGAAACCGTATGGGCAAGCTTTCTGGATGATGGTCCGGGAATTCCATCCGGCATCCTGGCCAGTATTTTCGACCCATTCTATACGACGAAGCGGCCAGGTCGAGGCACGGGCCTTGGACTCAGCATTTGCAAATCGATCACGAAGGAACACAACGGGATGATCGAAGCCGCGAATGTGCCGGGAGGCGGGGCAGCCTTTACAGTTACTCTGCCGGTAGCGGCTCCGTTCTTGAGCCAGGCCGGGGCTTAGTCTCTCTCCACCGCCATTGCAACTGCGTTGCCTCCACCCAGGCACAGCGCAGCAATTCCACGCTTGGCATTGCGGCGTGCCATTTCGTAAATGAGAGTCACAAGCACTCGCGCTCCGCTGGCTCCGATGGGATGGCCGATGGCCACCGCTCCTCCATTCACGTTGACTTTATCGGGATCGAGTCCGAGCTCACGCATCACGGCCAGTGCCTGCACTGAGAAGGCTTCGTTGAGTTCGTAGAGGTCAACTTCTTCGTTCGTCCAACCGGTCTTCGCCCAGATTTTTCGCACAGCATCCACGGGAGCCATCATCACCCATTTGGGTTCGACACCGCTGGTGGCTTGCGCTACGATCCGGACGATGAGCTGAGCGCCAAGCTCTTTCGCGCGCTGCGCGCTGGTTACGACAACGGCCGCAGCTCCGTCATTCACCCCGGGCGCGTTGCCCGCGGTGACAGTTCCATCTTTCTTGAAGGCGGGCTTCAAGGCGCGGAGAACTTCAACGGTTGTATCTTCGCGAGGGGATTCATCTTTTTCGAACAGCGCCGGGGCATCGCCCTTTTTCTTCACGGGAAGCTCTACGGGAACAATCTGCGATTTGAAACGACACTCTTTCATCGCAGCGACTGCTTTGCGATGAGAGTTCACCGCGAACTCGTCCTGCTCTGCGCGGGTGATTCCGTATTTCTCGGCAACATTTTCGCCGGTGATGCCCATATGGTAGTCGTTGTAAATATCCCAGAGGCCATCGTGGACCATGGAGTCGATCACTTTTCCATTTCCTAAGCGGTAACCCTTGCGTGCCTGCGGCAGAAGATAAGGAGCGTTGGTCATCGATTCCATTCCGCCGGCAACCACGATGGAACTATTCCCGGTCTGCACGGCTTGGGCTGCGAGAGCGACTGCTTTCAATCCGGAGCCGCAAACTTTGTTGATTGTCATGGCACCTGTTGCGGGAGACAATCCGGCGAAGATTGCGGCTTGTCGCGCTGGATTTTGTCCGAGCCCGGCAGGCAGGACGTTGCCCATGATGCACTCATCCACCTGATCGGAATTCAATCCGGCGCGCTTCACCGCCTCGCGCACGACGACCGCGCCCAACTGAGATGCCGTTAAATCACTGAGACTTCCCTGAAATTTTCCGACCGGCGTACGACAGCCGGAAAGGATGACAACATCATCGAAAGCCGCCATTGATCATGCTCCCGCGAAGATTTCGCAACTTTATTATAGATGCAGCGGCGAGCGGAAACGATAGAGTTCCGCATCTGATTGACCCGCTGGCTTGACTCTCGATGATCTTCTCTGCGCACGAAACATCAACGTGCGTCGCAAGGCAACCGCGACGCAATCATTGTCTGCGATGGCATGCTTGCAATGGAGTTCGGCGCAACGCGTTGAAAATTTTTCATTCGATCGGATTTCTCTGTGACTTTGGTACAGCATCGCTCGTACACGCCATGCATTTTTTTCTTGACTTCATTTTTCATTAACTCTATACAATCAAATAGTTGCAACAAAACAGCGTTGCAGATTTTTCCATGAAAATGGAAGGGAGAATAGAACCAATGGCAACCAAAAAAAAGGCAAAGAAGAAAAAGAAGCACTAAGAGGTTAGTAGAGAGTAAAACGGGGGACGCCGAAAGCGTCCCCTAAGTTTTTGCGCGCGGCTTTTTGCCGGCGAGTTCAATCGGGCGATCCTGAATTCTTCGCAACCTTGGAGGCCACGTTAGGAGCTCGCTTCTCGCGGGCTGGACACAAGCCCCGGAATGAGCAAAAGGTGCAATGAAAGTCAGGATTAGGTTGGAAGTTCCCTTCCGCAATGCCGCGCGCTACAGCCTGCACGCGATCGCGCGCTTCTTCCAGTTGGAACTCGGCTCGCTTCGAAACCACAGCCACATTTCCTTCCAGATTATGAAACACCAACTCTCCAATGCGGTATCCCCACTTCTGATGTGCAGCGACCGCATAGATAGAAAGTTGGAGACTCTCGTCCGCGTCTTCCTGCGAACGAGCTTTACCGGTCTTGTAGTCGACGATCGCAACGCTGCCGTCGGGCATGCGGTCCATGCGATCGATGCGCCCCGCGACGTTGGTTCCAGCAATCTGAACATCGAACCATTCTTCCGTGTGCAGAACTTCGGGCAGAGAAGCGGAATGGGCGCCAGCCAGAAAGTCGTTCAACTGCTGCAGACCCTGCTTTAAATACAAATCGCGCTGATAGTCATCGTCGATGCCACAGCTGGCCAGGTCGTCGCGAAACAGTTGCAGCAATTCCTCATCGCTCTTGGTTCTGCCCAAACGGACTGAATCATAATAGGTCCGCAACACACGATGCATGGCTGCGCCGTATTGCACGGCGGCGTGGCGCTGGCGGGATAACTTCCACTCGCGCTCAAATTTGAATTGCAGAGGGCAAGTTTCGTAGGTCTCCACTGCAGTGGCGCTCAAGCGCGCCTCAAGACCATCGATGGGCGGGATTGCAAGCCATGCCGGCAACTGCGAACCTTGAGGGTGCGCCGTGTCTGCCCCAGCGGCAATTTCGATCAATTCGGGTTGAGAAGGCAACGCCGGCCGCGATCTGAGCCAGGGATGCAGCGTAGCGTTGCCGATCAGTTCGCGCATCAACCCTGCGGGAGTTTTATCGCGGCCGATTCCTTGCTTTCCATAAATGTGCAGAGAATCTTTCGCGCGGGTCATGGCCACATAAAAAAGCCTGCGCTCTTCCTGATCGTGGAGGGTTTTGTCGTCTCCGGCTGCGGCGGAATCTGGATCGCGCAGCTCGGCAGGAAACTCAACCAGCGTTTCCCGGTAATTTGCGGGGAACGAGCCTTTGGTGGCACGCAAGACAAACACATGGGGAAACTCCAGGCCCTTCGCGCCATGCGCAGTCATCAGGCGCACAGCGTCCTCGTCGGGCCTGGATGCGAGAGGAATGATTCCGCACGCCTCACGAAAGTAATTCAGGTATTCGATCCATTCGCCGAGTTCCTTTGTCTGGGTCGTACACTTCTCCTCCCAGTCGCCGGCAAATTTCAAGGCAGCCCGCATGACCTGGGAATCGAGCGCAAGCCGGAACTTTTTCCCGATCAGGTGTATTGCTGCGCGCGCCTTCGGCTTCTTCTCCGCGACCTCATCGCGAGCCTGGCGCACGCATTCCAGAACTTCCGCACCGCCAGCGACTGTGTCGAGCACGGAGGCGAGCGAAACGCCGACTCCTTCCTTCGTGTCCTTCGCAATGGTCCGCAATGCAGTGCGAAGTTGCTCGGGATCTACGCGGAATTGAGGCAGGGCGGACACTCGAAAAAGACTGGCATCGGCTCCATGTTCCGCAACGGCAGTGACGCAGGCAAAAAGATCGCGAACCTCAGGCGTGTCGCTCACATCCATGTTTTCGATGGAGAACGGGATATCGTGCTCGGCGAGTTGACGCACGACGTCATCGCGGTGAATGTGAGAACGATACAGGATGCCAAAATCTTTCCATTTACATCGCGAACGCCGCCTGACATCTTCGATGATGCTGACGACGTCTGGCGCCTCTGCATCCTTACCGCTGAAGGCGATTGCTTCCACGGG
Organism: Candidatus Sulfotelmatobacter sp.; assembly: GCA_049588915.1. Taxonomy (GTDB): domain Bacteria; phylum Acidobacteriota; class Terriglobia; order Terriglobales; family Acidobacteriaceae; genus Sulfotelmatobacter. Next base: position 10,511 of record JBAVZU010000231.1, read on the forward strand.
GAATGTGGGCAGAGGTTGCCCTTGTTTGATCGCGTCTTCTTCGCGTGCAGATTGCAGCGGAGTTCGACGGTAGGCCAGCGAATCGCGTTGGCTATTTCCAAAGACCGGAGGATTCTTGTCGACTACAGCGAAGGCACATTGCAGAATGGGAGTGGTCGAGCGCCGATTCTTGCCAAGGACAACAAGCTTGGTCTCTGGTAAGTGGCGCCGAAAAAGATGAAAGGCTGCGCTGGAAGCTCCGCGAAAGCGGTAGATGCCCTGATCGGGATCACCCACGGCAAAAACGTTTTCTTCACTGCCGGCCAGTGCGGCCAGAATTTCGATCTGCGCGAAGTTGGCATCCTGAAATTCATCAACCAGAACAAATCGAGCACGGGCTTGCTCCGCGGCAAGGAAACCTTCGTCGCTGTTGAGCAGTTCGTAAGCCCGAGTGATCATGTGGCTGAAGGTGCCGTAATTTTCTTCGCGAAGCCAGCGCTCGGTGGTTGAAAAAACGCGGGCTATTTCCTGGCAACGTCCTATGACCTCGGCGTCGCTGAGTTGATCTTTCGATTTGGCAACCCGGGGCACCGGAAGTTCTCCGCGTTCCAGGCGCGCAACGTAATCCGCATATTTTTCCGGCGTCACCATCTCGTCGTGACAACGACTGAGGAAATCGAGCAGGTCGTTGAGAAACTTTCCAACGTTCGCCGCCCGGACGTAGTGCTCGAGGTGAAGCTCATGAACTCTTTTGCGGAGATAGATCCACAGATCTTTTTCGTCGAGGACGCCAAAATCTTTGCCAGCGCGCTTCAGAAGGCTGTTGCAATAATCGTGGAAGGTGGCGGAATGAATTTTCTGACCGAGGAGCGCGATCACGCGATCCCGCATTTCTCCTGCGGCAGCCACGGTATAGGTGAGGGCAAGAATTTCGTCAGGCTTGGCGTGTCCCTGTTGAATAAGCCGGGCAATGCGATGAATGAGGACGGAGGTTTTGCCCGTACCGGCGCCTGCGATCACCAGCATCGGCCCGTGAACATGGTCAATGGCTTCGCGCTGTCGATCATCGGGAAGAAATGAGGGAGATTTTACTTTGGAGACAGCCATTGGGGCTCAGAATACCACTCCGCGCAACGACGCACTGGTAATCAACTGAGGAAAACCTACAGCGAGCACAAGGACGATGCAACGACTGCGGTAGCAGCGATTGCCGCGGTTTCTGCTCGGAGGATTGTGGTTCCCAGTGAGGCGGAAATCCATCCGGCTTGCTGGAAGGATCGCAACTCGGCTTCTGTCCATCCTCCCTCGGGTCCGACGGCGAGGATGATTTCGGATGCCGACGCAGTAACTTTCAGCACCTCGCGAAGTAAGGTTTGATCTTCTGCCTCGGCGAGCACGATTCGCAAGGCGGCGACCTCGGTCAACGCATCGGCGAGTTTGATCGGCGGGAGAATCTGGGGTGGCGCAGTGCGGCGCGATTGTTCGGAGGCCTGCCGGGCAATGCGCCGCCAACGCTCGACTCGTTTCGCGGAAGCCGTGGCCAGATGGGAATCTGTGCGGCGGGAAATTATGGGAATAATCCGCGAGACGCCTAGCTCGGTACATTTTTCGATGGCCCACTCCATGCGGTCGAATTTAAAAATGGTAAGAAGGAGCGTGATCTCGATCAAATGTGCGGTGGGAATTTCCGCGCCCAAATCAAACTCGACGTGGTCTTGCTTCACGGATGTGATTCTTCCGCGGCGAACGGATCGGCCGGTAGCGATATCGAACTCTTCCCCGACGCGGGCTCGGAGCACACGAATCAAGTGATCGGCGTGCTCTTTAACCAGGGCGGCACGATCACCGGAGACTTCGTCGGCAAACCAGCGGCGGCGGGACATTCTATCCTGGGGACAACCTATCCGGGGACAACCTATCCTGGGACAACCTATCCAAAGATGTCTTTCATTTTGCCGAGGAGCGAGTGAACCAGTGGCTGGTTATCCACCTTTGCGGTGGTTTCGAGCTCCTGCAACAATTCCTTTTGACGCTTGTTCAGCTTGGTTGGAATTTGCACGTGGACTTCAACGTAGAGGTCGCCCTTGCCGTGGCCGTTCAGCAGAGGCACACCTTTGTTGCGGATACGAAACGTGGTTCCGGGCTGCGTGCCCTCGGGAACCCGAAGGGAGTGCTCGCCTTCGAGCGCAGGCACGCGAATTTCCGCGCCCATGGCTGCCTGGGTTACCGAAACCGGCACGGTGCAATGCAGATCATTTCCTTCGCGGACGAAGAAGGGATGCTCCTTCACGTGCAGGACGACGTAGAGATCACCGGCAGGACCACCGAACGGTCCGGCTTCGCCGCCGCCGGAAAAGCGGATACGCGTACCATCCTCGACGCCCGCCGGAATTTTTGCATCGACCGAATGCTGGCGCAAAACGCGCCCTTCGCCTTTGCACTTTGGACAGGGATCGCTGATCACACTGCCGGTTCCCTGGCACGTGGGACAAGTTCGCGCGATGCTGAAGAAACCCTGCTGATAGCGCACCTGGCCCCGGCCTGCGCAGGACTTGCAGGTGACGGGACCTTTGCCCGGAGCGGCGCCGGAGCCGTGGCAATCCTCACAGGTTTCGTGGCGGCGAACCATGACACGCGTTTCGGTGCCGAACACGGCTTCTTCAAATTCGATAGTAATGTCTTCACGAAGATCGGCGCCGCGCTGCATGCGAGTGCGGCGGCGGCCACCGCCCCCGAAGGAATCTCCGAAGCCGAAAATCTCGCTGAATATTTCGCCGAAATCCTGGAACGGACTGCCGTCAAAGCCTGCGCCAGCCGAGGCGCCGCCGACACCGGCATGGCCGAAACGATCGTAGAGCGAACGCTTGTCGGAATCGGCAAGGATCGCGTAAGCCTCAGTTACTTCTTTGAATTTTTCTTCCGCATCAGGATTGTTTGGATTGCGATCGGGATGGTACTGCATTGCGAGCCTGCGATAAGCACTCTTCAATTCAACTTCGGTCACCGTGCGGCTCACGCCTAGCACTTCGTAATAGTCGCGTTTTGCGTTCGTGGTCAGAATCAACGCCCTTCCTTTATGAGAGATACTACAGGGGCCGGAAACTTACTTCCGGATTTACTTGCCGGAATTTACTTGCCAGGATTTCTCGCGACCTTCACCATCGCAGGCCGCAGCAGCCGGTCTTTTAACTTGTAACCCCGCTGCAATTCCTCGATCACTTGATGATCGGGAGCGTCGGTGGTCTCAACCATTTCGATGGCCTCGTGATAATGCGGATCAAACGGCTCCCCTTTGGCCTCGATCGGCTGGAGTGAATGCTTCTCCAGCGCAGTCTGCAATTGCTTATAGATCAGATCGACGCCGTTGCGAAAGTCTGCCGGATCCGATTTAACCTGGAGCGCACGATCAAAGCTGTCGAGGATGGGCAACAAAGACTTAATGGTATCGGCGGCCGCGTAATCGCGAAAATCCTGCTGCTCCTTGAGGGTGCGACGGCGCGCATTTTCGAACTCGGCCTGCATTCTGGCCAGGCGATCGAGCGATGAGTCGCGCTCCGCCTTTACTTTCTGCAGTTCCGTCTCCGGGACGGACGATTCCCCAGTGGCGGCTACGCTAGCGTCATCCGCTCCGTCGCCAGGTGGCAATTCGTGCTCTAAATCCAGATTCGATTTCTGTTCTTCGGATCTGCCATTAGTTTTACCCATAACTAAATTGTTACTCCGATTCATTCAAAATTTTGTCAAACAAACGCGCGATATAGGAAACGGCCGTCATGGTGTGCTGATAATCCATGCGGGTGGGACCGATCACGGCGAGCGATCCGAACATATCCGTTCCTGAGCGCGCAGGCGCACCGATCAACACAAAGTTTTGCATGGAAGGCAGAGCGTCATCCAAGCCGATTACCACCCGCACCGCCTCCTGCTTCACATCGAGATAGGCTCCGAGAAGTTGCGCAACTTTTTCTTTCTCCTCCAGAGTCTTGAGCATGTCCTGCAGACGCTTGCGATCTTCCTGGCCGGTGACGAGATTGGCTGCACCTTCGACGAAAACCACCTGAGTGCCCGCTTCTCCGGCCAGAGCTCCCTGCTTATAGAGTTGCTCGATGGAATTCATCAGGCGATCGTATTCGCTGCGCTCCTGTTCGATTCTGCGGGCGATCTCGGAGCGCATCGACTCCATCGTCCAGCCGCGAAAGTTTTCGTTGATGTATCGGGCGGCGAGATCGAGCTCGGCTTGCGGTAGATCCAGGCGCAACACGCGATCGCGCACCAGTCCGGAGCGGGTCACCAGAACCGCCAGCACCTTCTGATCCGTGAGCCGGGAAAAGTAAACGTGCTCCAGCGCGTTTCTGGTGCCGCTCGAAGCCACGGTGACGCCAACATTCTTCGAAATCAGCGAGAGCACGTGCGAAGTGCGTTCCATGAATTCCTGCACATCGCTCACGCCTGCGAGAGATTCCGAGATCATGCTTTCTTCTTGCGGGGCAAGCTTGGCGGTTCCGGAAATTTGCTCGACGTAATAACGGTAGGCCTCAGTGGTCGGGATGCGTCCCGCCGAGGCGTGCGGCTGTTCGAGAAAACCGGCATCGGATAAATCCGCCATGACGTTTCGAATGCTGGCGGGACTCAGGCCTTCGCGGTTCGACCGGGATAGCGTGCGCGAGCCGACGGGTTCCCCCGTGGTGATGAAGGTCTCCACAATCGCGGTTAGAACTTCGCGTTCCCGCTTACCGATGTTTGGATCTGAAGGCATTTGAGCTATCGATTTTTCGGACTGGAAAGCAGGCGACGCGTTTCCAGTTAACCAATTTAGATGCAGAAACTTAGCTTAAGGACGCAAGCAAGCGCTTCCTGCTTGGATTCTAGGAACGCCTTCCCTTCCTGTCAAGGACGAGGCTCACGCCTGGTCAGATTCCGTTTTGGAGCGATGGAATATCCGTCGCACCTTCCCTGGTGCTTCCTGTCCGCGTATTCTCAATTCCGGCGGGCCGATACCTCAGATGGTGAAATCCAAATTGCGCGTTGCCGTGGTGGGAGCCGGGGCCTTTGGTGGCTGGACCGCGCTTCAACTTCTCGAACGCGGAGCCCGCGTCACTTTGCTCGACGCGTGGGGACCTGGAAACTCGCGCTCGTCCTCAGGCGGCGAGACGAGGATCATGCGCGGGACGTATGGTCCCGACCAGCCCTATACGGCGCTCGCAGCCCGCGCATTAAAGCTGTGGCCGAAATACGAGAAGCGATGGAGAGCGCGATTTTTTCAACCCACCGGCGTGTTATGGATAGTCAGCAGCCGCGAGGACGCTTACGAACGTGGCTCGCTGGCGGTGCTTCGTGAGGCCCACATCCGGCATCAAGAATTTTCGAAGGTAGAGATGAAAAAGCGGTGGCCGCAGATCAACTTTGCCGGCGTCCATTGGGGAATTTTTGAACCCGAGTGCGGATACCTCGATGCCCGTGACAGTTGCGAGGCCGTGGTTGAAGCGTTCGTTGCGGAAGGCGGAGTCTACCGGCAACTTGCGGTGTCGGCGGAAAATCTGGAAGGTGCGCCGCTACGCAGTCTCATTCTCTCCGATGGCTCGCGGCTTAAAGCTGATCGTTATGTGTTCGCCTGCGGTCCGTGGCTGGGCACATTATTTCCGGAAACCGTCGGCGATCTGATCCGGCCAACCAAGCAGGATATTTTTTTCTTTGGTCCGCCGGCCGGGGATCCGCGCTTCAGCGATGCGCATCTGCCGGTATGGGGCGATCATGGCGAGCGATTTTTCTATGGCATCCCGGGCAGTGATCGCCGCGGTTTTAAGGTAGCGGACGATACACGCGGGTTGGAGTTCGATCCCACGAGGGGCGAGCGAGTCGTGAGTGAATCAACTTTGAAACGAGTTCGAGAGTATTTGGCTTTTCGGTTCCCTGGAATGAAAGAGGCTCCGCTCATCGAGACGCGCGTTTGTCAGTATGAGCAGACTCCGGACAGCCACTTTATCCTTGATCGACATCCGGGCATGGATAACGTTTGGATCCTGGGCGGCGGGTCGGGCCACGGGTTCAAGCATGGGCCGGCGGTGGGGGAGAAGATGGCAAAGTTGATTTTGAAGGATGGGAAGGCGGATGAGCAGTGGAGGCTGTCGCGATTTGCGCATCGAAAATTCGGAGTGGCTACGACACTTTCCGACCGCTAACAACCTACGGGAGCGTATCCATTGTAGACTTTGATGAAAGCGAGGTCACTTTGATGGAAAACGCCGTCGTTCGAGATCCAAACGTGCTGGGTGGCGCTCCGGTTTTTCGGCATACTCGGGTTCCTTTTCAGGCGCTGCTGGACTATCTGGAGCAAGGACAGACTCTCGACGACTTCCTCGACGACTTCCCCACGGTCACGCGAGAGGCCGCCATTGCTGGTCTGGAACAAGCTAAGTCTCTGCTGGTGGCGCACTTGCAATGAAAGTCTTGCTCGATGAATGCATACCGCGCAAGTTCAAGGCAAGCTTAACCACCGAAGAAAATCAGTGCTGGACTGTTCCTGAAGCAGGTTTCGCGGGCAAAACAAATGGAGAATTGCTGGCGCTGGCGGAGACCGGTTTCGATATTTTTGTCACTCTCGATAAGGGATTTGCGTTCCAGCAAAATTTGGCGGGACGAGAGATTGCCATCATTCTGATTCGCACGAGGTCCGCTCGCCTGATTGACCTGCTCCCGTACGCCCCGGTCTGCCCTGAGGGTTATCGCGAAAATTAAGCCAGGAGAGATTTTGCAGGTAGGCGATTAGCTCGTTTACTGAATTTGAATTACGCTCGCGCCTTCGCCGGCTTTGATCTCTGCGACTCGCGCCTGCACCTTCTGCGCAAACTCGAAGATCGATTTGGCGTGCGGTGAATTCTCGCCCTCGAGAACCACGGGCTTGCCGCCATCGCCGGATTTGCGCACCTCGGGATCGAGCGCAATGTTTCCGAGAAAAGACACTCCAAACTTCCTAGCCATGTTCTCGGCGCCACCGCGCGAGAAGATATCGATCTCGTGACTGCAGTGCGGGCAGACGAAGTAGCTCATGTTCTCGACGACGCCCACCAGATCCACTTTCATCTGTTTGAACATTTCGATAGCCTTGCGCGCATCTTGCAGCGATACGTCGGAGGGAGTTGAAACCACCACCGCGCCTGTCAGGGGAACGTTCTGCACCAGGGACAATGCGATATCGCCGGTTCCCGGCGGCAGATCCACAATCATGTAGTCGAGATGTCCCCACTCGACCATACCCAGAAATTGCTTCACGATCTGGTGCAGCATTGGACCGCGCCAGATGATCGGCTTGTCCCCGGGATTTAAAAATCCAACCGAAATTACTTTGACTCCGAAAGCCTCCAGCGGTTCGATGCGATTTTCTCCGACCATTCTCGGTTGACCACTCATTCCCAGCATCAGGGGCACGTTCGGGCCGTATACGTCCGCATCGAGCAGGCCGACTTTGTGACCGAGTTTCGCCAGAGCGACGGCCAGATTCACCGACAGCGTGGTTTTTCCGACGCCGCCTTTGCCTGAACCTACGGCAATGATGGCGTCGACTCCGGGCAACGGCTGCGGGACTTGCTCGGGCTGGCCGGGATGAGGCATATGTGCATTCAAGGGGTCACACTCCACAGAATGAATTACGTTGATGAGACAGAACCCAAGCTTGATTATACAGGCGTAGGTGAACCGCCGGACGGCTCATTCCTTCGTCGCAGGTGGCAAGTCGAGGAAAAAACCCAGGAGACAAAAGTTTCTCCCGCGATTCTAAACCAATGGCTCATATGGATGGTCACGGCTGGCAAAGAGCGCTCCTGTGATTTTGACGGATGGGGCACCTCGGTTTCACAATCTAGCCTGCGGAGACTCAGCCTGTTTGCGCATCGGACGGCCCGCGGCCGGACCGTCTGTGAATTACAGTCTTGCCTTGCGGCGCCGCTCCATCTCGGAGCGCCGGATTTCGCGTCGCCTGCCTGCATCGTCATAGCGGCGGCGTTGCTCATCCGTCTCCGGAATGACCGGAGCAACTTTCACGTGGTTGCCATTAGCGTCAATCGCCACGAAGGTCAAGTGGGCGGATGCGACGTGTTGTGATTTATCGGCAATGTAATTTTCTACAAAAACTTTTACTCCAACTTCCATCGAGGTTTGGAATACGCGATTTACCGAGGAGCGCAGAATGACCAGATCTCCCACCTTTACCGGTACCAGGAAGTCGATGTGATCCACGGAAGCAGTGACTGCGTAGCTTCGCGAATGCCGGTGAGCGGCCATGGCGCCCGCCAGATCGATCCAGTGCATCAATCGGCCGCCCAGCAGTGCGCCGAGGGGATTGGCGTCATTCGGCAGAACAATCTCCGCCATTTCAGACTGCGAGTCGCTTACCGGTCGCGGCACCAGCAATTCTTTACTCATTCTCTTGCTTTATCCTTGGTATTCATTTTTTCAGTCATACATGACCGCCGAAAGAAGTGGTTCGGACGTTCGTGCCGAGTTCTCATCCACTAAGCAACCGACGAAGTTACCTCCTGCTTTTTTCTCCTTTCGAGATACGAATCGAGAAAGCACTCCGCCATACGCTGCACCCGGCTGTCGTGATGGCGTTGTTCCCAACGACTCTCTTCCGCGTCGAATCGTAGCGTCCCGTGTTCGGCGGGGCGGTGGTCCCGCTCGCACACGAAGCGAACCTGAATAAACCGGCCGGTGTCGTTTCTTCCGTCACCTTTTCCGTCGCCCAGGGTGCGGGCGCCGAAGCGGACTGAATCCCATGTCCGCTCTTGCGGCAACCGGCCACAAGCTTGCGCGTAGCCAAGGTTGCAGAATTCCTGCAACTCGTTGGTAGACGGAATTTCATCCTGGTGGCCGGGAGCCGTGCAGTGCCCGCTCCAACCGCATCCAAGCGGAAGGCGGCTGGCGTGCAGCCACGCTCCGTTCTCCAACTTCTCCGCCGGCATGAAATATGGACACGCCACCTGCCAAACTCCTTCAGAAGATGAATTTTTTAGGACTGCCTATTTTACTCATCGCGCCACAGGCAAGCCAGTGAAAGAAAATCTACGCGGCGCGAATGATCCACCATCTGTAGTAAGCTCTCCTAATCGTCGATTCTTGGGAGTCGTGGCCAAGAGTAGAAGCTTGATTCTATGGACCGCATTTCCGCGCTCAACGAAATTCTGACGCAGGATCCGAACGACACCTTCGCCCGCTACGGCCTGGCAATGGAGTACTCCAAACAAGGCGACCTGGACCGCGCGCTCGCGGAATTTTCGATTCTGCTGAAAGCCAATTCCGACTACACTCCGGGATATTTCATGGCGGCTCAGACCCTGGTTCGTGCGAATCGTCCTGACGATGCAAAGAAGATGCTTACCGATGGCATCGCCTCTGCGCGCCGCACCGGCAACCTGCACGCTCGATCCGAAATGGAAGCTTTGCTGGAAGATCTGGGGTGAAGAAGTAGGATAAGGATTGCCGATGGCTTATTTCCGCTTGCCGATTGATCGGCGTCGGCAACTGCCAATCGACGATCAGATCACCCAGCCATCCGGCTCATCGCCCACTCCACCACTCCCGGAAACAGTTGATAAATTTTCTGCGGGACGTACATCGTCCAGGGCACAATCACTTCCCGCTTTCGTTTTAGATACCCCTGAAGAGTAGCTCGCGCCACGCGCTCGGCGGTGATTCCTTTTACCGATCCCGGACGCACGCGTTTCAAATCATTTCCCCGTACCGCATTCTGACCAAACGCGGTCCGCACATATCCCGGACAAACCGTCAGTACGTGGATTCCATCTTTCTTTAGCTCAACGCGAGCCCCATTACCGATGGCATTCATGGCAAACTTTGTGGCGCTGTAGGCTGCGTGGTATGGGATTGGAATGTGCCCAGCCACGCTCGAAATGTTGACAATGGTCCCGGAGCCTTGCTGCCGCATCAGAGGAACGGTTGCCTGCATGCAGGCTACGGCGCCGAAGAAATTCGTCTCAAACATCTCCCGGCACGCTGCCATATTCATCTCCGCCACGGAGTCCAGTAATCCATGGCCGGCATTATTCACCCAGACGTCGATCTTCTGAAAATGGTGGAGGGTCAGGCCGATGGCACGATCGATATCCTCGCGATGCCGCACATCGCAAGCCATTGCTAGCGTGCGTTCGCTATGCCCCACTCTGGCTCGCGCAGCTTCCACGCGGCCGGCATCGCGCGACAGCATCACGACGGTCGAGCCCTGATCAACAAAAGTCTTTGCAATCGCTTCCCCAATACCCATGGAAGCTCCGGTGACCACCACGATTTTCCCTGCAAGTTCCATAGCGCGCTTTTATTCCTACGTAACTCGTGAAGTCAAGCGCTGCGGTACAATCATGGGCAGCCGGCTGGTTTTTCGCGTGGATCCCCGCGCCCACGGAGATTGCTTGTCCACCCTCATACCCCTGTTCCCGCTTGACGTCGTGTTGTTCCCCGGGACTCCGCTGCCTCTGCATATCTTCGAAACGCGTTACAAAGAAATGATCGCGGAATGCCTGGCTCAGAATCTCACCTTCGGGGTGGTGCGTGCCGTTGGAGAGGGTCTGGCTGAAGTGGGGTGCACTGCCGAGATCGTCACGGTAGTCAAAGAGTATTCCGACGGGCGGCTCGACCTTGTTACTGAAGGGCGCAAGCGCTTTGAAGTGCTGGGCGTAAATGAGGAGCGTGCTTTTCTGCAGGGCGAGGTACGCATGATCGATGATGAGCCCGGCGTACCGCCACGAGAGGATGCGGAGCGAGCCATTCAGTTGCACTCCGAACTGCTCGCCATGGCGGGCGCGCAACAAGATCTGGGCGCCGCCGATCCTTCTCTGTTGTCGTTCTACCTGGCCGCGTCGTTGCCGCTCGATCTGGATTTCAAACAAAAGCTGCTCTCCCTGCGTTCTGAAGCCGAGCGGCTTCCGTTATTGATTACGTATCTCGAAACGCTGATTCCAAACCTGCATCGTGCCGCGCGCGCCCGTGAAAAGGCCGGCGGCAATGGCCACATCCACTGAATTGTGCGTTACCCCTGTGAACCTCTGCGTCCCCTGTGTTAAAGAATCTGACATCAAGCCGAGAGCTCGCACTCCGTTTTTCGCCAGCTCTTCCGCGTATAATCCAGGAAAGCATTCCCTCGGGGGTTTCTTTTCATGAGTCTTCCTCGCACGCTCGGCGAATTGCGCCGTAGTCCCTTTTGCGAAGAACGTTTGCGCACCCGCCGCGTGAAAGATGAACTCCGCGAAAACCTCATCGCCCGCTTGCGCAAGATTGATGACGCCAGCATCTTCCCTGGCATCGTCGGCTACGATGACACCGTCGTTCCGCAGATTGTGAATGCGGTACTCTCACGGCACAACTTCATTCTGCTGGGCCTGCGAGGTCAGGCCAAAAGCCGCATCCTGCGGGCGTTGACGACACTGCTCGATGCACAGATGCCCTATCTCGCCGGCTGCGAGATTCGGGACAATCCTTACGCCCCCATCTGCCGCCGCTGCCGCGAGCAGGTTGCGGAGCTCGCAGACGCTACTCCCATTGCTTATCTGACACCGGACGACCGCTACGTGGAAAAACTCGCCACACCCGATGTCACCATCGCCGACTTGATCGGAGACATCGATCCCATCAAAGCGGCTCGCGGCGGCCACGAACTGTCGAGCGAGTTTACGGTGCATTATGGACTGTTGCCCCGCGCCAATCGTGGAATCTTCGCGGTCAACGAACTTCCCGATCTCGCGGGGAAAATTCAGGTGGGCCTGTTCAACATCATGCAGGAAGGCGACGTGCAGATTAAGGGGTATCCCATTCGACTGCCGCTCGATCTTGCAATCGTATTCAGTGCGAACCCCGAGGACTACACGGCTCGCGGCAAAATCATTACGCCGCTGAAAGACCGTATCGGCTCCGAGATTCGCACGCATTATCCGGCGACCGTGGACGAAGGCATCGCCATCACGGCGCAGGAAGCCTGGACCAGCCGCAATGGCCACGCGATGCATATGCCGACCTACATTCAGGAAGTTATCGAACGCATCGCCTTTGCCGCCCGTGAAGACAAGAAGATCGATAAACGTTCCGGAGTCAGCCAGCGTCTGCCGATCTCTGCAATGGAAAACGTGATCTCGAATGCCGAACGCCGCGCCATTCGCAACGACGAAAAACTTGTGGTGCCGCGGGTTAGCGACGTCTATGCTGCGCTGCCCGCAATCACGGGAAAATTGGAACTGGAATACGAAGGTGAAATGAAGGGCGCGGACTTTGTGGGCCGCGAACTGATACGAGCGGCGATTGCAAAGACCTACGACGAATATTTTACGGGGGCCAACGTTCAGCAAATCGTGCAGTGGTTCGACCTGGGCGGGGAGATTCAGTTATCCGATTCGGTCTCGTCCGCAGAGGCGCTGCAGAATCTGAAAGAGATTCAAGGGTTGGTGGAAAAGCTTGGGCCTCTTGGCGTTTCGCAGAGAGAAAGTCCGGAGCAGCAGGTTTCGGCCGCCGAGTTCGTCCTCGAAGGTCTGCATGCGCATAAGCGCATCGGCCGCAACGAAGAACGCATTTTCAAAGCCGGAGAGAAAAAGCCCGAGCCTCGCGAGCGCGAAAAAGGATTTGAGAAAGAAGAGCAGCCATACCGGCAAAGAAGGCAGTTTAATTAGCGCTTCCGGCTCTCGGCTTCGGGTTGTGGAAGTCCGTGCCGAGAACCGGAAGCCGGAAGCCCTCATGAAACGCATTCGCTATTCCAAATACGTGCCCGACCCGGCCGGCGAAATGAGCCTGGAGGACTTGTTGGGCGCGCTTTCAAACTATCTGCTGCAGAGCGGTTTTCAGAGCGACATGTGGTATGAGATGCCTGACGGCGAGAAGACACTTGACGACCTGAAGCGGGCGATCGAGCAAGTTTTGATGGATGACGACGCATTCGACGAGGAGATGCGCGAGCGGCTGCAACAGATGGCGATGGACGGTGAGCTCGACGAACTGATCGAAAAATTAATCGAGCGCATGCAGCAGGAAGACTATATCTCGATTGACCAACCGCCCGATCCCTCACGCCAATCCGGTGTCGCGGGACAGGTTGGCGAAAACCAGCGGCAAGCCAAATTTGAAATCACCGACAAAAGCCTCGACTTCCTGGGCTTCAAATCGCTGCGTAATCTGCTCGGGTCGCTGGGCAAATCCAGCTTTGGACGCCACGATACGCGGGATCTCGCTACCGGCATTGAAGCCTGCGGGTCTTCGAAAACTTATCAGTTCGGCGACACTCTGAACCTCGACATTACCGCTACGCTTTCGAGTGCGATCCAACGCGAAGGCCTTAGCCTGCCGCTGAACATCGAGTACTCCGATCTGCAAGTGCACCAGTGCGAGTATCAATCTTCGTGCGCAACGGTTCTCATGCTGGATTGCTCGCACTCCATGATTCTTTATGGCGAAGACCGTTTCACGCCCGCGAAAAAAGTAGCCATGGCGCTGTCGCATCTGATTCGCACGCAATATCCCGGCGATTCGCTGTCGCTGGTGCTATTTCACGATTCCGCCGAAGAGGTTCCGCTCTCGCAACTCGCCCGCGTCAAAGTAGGACCGTATTACACGAACACGCGAGAAGGCCTGCGCCTGGCACAAAGAATTTTGCAGCGCCAGCGCAAAGACATGAAGCAAATCGTTATGATCACCGACGGCAAGCCCTCCGCCCTGACACTCGAAGACGGACGCATCTACAAAAATGCATTCGGACTCGATCCCCTGGTCGTAAGCCAGACGCTTGAAGAAGTTTCGAAGTGCAAGCGTGCCGGCGTCCTCATCAATACGTTCATGCTCGCTTCCGATTACGGCCTGATGCAATTTGTGCAGAAGGTTACGGAGATGTGCCGCGGCAAAGCTTACTTCACCACGCCGTATACCCTGGGGCAATATCTGCTGATGGATTACATGTCGAGAAAAACCAAGACGATTCACTAACCCCCAAAAATTGTTGATTTCGAAGTTCGACCCGCTCCGTTCGGATTTCGCCATTTCTCGGCCTAAAAGCGGCCTCCCCTTGCATTTCCGACTAAACTGTCTGCCTGGGGAATCCCCCACCGATAAGGAGAATCACCAATGAAACGTATCCTTGTAGTTACCCTGTTGCTTATGTCATTCGCCGCCGTAGCGTTTGCCGATGGACCGGGACTTCCGCCCGTAAAGACCGCCAAGCCACCTATGGGTGCTCCAGTTTTGCTGGCCGATGGACCAGACCTTCCACCCGTAAAGACCGCCAAGCCACCCAAGCTAGAAAACGCAGCCTAACATCATTAGTCTCGAAAGCTGGGGGCAGATGCGATAATCTGCTCCCGGCCATATGAATCTCATCTTGAGGTACATCCCGCTAGGCCTACTCGCGGTGCTGTTTGGGGTGTTGCTCCGAAGGCGCGCATATAATGCGTTCCCGTGGTTTTTTGCTTATGCAGCCTTCGGAGTTATCGCCGGCGTAGCGCGGTTCGTGGCCCATGGGCATCCAACCCCGTACTATATGACCTACTGGATCACCGAGGCCGGTTACGACCTCCTGGGAATTCTCGTGATGTACGAAGTGCTTCGTGCCGTTCTCGGTAATCTCACCCGAGCCTGGTGGGCACGTCTTATCTTTCCAGCGATCTTACTGGCAGGCGTAAGTCTGGGTTGGGCCCGGGCAGATGTGGTCCCCTCGCGCTTAAGCGGGATTGAAACATACATCGTCATCGGCGAAATGGCTGTGCGGTTCGTGCAGGTATTCGTCTTCGCAGGGATGGTAACGCTTGTTCCAGTACTGGGCCTCCGCTGGAGGCAGTATCCCTTTGGCATAGCGACTGGATTTGGGCTCTATGCCACGGTCATGCTGCTGACAACAACGAAATTTTCGGATTTTGGAACAAGATTCAAATTGTTGTGGGGATGGACCTCAATTGTGGCATACTCTCTCGCTGTGCTGATCTGGATTTGGTTTTTCAGCGTACCACAAAAAATCGAGACTTCGAATACAGAACGATCGGTTCCTTCCCCTGGTGCTTTAGAACAGTATAAAGACGCTTTGCGGAGGATGCGCTAGGTTATGTTCTCTGTTATTTTCACCTGGCTGATCGTCGTGTGGGGTGCGCTCGCCTGCGTCTATATGCTGCACTGTGCCTGGACGCGTTTTCCCAGGCGGGACGTAGATGTTGATGATGTGATTCCTTTTCTTTATCCGGTGGATATTTCCCTGGCCGAATCGCTTCTTGATCCCGCCGCGGAATTTGAATGTCGCTGGCAGCTTGGGCCGTTGCAGTTCCGAGAGGTTCAACGTAAGCGTATGCGTTTGTTTCTCGAAGTAACGCGCCGCATGGCTCATAACGCCAAGGTCCTGGTGGAATACGCGCACGCACACTCGGAAAAGACGGGCGACGATCTCCACCGACAAAGTCTGGCCAGGGAACTGCAAGAGAAAGCAATCGGAGTTCGCCTCTACTCGCTGCTGATCGGAATCAGACTTCGCTTCTGGCTGATGTTTCATGGAGAGATCTTCCACAGCATGCCGGTTCTCGCAAATCTGCGTACGGCCGGCGAGATCGATGGACTTCAGACTTACAGTGCATTGAAAACTACCGCTGCGGCGTTTGTGCAAATACCGCCGGAAGAAATTGCTTCACTCACAAGAAATCTCTGATTCGCATCCCTCAACTGCTCCATTCTTATTGCGCGACTCTCATTGTGCGACCTGGCTTTCGTTCCTCTCCTCGCACCGCATGGCCAACTCCTGATACGCTTTTACTGACCTACGCTCTTACGGAACTCATGGCAAACTGCATTCGATGTGGACGTCAGCTTCCGGGCTTTTCGTTTGGCAAGAAGATTTGCCAGTGGTGCGCGCAGCATGAAGCGTATCAACGCGGTCAAGTCGTGGAGGACGCGAGACAACCGGTAATGCCAACTCCCTGGGTTCGCCGAGGCGAATCGGCCATCAGTCTGACGCAGGTAATCCTCGGGATCAACGTTGCCGTGTTTCTCGGCATGGTGCTAGCGTCTTCCTCCGTGATGGATTTTCCGCTGCGTGAACTTATCCTCTGGGGCGGCAATGTGGGACCGCTCACGCTCTCGGGAGAATGGTGGCGGTTGCTGACCAATGTGTTCGTTCACGGCGGAATCATTCACATCGCATTCAACATGTGGTGCCTGTGGAATCTGGGCGAGCTTGCCGAGTCGCTTTATGGCCGGTGGACCTACGCCGCTATCTATCTCATCTGCGGCGTGGGAGCCAGTCTGGTAAGCGTCGCGTGGCATCCTTTTACGCCCAGCGTGGGCGCCTCGGGAGCCATCTTCGGGCTGGCGGGCGCATTGCTTGCGGCATTTAAGTTGGGAGAGTTCTCGGTTCCGCGATCCGCACTCTCCGGCACGCTGCGCAGCCTGGGAGCCTTTGTTTTTTACAACCTCATCTTCGGGGCCGCGATGCCGGGCATCGACAACTCCGCACACATTGGCGGTTTGATTACCGGATTGATTTTGGGCGCCGTCATCGCCCTCATCGCTCCCCTGCGGGAGCACGCTCCTCGCCGCATCGCCATCTTTCTGGTCGCAACTCTTTTGCTCACCGTCGGCGCGATCGAAGTGGCACACCATTATCACGTGCCGCTACGGTTCGGGAAGACTCACATCCCGATCGCGGGCGATGCAATCTCGCCTTCTTGTTGCGAGCACTCTATAGCCGCTACTCCTGATTTCCGCTTCTCGGTGGTCAGCTCTGCAAGTCCCCGACCGCACGCCAGGCTTGGTTGATGGCCTCATCCGTATAAGCGTAAGCGCCTGCATCGGCGTTGGCGATCGCGATGCGGCCGTAGGTTTTCCGCGCCACTTCGCAGGGAGTCTCGCCGCCTTCCAGCCAGAATGGGTCCCAGAGCGAGTTGTACTCGTAGGCGTAACCATGGGGCCAGCGGTTCACGGTGATGGCTGCGATGTCGCGCGCCGGATCGAACCCTCCGGCTCCCAAGGTTCGAGCCAATTGCGAGCGGATCTCGCGCTCCATGGTCTCAAAAGAAGTTAAGAACAATTCCATGCGCCCCAGAGAATGTTGTTCGCGAGCCGGCTTTCCCGGATGGCACGCCGCTTTCATCATGTGCACTATGATCGGCTCCTCCGGTTTGCGGGCGCATTCGTAGCCGCCGATACTTACGGCCAGGTCGAGTCCGACTCGCGTGTGATAGCAGCCCGGCGCATATACCGCGTTGGTATCCAATTTCTGGAACGAAGTCCAGTTGCGCAACGCGACGTTGGTATAGAGCAAGGGAACTTTCTGCGCGGAAGCTAACGCCTCGCGCTGCTTCTGCGGCAGTTCTTCGCAGATGTAGGGGATGACAACGTGCCAGCAGGCCAGTACGCAACTCTTCGCCTTCGCCGTGTACACCTTGCCGCCGCGGGCGTAGGCCACTTCAACTTCTTTTGCCGCGGCTGCGTCCCCCAGATGCTTCACGCGAACAGCGGTGCTGTTCAGGCGAATCTTTACCGGGGACAATGCCGGGTCCAGCCTGGAATAATTTGTTTTAGCTAGCACAACATCCGTCGCGGAATCTCCCGGAATGGCGTCGGGAATGAGCTCGCGGACGAGGAGTCGCGCGACGGTCGCATTGCCATCAGGGAAATGAAAGAAATATTTCTCGGCTTCTTCGTTGGGAATTGCGTCGCGATTCATTCCCTTCCCAGGGGTGGGATCGAGTTTCATCCCCTGGAATCCAGGCAAATCAAATCCCCAGGCATCCTGCGCCGCAACTGCATCGATTCCCACACCAAAGAGCGGATGCGGTACGGCCTGAAATACTTTCACCACGTCCGGATGCACTCTGACAATATCCAGTAGAAAGTTGGCATAGCTCACGCGTGCCAGCTTGGCTTTCTTCTCCGTGGAAGTCAGCCCTGGGAAGTAATCTTTCTCATCGTGGAGCAAGCGATTGAAATCGCTCTTGGCTTGCTCTGCAATCGGCGCATCTGCCAGAAGCTGCTTCCAGGCCTCTTGCTCCATGGAATTGGCGTAATCTTTTTCGCCTCCACTGAACGACGCGGGGCTGGTAACAAGGCGATCTACACCGAAAGTTTCCTTGTCGAAGAAAATTTTTGGACGCAAGCCCAGAGAGCGGTAAAGCTTCGCATCGTGATATTTCGGATAAGAAGAGACGTCGATGCCCAGTTCCCTGATCAGTTCGCGAGCTACCTGGCTGTAGGGCGCGGGGCTTTCGATGGAATATGTCCCGCCGAAACCCAGTCGAAAGGCATTGTCTACGCGGAACTCGTTGCGCTTGGCGTGTCCGCCAAAGTCATCGTGATTATCCAGGATGAGAATGCGCGCGTTCGGGCCGGTGGCCTTACGATAAAAGTGCGCGGCAGATAGTCCGCTGATGCCGCCGCCGACGATGATTAGCTCGTAGGTTTCGCCAGTGTCTTGCGGCGTGCCCGCTGAGTCCCAGAAGGTGCCGTCACGCAGAGCGTGGGCCGCGTCGAATGAATCGGGATGACTACCACGCATTCCCGTGAGCGCGGGAGGATAATACGTGGGAGAGTTTTGGGGATCGCTATCGGCGAAAAGCTGCCGAGGAAAGAGTGAGGCGCCGGCGGTCACGGCGACGCCATTAAGAAAGTCGCGCCGCGTGATTTCACGATTCATTCCCAACTGGCGATCGGTATGGTCGCTCATCACTCCCCTGGGCTTTTCCTTTACTTGTTACGATGCACTCTCGCTGTCGGCTTTCTTAACGGCCAGCTCCGCGCCCTGGAAGCCAATCCGACTGTGGGTGCCGTCGCAAAAAGGTTTATTAACCGACCCGCCGCAGCGGCAGAGTGAAAAAGCGGGCTTGCCGGTGAGGTCGTACGGAGTTCCGTTGGCATCGACGAGTTCCACGGAACCTTCCGGCGCTTCCACGCGAAAAGGACCATTGGGGCGGACGGT
>JBAVZU010000232.1:0-7052 GCA_049588915.1 Candidatus Sulfotelmatobacter sp.
GCCTCAAGTTGAGAAAGGCCCAAACAGAGATGAGCGAACCCGAGACGGGAGCATCTCTACAGCCGAACGTAGTACAGGAAATCCTGTACCGCAAGATTGCTAACCTAACAGTGAAAACTACATTCAACGCATCGTGAACCGAGGTAACCAAACCACTTAGAGTCATGGCACCAGACTTGCTGTCACTCACTGCAGCATTCGCAGCCTTCGCACCCGGCTATCGGAGGTGAATATGACTGACGGCATGCAAAAGAACTGGCGCAAACGTTGTGTTGCGGTGACAAATGAAGGGATCGCAACAAACCCCCTCCGAATATGCTGGATTTGCGGCCAGACCATTTCACTTGAACAATGCAAGATTGATGGGAGCGGTTTGCCCGTCCATGGAGAATGCTACGTCGCCAAAATAATGGCACCCAATCCAGAGGCTCCGTTCGCCAGAGATGGAGTTTTGGTCGAGCAGATCATGACGCGAGCTTCGATCTCCGGAAAGCCCGGGGCTCAAAGGGATCCGAAATCCACGAGAGCACAAAGGCATCGTAGCGCGGGACCTTTATGACATGACGAAGTCTGATAATGTTCGAGAAAAGCTGCATAAAAATGGCGACTGCAGGTGCCAAGGTTATGAAGAATGTTTATGAGGTTATGAGGCAGAAAGAAATGGAGTTGACCCGGCTGGAGAGGGAAGTAGAGGCTCTGCGGCTGGTGGCGCCATTGCTCTCCGAAGAAAAAGAAATGAACTCCGACATGCCAAAACCAACACGGACCGCAGCCGTGAACGGGCCGCAGGCACCCCTCCGCGTTCCATCGCCACCCGGAGCGGCGACGCAACCGGCGCGTGCGCCGGGCTGGGAAGATACTGCCAAGCGCTGGCCGTAGAGTTCCCGGATCGACACGCAAAGTGATGGCGCGACGCGTTTCTGGGCATTCTGTAGCAGAGACGCAGAGAGCCCCCAAGCCAGCTGGTGCTTGGCCGCGCTGTTCGAGACGCGATCCGGCAGAGAACAGTTCACCAGCGAAGGCCTCCTTTGAATCCGCGATTGCATCAGGATTGGACTCATTTCGTAATTGCAATTCATCCCTCATTATCGGGTAGGGATTCGGCTTGCTTCGGCGCAACCCGAAGCTGAGTCGCCCATGCCGGCCCCAACGTGAACGTTAACAGCCACGGCGACATCTGGCTGCATATGCTCACCATCACCAGGATGGGCCTTCGGCTGCTGTTGTGTTACGGGGGCTAGGTCCACGGGCCCGGTCTCGGTAAGAACTCGTCCGACAAATGACTTGGAAAACAAGCAATCTGCCGCGAAGATTTCGATCAATGGGTTAACGTGTCAAAATCTTTATGAATACCAATACCAATTGCAGAGACAAACCACCACTGTAGTGGCTTTGTTTCGCAAAATCGCGGCGACCTGCTGTGAACGCCGCACCCGGAAAGAAGGGAAGCGGTCTGCGTACGGGTTAACTCGCTTACAATTCGATCGCGAACTCACTCATGACTTTGGCCTGCGTCTTCTCTTTGCGGGGTGGATTTCTTTAACAATCTTGAAGCCGAAAGAGAGCATCCAAAGTTCCTGAGCCGTAACGAACAACTTGACTATTTCCTCGTTCTGCTCGAGGTAAGCGTTGAAGCGGCGCTTGTTCGCCGGGGCGTCAAGGCGCAGATCCGGCAGGAAAGGTTGCCCTGCGAAAGCCGCGTCGATTTGCGCCCCGGTGTGTTGGAGGAGCTCGAAAAACTTCATCAAACTGGATCGCATCGCCAACAAGCTCTCAAGCTTTTCCTCCTGACTAGCGGGGGAGCGTTTGCGCCACTCTCCATCCGCCTGGAACACGTTCACGACGTTCACGATGTTCACGGTTGGCTTAAGGTGTGCAGACTCGTTTCTTGTTCGCAACTTTCTGGGTACGACTCACTAGTGACGACGTGAGCGGTCGCCTTACAGATGTCGCAGTTTTCGTTCTGGCCGGTGTCGTCCAGTTCGTAATCACGTGCCATTTCGTGGATGCGCACCCGATCGCACCGTTGCAGATACAGAACATAGCCTGTGTTCGTGCGGTTCCGGTTCGTCAACCCAAGAAATGTAAGGATGTCGCCGACCTTGCGTTCGTTCAGCTGCGAGGGCTCGCCTCGCGAAGCCAGGTCTTTTCTCATTCCAGCTGTCAACCCGCTGAGCGTGAAACCAACCGCCGACGGATCAACATGAATGAGTAGGGACAAAACACGAACGGCCGAGGCCTGGATCGCTGAAAGCAGGCGCGATTGGACTTGGCGCTGACACGAAATCGAGAGAGCCAACACTCTGCAAAGAATCTGGTTTTTCGCAATCGGAAGGGCAAGTGCGCGGTAAAGGTCGAGCGCTCGCGAGGACAAATGGACATCGGTCGGAACTTTCGGAACCCCGAGGCTGCAATAGTTTTCAAATCGGAACTGCAGCAGGCGCCTTCGCAAGGTCTTGGCAACTTTCAACACTTGCGCACTGTCCGGGCTGATGAGATCCGAGCGCGACGTTCTGTGCATCGGAATGATGATGCATCGGCTGTTCAAAGCGGGGTCGTTCGGCAATTCGATCCAAGAGAGAACCTTCGGGCCAAACGCCATCTGCGCTCTGTCCTTCCGGAGACTTACAAAGCCAGGAGAGTTGCTGGATCGGAGAAGATGGAGAAGTGTTCGTGGATGGCCGGCCGTGATGGTCTCGTCGATCAGGAGCGTCGGACTCAGGCGATGACAAACGTCGTAGAACGCCGCCGAAGTAATATCGGACGTAAGGAGGCCGCGACGACATAGCAGGCTAAGAATCCGCATCGCCGTGCTTTTGCCTGAACCCGGGGGGCCAAGGAGTGCGAGATACGGGGCGACGGGCAGCTTTTCGCGGAACCAACTACTCAATACAAAAGCTGTTAAGAAGATCTGATCCTTACGCTCAACATCCAGGCAAGACGTGAAAAAACTGCAGACGTTTGCAAACAGTTCTTCCATTTCTCCATGAGATTCACTACCGGTAGGGAGACAAATGTGCTTCAAGACCGGCCCGGTCCGTGGGAGCGGAACGAGGACCGTGTTACCGTTCCACCACCTTTTAACGTACTGCACCGTCCCATCCTTATAGACAGCGAGGAGTGATTCTGTTGGGTTAGCTGGATCCTCGATCATCTCCACGAGGGAGCCGTCTGGTAATTCAGCGAAATCAATCTCTACTTCTGGAAGATGGGCATTGCGCGAGCTGTTTTTTTGGCCTTCCGCAGACCTGGGACCGGTGGAGAGTTGAACATTCCGACGATTTGCTTCCACCCGCTGCGAAGTTGTTGGTTCGTTTTCAGCCAAATAAGATTTGGAAAATTACAACGCAATTGAAGGCCCCCTAATTGTGGTCTAAAAGCAACGACTACTTCCAGTCGTGCCTTGATGTCGATTCAACGCCGTGCGACTCGATTTGAAAAGGTTACGAAATTGCTATTGCAAGCTCCAGATTCAGATTCGGGCAATTCTTCCTCGATCGCACATCGACGTCCAGGAAGAAAGAAAAGGTTCTTGTGAGCGTGGAGGTCAGAAACTGGCCGATATCCTTAAATTGGGAATGCCTCATCTGTTGCATGCGGCAGAGCTCCGCTCGGCAGGATGCCAGCCAAGCGGCTACGGGCCAGAACCGTGACTGGACTCGAATTATCGCTGAGGTTCGAACTTGGTGCAAAGTGTATCGCGAAGCGACGTAGCGGGCATGCTACCGCTCGAAATGGGCGGCTTAGTGGCAGTGAGGGAAGATCTGACGCTGGTGACTGCGGCATCTAAATTCGAAAGTGCTTAGAACGAAATAAAACGGCTCGGGCGGGACGATTTGATTTTATGCAAGTTGATTTGGGGCGAGCCATCCGCTAAGCCCGGTCCTTTCCGGTTAGCAGCCACTCGATCGTTTTTCCTGATCTTCGTGAAAGCCGAAGAAGTATCTCTGCTCCGATCTCGCTCTCTCCCTGCTCATATCTGGAAAGCTGCCCCTGACTGATCCCCAGTTCGCGGGCAAACTGGGCCTGGATGATTTCAAAACCGCGGAGCTCCCGAAGCCGGCGGCCGACAGCCTTCCAATCAATCGCAGATCTTATGACTGGGCGCATTTGTATTTGACACTATGTACATATGCATATATAATGCGACTATGCATCGCACAGAGTATGCAATTAACTTTACACCGAAAAAACGGACCTAGAGTTGATAGAGGAGGTGCACAGTGGCAAGACACAGAAATGCCAAAAGAAATTCTCTTTTGATACGGAGGAATCTAAGACTCGCCCGCTCTAGATGGGAAGGTCACTTAGGCGTAGAACTTGAAAAAGCCCTTGCGGCTTGGTCGGGAGAGTTCCAAGTATCTGTAGAAAGCGGTGACCTCCTCCTGATCGAAGGAAAGTGGTATGTAACCCATTCCGGTCTCCTCCGCCTGGCACGCCGCAAGAGATGTTGTGGTATCCACGTAGAGGCCGTCGATTCACTTTGCAATTCTTCTGCGAATCGGTTCGTTCTGAGAGCAACGGTTTATCCGTCGAAGGGCTCCTCTGGCTTTATCGGCTATGGTGATGCTGACCCTTCCAATGTGTCTGCACTTGTCCACGGGGCCGAAATGCGCGTGGCCGAGACGCGAGCCGTCAATCGTGCCCTCCGCAAAGCTTACGGGATTGGCATCTGTTCCGTTGAGGAAATCGGCTCGGTCGCTGAACCATCGCATCGTTCCCAAGAACCGACAAAGGTTCCGCCACAATCTGCCAACGGAAGTGGCAACGGCTACGGCGCCCCGAAGGTTCGTGATCGCCTGTGCCAGATCATCCGGCAGTATGAGCTGGATCCCAATCTCGTCAAGTCGTACGCGACCGACTTCTGCGGTGTGAAGACTCTGCGCGATGCCACGCGCGAGCAAGTAGAAAACTTCGTCAGTCACTTGGCGGATTGGGCGGAGAAGGATCGCAACGCGCTGCTCTGCCAACTCAATAGCTATCCGGGCCAGAAAAAAGGTGCCGCGTGAATCGCTACTTCGAGTCGCTTCGCCCTGGAGATCTGTCGGCGCTGCACTCCGTCCCAGACGGCCTTTTCCTGGTTCGGGTGGATCAGGCACGATATCGCTGGCAGAAGCAGAAGCCTTATTACGAGATCCGCTTCGTTGTCCTTAAGCCCAAGCATTTGATCGGCTGTCGCATCACCGGCCGTCTCTACTGCACGCCCACAGCTCTGTGGAAGCTGAACTGGTTTCTGCGCGACTTCGGCTACGACCCCGGGCTGCTCCGAAAGGATGAGATCGAGGACGATGCTCTCGTTGACTTGTGGGGAGTTGTAAAGGTCAGCGAAGTTACGGTCCGCGGCATATCTTTTCTTAACTTCGACGCTTTCGCGCCCGCGGCCGACTGGGAGGAGCTCTCGATGTTTGGTGGAATCGATAAGCCGGAGTCCGGGGTAACGCAAGAAGCAGGTACCGCATGAGACGTCAGATTACCGGCTTGCACGCCTCTGATCGCTCTGCCGCCGACCAGATCCCCGACGGAATTTTTCTGGTTCAAGTACAACGTGCGAAATTTCAGCGGCAGGCCCAGAAGCCGTTCTACGCGCTCACTCTCACTGTTCTTGAGCCCACCCGGCTTGCCGGGCACGTTTTTTCCAGCCGGCTCTATTGCAGTCCGAAAGCCTTGTGGAAATTCAACTGGTTCCTCCGTGACTTTGGGTACGACACCGAACTGCTCGGTCGTGATGAGGTGGATGAAACTCAGCTTGTAGGCCTAAAGGGCGTCGCCAAGATCAGCCACATCGTTGTGAACGGTTCGTCGCTGATCCGACTTGATGGATTCGCTCCCGCCGGCCGTTGGGAAGAACTCTCACCGGCCAATCTGGACAACCCGAAAGTGGCCTGACGATGATCTACAGCTACACTCAGATCAGCCAGTACTTGACGTGCCCGCGGCGGTACCGGCATCGCTATCTGGATGGCTGGAAGGAAAAGGACACCCGGGCGGCGATGCTGTTCGGCCGCGCCTTCGAACAAGCCCTCGGTGCTTTATTCCGCCGGGAAGATCCCGGAACAGTCCTCTACTCCGAATGGTCTGCCTGTCAGGGCGAAAAGTTGCATTACTCGAACGGCGACAGCTGGGATCGCATGCTACGGCAAGGCATCATGCTGCTCGACCGGTTTTGCCAGGACGATCGTATCCAGATCCGCCAGCCTCGACGCAATCTGCAGATCAAGATCAACCGTCCGGTTGCCGGAAAGAACGAATTCGTGGCCTACATCGACGGCATCGGCAAGCTTGATGGAAGGCGCTGTTTGTTGGAGTGGAAGACCTCGTCGAGTCGATACCCGGAAGAGCCTGATGGGCTGCTCTCTCTCGATCCTCAACTAGTCTGCTACTCGTGGATGACGGGCATCGCCGATGTTGCCCAGATCGTATTCGTTCGCAAGCGCTTGGTCGAGGTCCAGTATCTGCACACCACGATCGCCGATGAGCAGCGCGAGGAATTCGAAAGGTTGGTCGAAGACACGATCCGGAGAATCGAGTCGGCACAATTCCTGCCACACAGTGGCATCCGCTTTCCGCAGAATCCCTGCAGCAGCTGTCCGTACGTCGGACTTTGTCTAGGAAAGCAGGAGATAGCGGACGCTCGCTTGGTGCGGCGTCCAGGAGCAGAGAGTCTTGATTGGCTTGACGAGCTTAATTACTGACAATCCGCCCATGCCACCGAAGTTCAATCGCCGTCGCGCCCTGTTCGTGTTGAACAAGATCGACGAGATTCTGGCTTGGGAGCAGCGGAAAGAGACGGAGCGGGACACCAAGTTCGTCGAACTGGGGCGCTACTGATTTCGCTACTCTGAAGTGGCCCCACGTCGATCATCACATTTGGCCCCACCCTAACCGATAGATCGGCCTACCCTGTCTGCGAAGCAGACGGGGAGGCCGATGGACAGGAGACGCAAGGTGGAGCGATTCGAAGAGATCAGGCGGGAACATGCGCATGGAGCGGGCACGATTCGTGCGGTCGCGAAGAAACTGGGCGTGCATCGGCGAATGGTGCGACAGGCCTT
>JBAVZU010000233.1:0-15252 GCA_049588915.1 Candidatus Sulfotelmatobacter sp.
GTCGACGACAAGAGTGCCAGATTCATCGAAGAATGTCAATGAATTGTGAGAGCTATCGTTGCGAAAAGGTCTCGGCTGGCCCTGCATAAAGCCGCATGAAGCGGGGGCTCGGCGATAAGAGAAGAAATTGGAAAAACTACCGATTGCTTTGAATAGAATGGCTTTGGAGGCGGTTATTGCAGCAGTTTGAAGGTTTGGTTTTGGAGCTCGGCTTCGACCTTCACAACTGGTCCGTCAACATAAGAGGGCTCGGAATCGTTCCAGTTCGTTCCTTTGGGGTAAAGGGCAACCAAATCCCACAGGATGCCCGAATGCCGACAGCAATTCGGCTGTTGCGTGTGCAGTTGGGCGCTCAACTGTTTAGCGATTAAGTGGTCCTTATCCCAGAACTGAATGACCCGCGTATCAGAAATGCGAGCCATGACGGGGCGAGTTGGCCTGCTCCAGTCAGAGGGTAAAATGGGTTCCCACACAACCAGAACGGCCAACTGGTCGGATTTCTCCTGCTTCAGTACCTCTTCCGCTGCGGAGGCCCCCCGCAAACAACCTGGTCAAGTCGGGGATAAGAGAAGCACCATTTTGGCCTCTGCGGCGGCGTGGTCGAATCGGCTTATGAATTGCTCTTCGCTAGTCAGCCGCGTGAGCGGCGGCTGGCCGTTGGGAGTGATTGCAGACCACAAAAAATACCACCCAAACATCAACAAGAGAGCCAACCCGAGAAGCCATGCCGAGTATTTCGTCGCCATGTGAGATGCTCCGTCTAGCCAGCAATCAGGCTAGCGATCACTTGAGGAAACAAGATCACTAACACCACCACAACAACGGCAGTCCAGAAGAGAACAAGGCTTGTGGTACTTCGTTTAACGCAGGATTTCCTGAAGTAGACCTGAACTGCACCTACGCATAAGAACGCGATTGACGCAATAACCAGCCACAATCTGTACTGCTGCGCCCAAACACTAACGCTTGCGAGTCCGACAGCGCCAAGGAATCCTAACGGGACACAACAGGCTAGGGTTGAAAGGGCGGCCACTATGGCGGCGGTGGGCGCGCTTTTTTCCGAGACTTGCATAGAGTCGTTAGCTTCCGGACCGGCGTGCGTAGCGCCATTCTAGAATGAACGAGACAACGGTTCCCATTGCAACAAACAGCCAAACGAAACGTGGTTCGATTCGAATTCGACCAGTATCGGCAAGTAAGAAGACTGCGGCGCCGGCAAGAAATAACCATGCCGTTATCGAGCAGTGAAAAGTGTGATTCTTGAGCCAGTTGGCAAAGCAGCCGACCGCCGCAGCCAACAGAATTGTGGCTGTCGACGTGGTGTGAAGTGGAGGCCAGAAGACACCTACAAGACTGAGCAGACCCCAGGCTGCGAGTGACACTGAGCACCAATAGCACATTGCAGAAGGTGAGCTACAACAAGCTTGCCGTTTAGGATCGGATTCGGCGATGTGGGGCGTGGTTCGAGTTGACTCGGTTGAGCCCATTTCTTAAACCTCTCCCTCTCCTGCTCCGGCAACCGCTCGCTGCATCGCTTCAAGGGATGGAACTCCTGTTCCGTTTGAATACAGTCTGCACGCCAACCCGTAAGAATCCTGCGGGGTCGATTCCACGTCTCTCCCGTCAATGCGTATTGTCGGAGAACCCGGAAATTTCAGCTGGCGTGCCATTGCGTCGTCTGTCACGGCGATCTCCTGAATCGCTGCGTCAATTGCTGCAGAGCGCACCGCATTTCTGAGCCTGTCAATTGCAGCCTGGTGATTCGGGCACCCCGGCACATAAAAGACTTCAATGACCATGACCTTCTATTTCCTTCCGTTCGCGCTGCTGAGAATCGGACACCGTTGCGCTCCGTGAACTCGCCTGTTTTTCAGTTCTCGATCACACTTCCGGAGATCGTCTACCAATTCGTGTTCCAAGTTCTGCAGGTCTCGGATTTTGCTTCGAATCTCGGCAAGTTTGGAGCTGAGCAGATTCCTGACTTCCCGGCAGGCATGTCCACCACGATCTCGCAAATCGAGAAGTTGTTTGATTTCCTGCAAGGAGAAGCCGAGTCCCTGCATTTGCTTGATAAAAGTGAGTCGCGCTACGTCGTCTGCTGTGTAAAGCCGGAACTGTCCTGCTGTCCGGGGTGCTCTCGGCAACAGCGTCTGGCGCTCGTAGAACCGGATCGTGTCTATACTCAGGTGGGCGCGTTGCGCAGCTTCGCCGATCTGGATCGTGCTCACCGAACTCGCCAAACCGTGCGGCATAAAGAAATCATACACTCTGGACTATACTCCAGGGTCAAGTCCAAATTTTGGTTGGAATGCTTCCTCATCGGGCTTGATCTTGCCCGTCAGGTGCGAAGCAAAATGATGATCAAAAGCGCCCATCAGGTCGCGTTACTCTATCAAGCACGTTCTGGCTACACTCGGTTGCGAGGGTCCCGAGACGTTGTTTTTGGACGACAGCCAGCTTAACGTTGAGGCCGGCTAAGAGAGTCGGGATGAAGGCCTTCCAAGTACAGGGACCTGTAGAGGCCGAACACGCTCTGCGTGAGGCCGGAGTGCTGCGTGTGTAGCGAACTCCTAAATCAGGAGTATCCGATTGATCGTTTCCACTGCCAGCACATGGTTTTCCCTGATCCGACGATTAGCGAATAACGGGCTAATCCGAAGTTGGCAGATTCCGGAACTTCCCGATTTCCAACGGATCACGGGATCACGGCCCACCCCAGAGGAATTCTGCCTTAAGTTTAGCTTATGGTGGCAGGCCCCTTCATGGTCATGAATTCCGATGCCAGACATCGAAAGGAATTTTCAACTGAGAACATTCTGGGTGGTGATTCTGTGTTCCCTGAGGGCGACGGCGGCTTTGTTTAGACGCGGCGATTCGGCCCGACCTATGCGCTACGACGCCACTCGCCGCCCTCTTCGGGTCGAAATGCAACCGGCTGCGCTCTTCGAAGCCAGTTCGCCAATTCGTGAGGATCGAAACGGACTGCCCCAGCCAATCGAAAGGATGGAAGTCTCCCGCCTGCCGCCATCTTATAGACATGCTGCGGCGTGACTTGGAATAATTTTGCCACGTCGCGCGCGCGTAAAACGCGGGTTTCTTTTTCCAATTGCGCTATCAGACTCATATTTGTGCACCTCAACAGAAGACGATCCCGCCCCTTAATGTGCGGGCAATCTTCACTATTTAGGACAGTCCGAGACTTTCGTCAAATGGCTTCGAGGTTCCGAATCCCTGCGCACCGCGAAACTGTGAGACCAGTGCGGCTCAAATTAGCCTGCATTGCGACCTAACCTCGTCACGCAACGTAACGGGCCAAAGCCCCTGCATTGACCTTTGCCAAGGCGTCTTTCGATTGCACACCCTTCAGGTAGACCATGGTGGACTTAATGTCACGATGGCCCATCCAGTTTTGCAGCGTCCGGATGTCGACGCCGTGCCGCAAATGCTCTGTTGCAAAAGTGTGCCGGAACTTGTGGAGGAAGAAATGCCGGCAACACGGCCCTTTGGCGCATTTGTTTCCGTGTTTGGTAACGCACTGTCCGCAGTTCAATTCGGCGAGCTCAGCCACGCGCTTGACGATCATGTCATTTTCACTGTCGGGATTCCCTTTTGAATTGGGAAACACCAGTTGTGAGGGAAGCCCGTTCCTGCGTTCTCGGAGTTTTTGTAACTGCTCCACAAGTGCGGTAGGGAGTGGCACGGCGCGCTCCTCCCAGTTCTTCGGCCCGAAACCCCAAATAGGTTTGGCAGTCACTCTTACCAAACTGTTGCGAAAATCCATGTCACGCCAGGCAACATGCCGAACCTCACGATCACGGAAACCAGAAGCGAGCAGGAACTTGAGAAATATCGCTTCATCTTGGTCCGCGTGTTCTAGCATGGCCCCGATTTCTTCTGCTTCGTAAATGGGCCGAATGGTCTCGACGTAGTGTGGCCAATCACTCGGCTCAATCAATTTGATTCTTCCGTAACGTTTGAAAAGCTGGAGCACAACCACGAGTTTGTCGTAGACGGTGCGTTTGCCCAGACCATGTTTGTAGCAACAGGTCATGAACTGCAAGATGTCTTCGCGTGTGATCTGGTCCACGAACGATTTTCGGCACCATTCTCTCAGAAGCTTGTCTAGCTAGCGTGTAGCGGTAGGTGACGTAGGTTCGTTCCTTGCGGTGAGCCTTAATGAAATCGAGATACTCGTCAATGGCTTGACCGATCATAACGCGCTGCGGTTCGGGTTCCTGACTTGCCTCAATGATTCCCGCCTTCTGCGCGTTGACCTCGATCGACTTGTGACGCGCGGCTTCGATCACATCCGCAAAGTCTCGAACCGCTTGGCGCTTTCGTTTTCCGATCTGGTACCACTCCAGGTAGTAGCCCCCTTCAGGATGGTGTTCGTCACAGCCAGAAACGAGGACGTGGTCGCGGACGATCTTTCCGTTTCGCTCGACGACGGAGGCGAGTTTCCACGCCTGGCCGACTCGAACCTTCTTGAGAATATTGACCCTCTGCGCGTACTGTTTGGACCGAGCCATAGTGCCTCCCTTAGTGGGGAGGACGTTACTTTGGGTTGGGGATTCGGTCAAACGGAGGAAGAATGGACACCAAAGCGGACACCAAAGGAGGTAAGTGATTGAAAACTAGGGATGGCGGTTAGAAGGCAGCGTTCTAACCGGACGCCGCGGCAGTTGGCTATCAGAGTTATTGAAGGCCTTTTGGGCGATCTTGAGAAGACACGTCACGACCCCTTTGCGACAGGCTCAGCAGATAGATTCCAGTGTTGCCGAGCGGCCAAAACCCGAGGTGTGACCAGTACGATCTCAGCTTCCGAATGGCCTCGCTTTTGCTTACGTTCGGTAACGCAAGTCTTTTCAATGCTTCTCGATCGTCGGCAATGGACGGAGTGAACTGGAGCGGCCAAGGTTTGCACGCTACCAGCCCGCACCCTGTACCAAAAATGTCGATCGTACGGTGAATGGCGGACTCAGCGATCCCTAGTCCCCGAAAGTCCGGATAGATCGCGACGTAGTCGATGATCAGTAGATCGAGGTCTACCACCTCGAACTCATTTTGTATTTCTTCTGTCGGATAGCCAGTTTCCACGTCGAAAAGACGTTCCCAGTATTCTGAGATGTCTCCGGAGATGCCATCTCCAAGCCTTTCCGTACTGATGCCCTGGTCCAGTCCCTCGCCGAACTGAACGAGTGAAGCCCTAATATGCCCGGCGTCCTCTTTTCCGCGGCTTTCCCGTTCGGCAATAATCCTTCCAAGGATGGGATGGACAAAGTCAGTCTCAACGGAGTCGTGCAGTTCGGTGCGGATCACAAACTCAACACTCGCAACGACATTCTCATCGGAATCGGTTTCGTTACGTCTCTCAGCCAATGTTCTAGTCGATTTCATTTCGCGTTACCCCGTTTTTCTGAGCTTCCTGTGCACCCGTTGTACGACACTTTCTGGTATTCGCAGCGTGGTATAGCCTCGCTTAAACCGTGTTTCACCGTTCTCCCACTTGATCACCCCAGGTTCGTCCGTGAAAATACGCCGAATTGTTCGTTCGCTTAAGCCCCACAATTCAGCGACTTCACTCACGCAATAGTGTTTTTCAAATGCCACACTGGCCGGCATCGCTGGCTTGCTCGGAGGAGCGTAGCCGGGCTGGGGAGATGGTTCTGTTGCCATAGAGCACCGTGTTTGATGTATGTAGTACGGAATTGAAATCTCGTCAAACGGGGGATTTCTGAAGCGCCAGAGACTCCCGCGCTGGACATGAGGAGCGGGACGGGGCCCTTTTTGGCGATTTTAGGCAACTAGCCCGTCTTTGAAGTGCGATTCAGCTGTGACCACGAAATGGGTGGTGACAAGTACGCCACACCTGAATTAGCGAAACGGTACCCATTAGAGGGGCTTTGCACTAAGAACGGGCGGCGCGCCTCACGAGTTTGCCCGAGCGCCCATCCGCTATGTTGACCACCGGGGCGGCGGTGTTCAGACCCATCGTGGACCACGCCGTCCGCACGCTCGTTGCCAGTCTCTGCTGCCGCTCAAGAACCCAAGGCGCGTAGTGCTTCTGCGTAATCAGCACACTGGAGTGACCAAGCAAACGGGAAACCTCTTCCAAGGGCATGCCCGCAAGGAGGTACTCGACCGCAAATGTGTCTCGCAGCATGTGAAGGTGGGCTGGCCTGGAGTTGCCATCAACCTCCAAGAAAAGCTTGGGATGTGTCTCGGTAGCCTTATCGAGAATCTTCCCAAAGATTTTGATCCAATTCGAAACTTCGCTCTTACGTTTGCTGCGACCACTCCAAAAGAAATAGCTCGGATGTGTGTAGGAGTTGCGCGGCACGTTGCGTAGCTCCTCGGCCACGTCGTGTGGCAGTAAGCCATAGACGGCGGAACTTGCTTTGCCTTTGACCTTCTTCTGGTACAGGAAAAGGGAATCATCGTCCCGCAGCTTGTCTCTGGACAGACACGCAGCGTCCCCAGCCCTTAGGCCGCTCCAACGCAAAAGCTTCAAATACGTGCGTGCACGGCGAGCGTTCACCGTGTCGCCATTCTTCTTGCCGTCGCGACTGTCATAGAGCCACGTTGCTTGAATCAACGCGTCATATTGTTCGCGGGTGAAAGGCTGCGTCTCATCCTGTTCCGGAGCAACTTTCTTGATTCTCCTGGCTGGATTCTCTTTCATCCATCCTTGTTCGACACAAAAGAAAAAGAACGTGATAACCCGCTGGTGCTGGTTATGCCGGGTGGTGGGTGCACCGGGCCACGAGTGGATCCACCGGCGCATGGTCTCGACGTCCAACTCAGAAAGGCGAGCAACTGGAGGCTTCTGTTGCGCACACCAGTTCAGGAGTCGATCTTCCAAGGTAAGGCGGTACTTTGCGCGCGTCGCCTCTTCACGGTTCAGACGTTCGACTTCTTTCAAAAACAGCGCAACAGCATCCGCAATCAGTACCTCGCGCGCCTCGCTTCTTCGGACTTTTGCTTCTAGTTCGCGCTGAAGGGCCTTCACGGGACTCCAGGAATCGCGGATCTCCTGTGCGCGCTCTTCCGCCCTTTCCCAACTGCGTGTCTTTGCGCTGACCTGCCGCGAAGTATTCTCCCGGTAAACGTAGAGGTACTTCATGCAGTGACACCGCTTCCAGTAGGGCTCGCCGTTTTTGGGGCAGGATTCTTGGTGGCGCGTGTAGACGGTAACGGTTTGGGTTGAAAGCAAGGCCGGCGGATTGCTGTCCGCCGCTGTTTCTAGACCGACCGGATGAGACCCCATCGACTCAACTCCACAAATCGAGTTTGGAGAGCAGCCCTTTGTAACGCGAAGAGCCGAAAGTGACAAACGGCCATGCGCTTAGGCGAACTCTCTGTTTCGGAGAGTCTAGCAGATCGTTCATTCAGTTTTCATTCAGTTTCGGGAGGGAATCTATGGAATTACTGAATATATGGACGTTTAGGTTGGTTGCGGGGGGTGGATTTGAACCACCGACCTTTGGGTTATGAGCCCAACGAGCTACCAGACTGCTCCACCCCGCATTTCGATCATAAACAATGGTTATGACATCGTCAACGTTACACGTTGCTTCCGCGGTGGGATTTCTTGCCGCAGTCGTGCTTCGTGCACTTTAGGCAGAACTTCGTTGCCGCACCAGGCAGCAAGGCGAAGTGGTTCTGTCACTACGGAAGTTGTCCAGAGGTCTGTTACGTCGGCCGTCGTTGCAATCGCCGCATCCATGCTTCAGATTTTGGCATCGAACAGCAGTCAGCTTTTTCTGTCAGGCATCCAAGAATCTTCGTCAAGCAAGGAGAACATCATCTATGGCCAAGAAAGATATGAACTCGAAAACCCGTGCTGAACACCGGCCGGACGAAAATGCTCAGCCACGGCTTCATCAGCGGGGCCCCGAAATTCAAGCCTACGGCACCGTTTCTCACATGCTGCCACTCGACCTGGAGGAGCCGGTTCGGCTGGAAATGACCGAACAATTGAACCTTCTTTTGGCCGATACCATGACGCTTCGCGACTTGTACAAGAAATCACACTGGCAAGTTGCCGGACCAACTTTCTATCAACTCCATCTATTGTTCGACAAGCATTACGGAGAGCAATCGGAACTGGTGGATACGATTGCTGAAAGAATTCAACTTCTGGGCGGAATCTCGATCGCCATGGCTGCCGATGTTGCCGAAACTACGCGCATCGAGCGTCCGCCGAAGGGCCGAGAAGAAGTCCCGGTCCAGATTTCCCGTCTCTTGGACGCTCACCAGATCATCATTGGCCACTGCCGCGAATTGGCCGAGCGCGCTGATAAACTCGGCGACGACGGCACGAATGACCTGGTCGTGAGCGATGTATTGCGCACCAATGAATTGCAAGTCTGGTTTCTCAGCGAACACCTGGTGGAAGAGCCCCTTGTTCGGGTCGAAGAACCGCGCCTGCGCACTGCCGGCTAACGTCCGTCAGAGAAGTCGAGCAGGCTCTTCGCGGAGCCTGCTTTTTCATTCCGCCCTGGCACTTGCGCCGTAATTTGAGCTACTTTTATCGTGCCGCAACTCTTTCGCGATTCTGCCGCCAGAGATTTTTTACCCGGCGCACGCGAACGGCCCGCGTGGATATGTCAGAATCGTCACGAAAACGTGTTTCCGCGTCGCCATGAAATTTGAAAAGTTGAGGACTCTCGGCTATTCTTCCGTGACTTGGATTCATTACTTGTGAATCGCGAGTAATCCCATTCTCTGGCGCGAGAAAAAGTCGAGAAAGATGCAACCTTCGATCGAGCAGATACTTTCCAATTACAACGACCATGCCCCACTTTCGCATGCATCGACCATTCCTTCAGATTGGTACGTCGATCCTCGTATCGCCGATCTCGAACGTTTAAGGGTATTCAGCAAGACCTGGCAACTCGTCGCGCGCACCGATCAGGTGAGAAACCAGGGGCAGTTCGTCACCAACACGGTCGCGGGCGAGCCTATCGTTGTCGTTCGCGGCAATGATGGCGTTCTGCGTGCGTTTTACAATGTTTGCCGCCACCACGCTGCCGCAGTGGTCACTCAAGCTTGCGGCCACGCCTCATTGCTGCATTGCCCATACCATGGATGGAACTATGGACTCGACGGTTCCCTGAAGGGAATGCCGGAGTTCGAAGGCGTCGAAAATTTTGACCGCGCGCAAAATGGACTCGTCCCGATCCGGGTCGAAATTTGGGAGTGCTTCGTCTTTGTCAACCTCGACGATCATGCGAAGCCGCTCGCAGAGTTTTTTGGCGGCTTGGTGAACCGCGTGGCTCCTCTGGGCATCAGCAAACTGCATTACTTCGACCGCCGCACGTATAACATCCGCTGCAATTGGAAAGTCTTCGTCGATAATTTTCTTGACGGAGGTTACCACGTCCCGCACCTGCACAGAGGTTTGAATTCGGTACTCAACTACAAGCAATACACCATCGAGAACGAAGATCGTTACTGTCTGCAGTCCAGCCCCATGGTTGCCTCAGACGAGGATGCGGCTACCGGCGCCGTGCGCAAAGGCGATCGCGCCTGGTATTTTTGGCAGCATCCCAACTTAATGATCAACTGCTACGCCGGATATATGGATACCAATCTCGTGACTCCCGTCGACGTGGATCATTGCACCGTAATTTTTGACTTTTATTTCGCGGATGTCACCGAGGCCAGCCGCGAATATAACGAACAGTCGGTAAACATTGGCAATCGCGTGCAGGAGGAGGATCTCGGCATCTGCGAAGATGTGCAGCGTGGTCTGAAGTCCCGCGCCTACCGCGCGGGACGTCTATCGGTACGCCGCGAAGCCGGAGAGCAGCTGTTCCATCGATTGCTCGCCGCCGATTTGAGGCGCGCGGCCACTGTGGCTTGATTTTGCCTGGCGCGATATTGTTTAGCACCTCATATTCTTAGCACGATGACGATCGTGCAACTCACCGCAGGCTCTCACTTGCCGTGACTCGAATTATTCCTGCGATTCCTGTTCCCTTCGCATTGCCCGCAGGTCAATTCGCAACTGCTCTGCCTTCTTATAAAGATGGCTCCGCTCCAACCCCAACGATTTCGCCGCCAGGCTCACGTTCGAATGGCTCCTCTTCAACTCCGCCAGAATTACCTCGCGCTCATACGCATCCACGCGATCCGACAGCGCCCCGGATGATAGATGATGCGAAGCCTTGATGCCTCCGTCCGGAGCTTTCGGCAAAGCCATTTCGACTGTCGCTAAATCTACTTGACCGTCAGTCGCCAGCAGCATCAGTCGCTCCACCATATTTCGCAACTCCCGCACATTGCCCGGCCATGCATAGCACTGCAGCGCAGCCAGGGCTTCCGCTGAAAACGGAACCGGCTTCCATCCATTTTGCGCGCTCACCTGCGCCGCGAAATGTGCCACTAGCGCCGGAATATCCTCCCGCCGCTCGCGCAGCGGCGGCAGCACCAGCGGAAAAACATAAATACGATGAAATAAATCCTGGCGGAATTTCTCCTCGCGCACCCGCGCTTCCAGATCACGATGCGTTGCCACCACGACGCGCACATCCACACTTACGGGCTTCTCGCCGCCAATACGTTCCACTTCTCCTTCTTCGAGCACGCGCAGCAGTTTAGCTTGCATGGCCAACGGCATGTCGCCGATCTCATCCAAAAGAATCGTGCCGTGATCTGCCTGCTCGAACTTTCCAATGTGCCGTCCTGCCGCCCCGGTGAACGATCCCTTCTCGTGTCCGAAAAGTTCCGACTCAATTAGTTCCGCCGGAACTGCCGCGCAATTCAACGTCACAAACGCTCCTCCAGCCCGTGCGCTGCGTTCGTGAATGGTTCGCGCCACCAGTTCTTTTCCCGTGCCAGTTTCTCCCAGAATGCAGACCCGTGTTTCACTTGTAGCCACACGCTCCACTTGCGCAATTACACGTTGCATGGCCGCTCCCTGCCACACAATCTCGTGCTTGCCCAACCTTTGCTTGAGTTGACGGTTTTCACTTTCCAGCTGCTGCAGCTTCAGCGCATTCTCCACTGTCAGCAGAAGCTTCTCAGTGGAGATCGGTTTTTCCAGAAAATCCAGCGCTCCCAGTCGCGTCGCCCGCACCGCCATTTCAATGTCCGCTTGCCCAGACATCATTACGACCGGCGCCACTACTCCCTGCGCTTTTAATTCTTCCAGCAACGCCAGTCCGCCCTTTTCGGGCATCACCACATCCGAGAGGATCACATCGAACTTCTGCGCCTTTACGAGTTCCAACGCCTTGACCGCGCTATCACACACCGTGGCCTCGTGGCCCGCAAGGCGGAACGCGCGCGACAACGACGCCAGCGTGTTCGCTTCATCGTCCACAATCAGCAGATGCGCTTTCCTTGGCAACGATCCTCCCGCTTTTCAAAACCGCTTCAGCCCCCGACCTCGCGCGCAACTCGGCCGCGTTGCAACTCGATTACGAATGTCGTGCCTAGCCCCGGCTGACTCTCGACCCGGATTCTTCCGCCGTGGTCGCTCACCACCGACTGCACAATAGCCAGCCCCAGTCCGGTGCCGTGCTGCTTGCTCGTATAATAAGGAGTAAAAATGCGTTCGCACTCTTCCGTTGTGAGCCCTGAACCCGTATCGGCAACCTCGATCGCCACCTTGCCGGCCTCACTTCGCGTGCGCAAAGTGATTGTCCCACCTTGCGGCATCGCATCCATGGCGTTGAGCACAAGGTTTGCAATTGCTCGATGTAACAGCTCCGGATCTGCTTCAACCGGTTCGAGTCCCTGATCCAGTTGCAGCTCGCAATTGATCTTCGCACGTCCTGGAGACTCCAGTTGCGCCTGAAACAGTTGCGCCGCGCCTCGAATCACGTCATTGATCTGCACTTGCTGCAACTGCGGCTGTGGCATCCTCGAGAACTCGCTGAACCTGCCGATGATGGTCTTCAGGTTGGAGATTTCCGCGAGCAGCGTTCCGGAACTCTCCCGGAAGACTTCCTCGAATTGCTCGGGACTCTGCTGCCGCGCCCGCACCAGGTTCTCCACCGTAAGCTGCAGCGGAAATAGCGGATTCTTCAGCTCATGCGCAAGTCGTCTCGCTAATTCACGCCACGCCGCCACGCGCTCGGCTTGCACCAACCGCTCTTTTTGTCCCAGTAACTCGGCCGTCATTCGATTGAAGGAATTAGCCAGCTGTGCCAGTTCATCCCGCCCTGCTACTTCGACTTGCGCATTCCAGTTTCCCGCAGCAACTTCTTGCGCGGCCTGAGCCAGTTGCTCGACGGGCCGCGTTACTCGCGCCGCCGCCCAACTGCTCAACAGGATGGCTAGCACAATTCCTCCGCCTCCGACCAGCAAAGCCGCCGAGCGAATACGCCGCTTCAACTCGACATAAGTGCGCCGCGAGTTTCCGATCAGCAGAATCGCCAGCAGCGGACGATCCTTGCCTGTACCTGCGCCACGCAACGGAATCGCATGGAACACTTCGTCATCCGCCTGATCTCCCGACCACGGCACCACCGCCGTCATTTCCTGTCCATACTGCCGCACCGCATCGATGAGCGGCTCCAACTTTTCTGGTGAACGGATCTTTTCTGTAACTGAAGGGTCCGCTGAAGATGACGATGGAGAGGGATCGATCAATAGATCAGCAGAAAAATGCTCACCACGATTCTGATAAAGCAAGGCTCTCATTCCCGCAGGCAGATCGAGTCCTGAGAGAAAGTTGTTATCCAGGCGTCGCCCGCCGATCACATAAACCGGACGCTCTCCCACATGCGTTTCCCGCACCGCAAACAGCCCGAGCGCAGAGCCGTCCTGCATCTGCTCCTGCTTTAGAAATGCTCCCTCAGTCGCAGCTGAAAGACTTCCGAACGATTCCTCTGGATATCCAAACTTGGCCGGCCATTGCGCCGAAGAAACGATGGTCCCATTGCTTGTGACGAATTCCAGAAAGTCAAGTCGATCTCGCTCGGCTGTCGATTTCGCTAACTCAAAATAAGGACCTGAATCCGCCGGCGCTCGATTCAATGCGAGTGCCATACGGCTTACCGCGTCCGATCCAGCAATGGCCTCGACCTTCCGTCCAACTTCCTCACCCTGGCGGTTGAATTCATGACGGAACTGCGTTACCAGTGCGGCCGTTCGTTCATCGTCGCTGCGAACAAAGGCGCGCCGCGTCACTTCTGACACTAACCACGCCACTGCCGCTACTGACAGGAAAACAGTCAATGCGAAGACGGCCAGCAGCTTGCGCCGAAACATCATGGTTTATCGTTTCCCAACCAGACTTCGTCCAGCCGCCAGCTTCCATCGGCCGCCGGCCTCCAGTCCTTCAGCGCCGGCGACACGGCATATTCCACTGGAAGATGAAACAGAGGAATCACTTTCTGCTGCGCCAGCAGGAACTTTTCAAAGGCGTACAGATCTTCCAGCGTATTTCCACTTGATGCGGGCATCGCCATCCCTAAGCTCTCTGCCGCATTCGCCAAAGCGATCCACGGATCGGTCGAGGCCAGCGGAATTCTCACCAGCCGCAAATCCGCTGCGGAAGCCCCTAATGCTGGCAAGGCAGATGTTCGCGATACCGATGTTTGTAAAACCGACGGCTGCAACACCAGGCCTGCGTCCTTGGCGTTGAGCGCTATTCGCTCCACCAATACCCGCGCCAGCGAATCGTTGGCATCATATCCCACGGTCCAGCTCGGCGCCCCGCGAACCTGTTGGCGTTCATGGCGAGCCTGCTTAAGGTCCGCGTCGGTCGGAAACACGAATCCATAGCCGCTCATCCAATTCGGCAACAGACTTGCAGTTGGCTCGCCGGTGCCCTGGAGGAGCACACTCTTCATCGACCCGCGCTCGACGCTATGCGCCAACGCGGACCGAAGTAACTTCTCGTCCGCCGTCTTCGGGGCGTCACGGAATACCAGCGCTACAACTTCCATCGGTTGAGAAGTACTAAGCCGGTGGCCCTCCATCCCCGCCTGATGTCCCTGTTCCGGTGCCACTTCCACCAGATCCGCTCTCCTCATTTCCATTTCTGCTAACTGATCATGAAAGTTCCTGCCCATTTCTACTTCAATCGTGTCTATGAACGCTCGTCCTCGCCAATAATCTTCTTCCGCTTTCAACGTCAACTTTTTTCCAGATTGCCAATCCGCAATGCGGAACGGTCCCGTTCCACTCAGCTTTCCTCCGCTGTCCTTCTTCACAATACTGTTGCAAGCAAGAGCAAGTTCCGCGGGCAGATTGAAATCGCCATGATCGCGTTCCACAATGATCGAATCACCTTCGGCAAAAACCTTCCACGAGGGATTCGCCATCCGCAGAGAGGACGCTGCAATGTCCGCCGTGAGCGGCGAGCCATCATGAAACTTCACGCCCTGCCTCAAATGGAATTGCCATCGCTGATTGCCTGGCGCCGCCTGCCAATCAGTAGCCAGTCCTGCATGGATTCTGCCACGATCGTCCAGCGTGACCAGCGTTTCAAAAATCAGTGCGAGTAGATTCCTTCGCGCCTGTGCACCGGCTTCCGACGGGCTTCTCAAGTCGAGTGACGGGTCGAGCGAAACCGGTGCCCCCCGCATTGCGATGCGCACGGTCCCACCATACTGCGGACGAGTCTCGGCTGCGCCCGCCTGTATGAGCCCCGCTTGCAACAGCAAGGACGTCACCAACACTTTACTGGCTGCACGCCACTGCCACGCGAAACGCTTCATAGTCTCCCGTCTCCTGGTCTCTTACCACCGCGATCGCGCCATCGCCTTTTGCTTCCGTCCACAAAGCCGTGATCTCACCGGCGAAATCCAGCGCCGCACTCACCGGCACGGGATCGCGATCCGCGATCTCGTAAGCCCGAATTGTGTCCATACCATTTTCCGCGGTACCGGTCGCCAACACCTGCCAGCCTGATCCGCAAGCTGTCTTTACGCTAACAATGTCACTGCCCCAATCGGCTTTCATAGCCTGGTCGGTTACACCATCCACGAAGTGAATCTGCCCGTCCATTCCTGCGAAGAGCCACAAGACATACGTATCTCGCGGCAACGGTGCCGCCGAATAGAATTTCCCGACGTTCGTGATTTTTCCAATGCCCGGCGCCAAAGCCCCAGTAAAGAAATTTCGCCCGGTCGAATAAAACGCTCCCAAAGGCTGCGCTGAAGCCGCTCCCATAAGCGTCGGAAAATTGGCGGCCGCCGGTGCGATCAAGGGCCACGGATCATCGCTTTCGTGGCAATTGAGAGTCAATGGCAAACTTGTCGCGCTTCTACAGAACACGCCGGGAAGATAAAC
>JBAVZU010000234.1:0-10178 GCA_049588915.1 Candidatus Sulfotelmatobacter sp.
CGACAAAGGAAGGACAAGTGGAGCAGGCATCCAGCAAAGAGGAATACCACGACCTGCATGTGGTTGCTGTCACCATGATCAGCGATACCTGCACGAAGTAAGACCAAGGTGGGAATATGACTGAGAATCCACGCTAAGGGCCGTTGCGACCCATCCGACTGCATGACTGGGCAAGCGCACTGAGAAAAATTTGCCTACAGCATATGATGTATCCGAGATAATTCATCTGAGGGGGAACGCGCGCGGAACTAGCATTCGCGCTGGTTCCGGCGCTCGGCATTCCTGGACTCGCGCATCAAGTATTTTGGAATGCGACGTGCAATGGCTAACTACAAGTCGGCGGCTTAAGCCTAACTCGGAGCCAGGACTATGACGTACGTGATAACCAAACCTTGCCCGGTCTGCAGACAGCAACTAACCAAGCAACGGCCTACCGATACCGTGCAGTGCACCTGTGGAAAACATGTTTGGCAGAGCTAGCGTCTGAGCTTGCGCGCAGGCGAGAGTCTCGCGGGGAAAGATACAAATATTAGATACTACTGCTAAGGAGGAGCAGCGGAGGTTGCACGTCAAAGAGCAACGTCTCGCTCGAATGAGCCCTCAGACAAACCGTCCGCCGCGTTCTACGAATTCGGTTGATTCAGGACAGACGATTCGCACTTACGGTAGGCCGCGTCAGGTAAATTTAATTTGGTGCTGCGATCTCAAAGGGAGACTGCAATGATTTTGATCACTGGAGCCAGTGGAAACGTCGGTCGGGAAGTAGTAAAGCAAGCGCTGGCCGTGGGGCTGAAGATCCGCGCTACCTTCCAGTCGCCAGCCGTAGCAGCCCAAGCCCCTGCGGGATTGGAAGGTGTGATCATGGATTACGCCAAGCCGGAGACGATTCGTCCAGCATTGCAGGGGGTGGAAAAGATTTTTCTG
The DNA here is from genome assembly GCA_049588915.1 of Candidatus Sulfotelmatobacter sp. Classification (GTDB taxonomy): domain Bacteria; phylum Acidobacteriota; class Terriglobia; order Terriglobales; family Acidobacteriaceae; genus Sulfotelmatobacter. Next base: position 925 of record JBAVZU010000234.1, read on the forward strand.
GTTGGACCGCCGATTCGAGACCTGCCAGCGTTCGAAGCTAATTTCGTAAAGGAGGTGCGCACGGCTGGTCCGAAGCACATTGTGAAGCTTTCGGCTCTAGGCGGACGGGAATCCATGTTTCCGAGCGGGCATCGCGATTCGGAAGAGAATATTGAGGCCGCGGGTCTGCCCTACACGTTTCTTCGTCCCAACGGTTTTATGCAGAATCTGGTGAACTACAACGCGGGCACGATCGGGTCTCAGAACGCGTTCTACGGGTGCCAGGGAAGTGGTGCGGTCAGCATGATTGATATCCGGGATATTGCCGCCGTGGCAGTGATCGTTCTCGCCGCAACCGGACACGAAGGCAAGTCCTATGAATTAACCGGTGGAGAAGCGCTTACCAACGAGCAAGTTGCGGAAAAGATCTCGCGAGTTGCAGGACGCAAAATCGGCTATGTGGACTTGCCGGCGGCCCAATTAAAGAAAGCCATCCTGTCCACTGGCACACCGGAATGGTCTGCGAATGCTCTGATCGATTTGCAGCTTCTGTATCGCAAGGGCAAAGCGAGCCTAGTGACGGACGATATCGAGCGCCTCACCGGACATAAGCCGATCACCTTCGATCAGTTTGCTCAGGATTATGCCTTTGCTTTTCGCGATGAGGCCAAGTTCGCGAGTTAAACAGTATTACCTCCATGTGCGCCAACTGCATGGGCCGCTTTCCATTCTTTGAGCGGGGAAGCACAAGCGATCTCCCTGCTTCTTTTCTATTGCTCGCGAGTGAATTAAGCCCCGCTAGGCTTCAAAATTTCTTTCGAAGGCGGCGAGAGCATCCTCCTTAGTGTCGAAATATTCGCTCGGCTCACCGATGTTCACTCCACCCTTCACCTGAGAGAACTGCCATCGTCGAGGATTCACATCAACCGCGCTTTCGGTCCAGATGCGCCCTACCTCCTGTCCTATTTCATATTGTCCTATTTCAAACACGTCGAAGGTCATTACGGTTTTCACGTGAACGCTCGCGGCTGTATTCGGGCACATCGTGAACTTCGCCGTCATGATCTTCTATGCCTCTTGTGATCCTCACCTTCCCCAAACGCTCTCTGTGCCCCAGAGCATGGGATCTGGGATACGGCCTGAGCTACGCGGTGATTCTCTCGATGTGCAATCTGAGCGTTACTCCTTCCTGCATGAGGGCTGGCACACGACGTTCCAAACCGTGGTAGCGCATTTTGTGGTAGATACCTTTCGGCACACATGTTTTACTGTATGAAAAAAAGGCGACTTCTCCAGCCCAAAATACATAGTGTGCCTCGTGTGTGCGGAGGAGTGAGAGAGCTTCAGAACCACTATGCTCGCCGGCGATGTCCTAGCACGCCACAGCACGATCTGCAGAAACACGGCGCCCTAAGCCAGAAGGAACTGAACATACAAAAGCGGAGACTCCGGAGAGTAAATTCTACTCAGCTGCCAGTGCGCCGAAAGGCGAACATCAGAGCAAGCCGCAAGCAGAGAGCAAGCGGCCTCTTTAACAATGCCGGCCGCTGTCGAGCACTTTGTAAGCATACCACGGCGTGCACTCGGAGAAGAGCGTCATTTCGCTCTCGCTGAAAATTTGCTGCCGCTATCGCCATCACCAAGGCTCGCGTGTAATCTTTCAGATCGGCATTCGGTCCGACCCAACCATCTATTCGACCGCAACATCGACCATGATTACTACTTCGAACTCCCTGCGGAGCGGGACTTTCAATCAACGAGGCGGTGATCTACTTCACACCATACAGTATGCAGAAGGCGACCGATCTTGAAGTTTTCGGACGCGCTGCAAAAGAAGATCGATTCCTGATCTCTGCCGATACAGATCTTGGCACGTTATTGGCTTTGCGCAGCCAAGAAAAGCCATCGTCATTCTGCTTTGGCGTGGACCTACGATAGGCGCGTAACACGAGGAAACGCGTCGAAGCCCGAGTCGAAACTTAAGATTCGCTCGATTCCATTTTGTTCCATGACCGATAAATGCACCGCGTCACGGGCAGACAGTTGTCGATACCCTAGAACAATCTGCTTGGCACGCTGCACCACCGCGACGTCTACCGTCAGGACCTGATCTACTACTCCGAGCAGAGCGTCGAAAGCTGGCTGGATTGCGTCGCGGCGATCGATTGCAACATATCGGTGCAGGATTTCCTGCAAGACCTCTGCATCGGTAACCAGACGCTGACGGTCGCTGATCAGCTTCTCGAGCAAGCGCTGTGCGTCAGCCTTGTGAGGATGAGGTGCGCCGACCAGATACATCGGGATATTTGAGTCGACCAAAATCATGAACGTGCACTGGTTCCGTATCCTGCTTCGATCTCGGCCAGCATGCCGTCGATGTCAGCGACAGGATAGTCATGCTGGGCCGCTTTTTGGATAATTTCGAGTTTCTTCCCGATGCTGCCTAGAGGCTCTCGGCGGCGTGCTAGATCCAGCGCTTGTCGCACCCACTCGGCTATAGACATGTGGCGCGAACGCGCCACACGCTGAATCTCTCGATAATCCGGATCCTTCAGAATCACTTGTAGTCTCTTAGCCATATAATGAGTCTATCTGACTCATACATATGAGTCAACTAAACTGTGGCACATGCAGATTCCAGGTTGGCACGTGCTTGGGCGTAATCGGAATTAATTTGCAGAGCGGTGTTGTATTCGGCAATCGCATCTGGCAAGCGGCCGGGCATCTGGGAAAGGGCTCGCCAGAAGCAGTGACGAAACAAGGTCCGACACTGGAGCACACGAGATCAGCGCTTTGGGGCGGTTTTCGCTCCCTGATCGTTCTGCGGTTTCTTCGCAGTATCGGAAAGAGCTTTCTCCAGTAGAAACTCTAGGGACTCTCTGAATAAGTAAGTTTCTGACCGCGCAAGTCTAGTACCTCAGCATGGTGGGTTGATGACTTAGCCTTGTGCTTGGATTTGTTGTTTCCGCCTTCGCCCGTCGAACCGGATTTCATCTACGCGCTCGCCGTCAGCAGCTTCTTACGACTAAGAAACAGATTGACCAACCCGCAGATCACGAACAGCTGATGCGCGTTCTTCTTCAGTCCCCGGTAACGCACCTTCACAAATCCGAATTTCAACTTCATCACCTGAAATACGTGCTCCACCTTTGACCGCACGCTCGATTTCGTGCGATTCTTCGCCCGTTCCTCTTCGTCAATCCTGTTCTTATAGCGGTAGCGACGGCGGTTGTGAATTTGGGACAGGGCGTTGCCCAAGTTGGTCCGGAATTGCGCGTTGCTCGATGGGGAGCGTTGTCCGACGTGACATTACGGAAATGTACCTGAGCCGACACGTCCAACGGCCAGATAGCAGTGCTAACATCGGAGTCGTGAAGAAACAACCTGCCAGGTTCAAAAGACGCAAGCTGTCGGCTGTGGTGAGAAAAGCGATAACCTCCTACTATAGCGATCAAGAACAGTTGGAGATTGAGAAGGCAGCAAGGCAGCAGAAGATTAGCAAGAGCAGCTTCGTGGCGTCCGCCGCTTTAAAAGAAGCTCGCCGGATAACCCGCTGATCTCCCTCCCATTTTAAAGCTCTCAGTGCTTCCCAAAGCCGTGGGAAGATCTTGCTTTACATCTGTACATTGTAATTATACACTACAATTGTACAGTACAAGCTATTAAGAACTCCAATAAACACTGAGGAAGCACTAATGATCGCCACAAAGGACTTGATCCGACAGAACAAGCGATATGCCAAATTACGCTGGGGAACCTTCCTTGGACGAATTGCTCTGAGGGCGTTAGGAAATTTCACAGAACAGTTTCAGTTTTCCGTCGCCAACGGCGACCTCCTTTTCTTGGACAGTGGCTGGTATGTTACCCATTCGGGACTCACTAGCTTGGCACGCCGGAATCGTTGCGCTGGCATCAAGGTCCAACCGGTTCAGCCTTTCTGCGACCCCGCCGGCGCGCGATGGGCATTCGAGGCTACGGTTTATAAATCGAGTGCGTGCAAGGGGTTTACCGGCTACGGCGATGCCAATCCCTCCAATGTTTCTTCTCTTGTCCGTGGCGCCGAGATGCGCGTAGCTGAGACGCGAGCCGTCAACCGGGCTCTCCGCAAGGCCTATGGCATTGGGATTTGCTCCGTCGAAGAAATCGGTTCGGTCGCCGAACCAGCGCATCGTTCGCAAGAATCCACTAAGCTTCCGCCTCAATCTGCCAACGGAAACGGGAATAGCTATGGCGCTCCCAAGGTTCGAGATCGCCTGTGCCAGATCATCCGGCAGCATCAGCTGGATCCGAACCTCGTCAAGTCGTATGCAACCGACTTTTGTGGCGTTACGAGTCTGCGCGAAGCTACCCGCGAGCAAGTAGAGAACTTTGTCACTCATCTGGCCGACTGGGCCGAGAAGGACCGCAATGCCTTGCTGTGCCAACTGAACAGCTACCCCGGCCAGAAAGAAGGTGCAGCTTGAATCGCTACTTTGAGTCGCTTCGCCCTGGAGATCTGTCGGCGCTGCACTCCGCCCCAGACGGTCTTTTCCTGGTTCGTGTGGATCAGGCGCGATATCGCTGGCAGAAGCAGAAGCCGTATTACGAGATCCGTGTTGTCGTCCTCAAGCCGAAGCACCTGATCGGGTGTCGCATCAGTGGCCGCCTCTACTGCACGCCCAGAGCGCTGTGGAAGCTGAGCTGGTTTCTGCGCGACTTTGGCTATGACCCTGAACTGCTTCGAAAGGATGAAATCGAAGACGAGGCTCTCATTGATTTGTGGGGAGTTGTAAAGGTCAGCGAAGTCACCGTCCGCGGCATGTCTCTGCTCAACTTCGACGCTTTCGCGCCGGCAGCCTGCTGGGAACAGCTCTCGATGTTTGCTGGAATCGATAAATCTGGGTCCGGGGTCACGCAAGAAGAAGGTGCCGCATGAAACGTCAGATTACCGGCTTGCACGCTGCCGACCCCTCTGCCGCCGACCAAATTCCTGACGGAATTTTTCTGGTTCAAGTGCAACGTGCGAAGTTTCAACGGCAAGCACAGAAGCCGTACTACACGCTCGTTCTGGCTATTCTTGAACCTAGCCGGTTTGCCGGACACGTCATTTCCAGCCGGCTCTACTGCAGCCCGAAGGCACTCTGGAAGTTCAACTGGTTCCTGGGCGATTTCGGCTACGACACAGAACTGCTCGGTCGCGATGAGGTAGACGAAACTCAGCTCGTAGGCTTGAAGGGTGTCGTCAAGATCAGCCACATCGTCCTGAACGGTGCTTCGCTGATCCGACTCGATGGCTTTGCTTCCGCCGGTCGTTGGGAAGAACTCTCACCCGCCAATCTGGATAATCCGCAGGTGGCCTGACGATGATCTACAGCTACACTCAGATCAGCCAGTACCTGACGTGCCCGCGACGGTATCGGCATCGCTATCTCGATGGCTGGAAGGAGAAGGACACCCGAGCGGCGATGCTCTTCGGCCGTGCCTTCGAACAAGCTCTGGGTGCTCTATTCCGCCGGGAAGATCCCGGAGCAGTCCTGTTCGCCAAATGGTCTGCGTGTCAGAGCGAAGACTTGCACTACTCGAACGCTGACAGCTGGGATCGCATGCTACGGCAGGGAATCATGCTGCTTGACCGATTCTGCCAGGACGATCGAATCCAGATCCGCCAGCCTCGAAGCAACCTGCAGATCAAGTTCACCCGGCCGGTTGCTGGAAAGAACGACTTTGTCGCCTACATCGATGCCATCGGAAAACTCGACGGAAAGCGCTGCCTGTTGGAGTGGAAAACGTCTTCGAGCCGATATCCGGAAGAGCCCGACGGGCTGCTCTCTCTCGATCCTCAACTGGTTTGCTATTCCTGGATAACGGGCATCGCGGCCGTCGCACAGATCGTATTCGTTCGCAAGCGCCTAGTCGAGGTTCAGTATCTGCACACCACGATCACCGACGAGCAGCGCGAGGAATTCGGACGGCTAGTCGAGGACACGATCCGGAGAATCGAGTCGGCGCAGTTCCTGCCGCATAGCGGCATCCGCTTTCCGCAGAACCCTTGCAGCAGCTGTCCGTACGTCGGACTTTGTCTTGGAAAACAAGAGATGGCGGACGCTCGCTTAGTCCGACGTCCAGGAGCAGAGAGTCTTGATTGGCTTGACGAGCTTAATTACTGAAAATCCGCCGATGTCACCGAAGTTCAATCGCCGTCGTGCCCTGTTCGTGCTGGGCAAGATTGACGAGATTCTGGCGTGGGAGCAACGGAGAGAGACGGAGCGCGACACCAAGTTCGTGGAACTGGGGCGCTATCTGTGCGAGGTGCGGGCGGGGCAGTACTGGAGGCTGGAAAACCTGAAGTCTTTCGATGCATTCCTGGGAAGACGGTTCCCGCAATCTCGGCGGAAGGCGTACTACTTAATGTCCATTCATGAGAACCTGCCACCCCAGGCGAGGAAGGAGCTAAAGAACGTGGGCTGGGTCAAGGGAATCGAGTTGGCCAAGTTGGCGCGCCGGGATCGGCAGCACTTCGATTGTGCAACCTGGTTGCACAAAGCTCGTGAATTGTCGAAAGAGGATTTTCAGCAGGCGGTCGAGAGAGAACTCACTGGGAAATTAACAGAGCCGTGGGAAATTGTCTACTTCAAACTGTACGAAAGCCAGACGCCAGTTATTGAGCAGGCGATCGAGACGGCAGCTCTGATGCTCGGAAGCGACCGCTCCAGGGGATACTGTTTGGAAATGATCTGTGCGGACTTTCTGGCAGGGGCGAACCTCGATCATGGCGATCCGGAGATGCTGCTGTTCTCGATGACAAGATTCTTCAGGTTTCTGCCCGAAGAACAAAGGCAGGAATTTCTGGAAGGGCTGAGCGAGAAAGCCTCGTGAACTTGATGAATTCGAAAGGCACGCGCGTGCAGCTGGACGAAGCGTCTTATGAGGCTTTACGACTGCAGGTCCTGCGTCGCGATGGCTGGCGCTGTCAATCATGTGGATCCTTATCTAACCTCGAAGTTCACCACCAACGATTTCGCAGTCAATCTGGACAAGACGTCGAACAGAATCTGATCACCCTCTGCGCGCCGTGTCATGCCGCCGAGCATCGCTGAGGAATCGATGCAGCCGCGAAGGCGTCCTCAGTTTTCAATTCTCAGTTTTGAGAACCAAGTAGTGGCCGATGGCGAGCACGTCCATGCGAGTTCGTTTGAAGCAGTCGATGGCCTCTTCTGGTTTACAAACGATGGGTTCGTTCTCATTGAAGCTGGTGTTGAGGATGACGGGGATTCCAGTCTTGCGCTCAAACGCGCGAATCAAATCGTAATAGAGCGGATTTTCATCGCGGCTTACGGTTTGCAAACGACCGGTATTGTCCACGTGATTGACGGCGCAAAGCTGCTCGCGTTTCTCGGGACGGATCTTGTACACGTGAAGCATGAACGGGGAAGGGTGGTCGTATTCGAAGTAATCGTTTTGCCGTTCCAGCAGAATCGATGGCGCGAAGGGACGGAACCACTCGCGATGCTTGATGCGCGCATTCAAAATATCTTTCATGTCGGTGCGGCCGGGATGGGCCACGATGGAACGGTTGCCCAGGGCCCGCGGGCCCCACTCCATTCTCCCTTGAAACCAGCCCACGACATTTCCCGCCGCGACTTGTTCCGCCACGGCTTCGAGCAACGCTTCCCGCTCCAGCTTGCGATAGCTTAGGTTTGCCTTCTTCAGATCGGCTTCGATGCGCGAATCGGAAAACTCCGGACCGAGATACGAATTCTTCATCTCATAGCGACGAGGCTGTCGAAGAACAGAGTGGTAGGTGTGCAGCGCCGCGCCGATCGCCAGCCCTTCATCGCCGGCTGCCGGCTGGATCCAGGTCTCATGAAATGGAGTTTCCGCGAAGAGCTTGCCGTTGGCGACGCTATTGAGCGCGCAGCCACCCGCCATGACCAACTCGGGAATCGGTACACGCTTATGCAAGTGCTTCAGCAAATGAAAGAAGACTTCTTCAAAGCGATGTTGCATGGCATAGGAGAGATCCATGTCGCGCTGAGTAATCTCGGTGTGCGGCACGCGCGGTTCCCCGAAAAGCTCGGTCATGCGATCGGAAAAGTGACGCGCCATGCTTACCGTGCCGTCCGCTTGAATTTGCATTCCCTGATTGCTTCCAAGCGGCATAAAGTAATCCAAGTTCAGCTCAAACCCTCCGTTACCGTTCAGAACATCGATGGCTTTCCGGATCTGCTCGCAGTACGTGTCTTTCCCGTAGGGCGCCAGGCCCATCACCTTGCCTTCATCGCCGTATTTCTTGTAGCCGATAAATTCGCAGATCATGGTATAGAAACTACCCAGCGAATGCGGCAGATAGACGCGATCGAGTATTTCGATGTCGTTGCCTTCGCATCGTGCCATCATGGTCGATACGAAGTCGCCGGAGCCGTCGTAGCTGAAGCCGGCGGACTTCTCCCACGGCGAACAGTAGTACGCGCTAGCAATGTGCGCGATATGGTGCTCAAGGTGGTGCTCTTGAAAACGCGTCTTCTTGGTATCGACGTCCAAAGCCTTAGCCAGTAGAGATCGCAAGTCGCGCAATGCTTCCTTACGCTGGCGCAGGCGGATGAATTTCAAAATTTGCGCCGGATTGGAGAGCGCGAACCGCACCTTCTTTGCCAGATTGGCTTCGCTGTCCTGGCCCATAGCTACATGATCCACGTCAGTAATTTTCGCGCCAACCGCATCGAGGCAAGCCTTCACCGCAAGGGCAGGGAAGCCAGCGTAATGCTTTATGCGGTTGAGACGCTCTTCGGCGATGGCGTAGACAACCTCGCCATCCTGCACAATGGCAGCAGAGGCGTCGGCGTGAAACATATTGAGCCCGAGAATTAACACGATCCTGATTTCTCCTGTGATGTCATACGTTATGGTCCGATCAACTTCTCATGTTCCCGTCTTCGGGCAACGATTATGCCTGAATGATGACTAACCCGAGACCGTCCCCTCCCTATTTCCTACAGGCCGAGGCGGTTCGCTTACAATGTTTTTTGTATACCCTGAGTGTACGATGTTGAGGCTCTTCCACTGTTACCCAGTTTGAGAACAACATGCGTGAGCACATGACCCCAGAGGATGAGCTCTGCTTGCTGCTCTCGCGCAGGCACCTCGGGGCTATTCAAGATCGGACATTGGAGCTTCTGGCGTCTCCTGTGAAATGGCAGACATTCTTACAAAGAGCTTACTCGTACGATGTCGCCCCACTCATTTGTCACAATCTCGAGATTCTAGATTTTCCTAATGTGCCTCGCGAAGTACTGGCG
>JBAVZU010000235.1:0-7480 GCA_049588915.1 Candidatus Sulfotelmatobacter sp.
ACCGAATGTTACCCGCATCGCAGCCGAGGAATACGGCTTTGATTTTCGCTATCACTCCCGTCCTTCGTGGAAAACTTACAGCAGCTATCTTGGATTTGCCGAGGCCGTGCGGCGCGACCTCCGCGACCTTAAACCGCGGGACATGATCGACATCCAATCATTTATGTGGGTGCTGGGGTCGGACGAATATGAAGAAAGATAGGAAACGCGAATAGAGTGACCGCCGCTGAACCGTTGAGGCGGCCGTTTTCGTCACGGCACGAACCTCCTCCGCTGGCGTCCCGAGAAGAAGCCTGACGCCTGCACCTTCGATCAGCTTTAGTAAATCGTTTGCCACGGCGGAATGATCCAGCGACTCGGGCGAGTTGTCCTTAGCTCAAAGGCAACCCGTTGGCGTGTGAGACCATCGAAGAAAAACCTAAAGTTGGCGGGGAATTCTTGATGGGTACAGATAGAGCAGCATTCGGGATCTACCAGACTGAAGCGGACGTGGAATACGCGGTCAATGAGCTTCGTTCGGATGGCTTCCGTAACACAGATGTATCCGTCCTATTTCCCGATAGTCAGGGCAATGAAGACCTCGCCGTTGAAAAGAATACGAAAGCCCCCGCTGGGGCAACCACCGGCGTTGTGATTGGCGGGGTCTTGGGATGGCTGGTCGGGATTGGTGCTCTGGCAGTGCCCGGCGTCGGTCCTCTCATTGCCGCTGGTCCAATCGTAGCCGCCTTAGCGGGGGTTGGCGTCGGTGGAGCAGTTGGAGGATTTGCAGGAGCCCTGATTGGAATGGGTATTCCGGAGTACGAAGCGAAACGCTATGAGGGCCGATTAAAAAATGGCGGGATTCTGCTTTCCGTCCAATGTGATGATTTAAAGCTAGCCACTAAGGCCAAACAGATTTTGCTGCGCACCGGCGCACAGGATGTTGCTTCCACTGGTGAGTCCGCTGCTGCGTGGCGGGTGAGTGATAGTGCCCTGCCTAGAGCCAGTTGATTGTAGCCCGCGGCGAAGGCAGCGGGAACGAGCCTAAGAACGCCGGTCGGCACCAACTCTGAAGCAGAATCGAATTTTTTCACCATCAAGAACAAGCCACTTTAATTGTCGTCTGTATTGTCATCCGCACTTCACGGTCGCGTCTTGCCCCACGTGTCTCGTGCGCTAGTTTGAGAGTTCGGCTGGTGTTCGCGATTCATTCGATATCATTTGGCGGCATAGCATCTGTATAAGCTTGCTTAACGAAAAGGCTCCAGCCTGGATTTAAGCTATGCTTCTTGACTACACTCGCGGTTCAAGAGAATGAAGCTCTCCGTCATCATGCCGGTATACAACGAACGGGCCACTTTACAGCAGGTAGTGGAGAGAGTGCTTTCTGTCACGCTCGACATTGAACTGATCTGTATCGACGATGGTTCCCGGGATGGTTCAAGAGCTCTTCTTGCGCAGTTGCAGAAAGAGCATCCGCAGATTCGGGTTCTTTTCCAGCCCAAGAATCTGGGTAAGGGAGCGGCTCTGCATCGCGGCATTCGGGAAGCTACGGGCGATTTCGTCATCATTCAGGATGCGGATCTCGAGTATGATCCCGCGGAATATACGGTATTGCTGGAGCCTTTGATCGAAGGGCGCGCCGACGTCGTATACGGTTCGCGTTTTCTTTCCGCGCGCCCGCATCGCGTGCTTTACTTCTGGCACTCGGTGGGCAATTGGATTCTCACTATGCTTTCGAACGCACTTACCAATATCAACCTCAGCGATATGGAGACCTGCTACAAGGTTTTCCGGCGCGAGGTTATCCAGTCGATTCCCCTCGAAGAAGAACGCTTTGGTTTCGAACCTGAAATCACGGTAAAGATTGCCAAGCGAAATTTGCGCATCTACGAAGTCGGCATCAGCTACTGGGGCCGTACGTATGAAGAGGGTAAGAAAATCCAATGGAAAGATGGAGTGCGCGCATTCTGGTGCCTGGTGAAGTATTGCATTACCGAGCCTTCAGTTGCACGCGAGCAAGCGCTGACGCGGACTGATCCGGCGCGCTAGCGGGACCGCTGGTTCCAACGATTTTTTCTAATACTTCTTCAAGCCGCAATAAAACAATACCTCAATGTCCCCGACCGGCTCCGGCCAAGATCTCTTCTGTTGATTCTGCAGTCGGAGACCCGGCCTGAACCCGTTGGTTGCTACTCATCGCTATTGCCAACGGAATCTCCTTCGCAATTCTGCCCCTGATCAGCGGGCGCAGGATGAATAAGGAGAAGACCGCCGCGATGCCCCCGATCGAGATCGTTCCATTTGAGAAAGCTGTGGACGCATATAGCCAGATGGCCGCCGGACAGGTGAAAGCGAAGCAGGTGCTCCGTTTCGATTGACGGGACGACAAAAAGGAATCTCCAATAAAATTAAGGATTGTAGCGGCCTAGGGGACGCTGGAAATGAAAGGCCTGCTCATCTCATTCGTGGTCGGCCTGCTTGTGGGGGTTGCGTATGGGCTTATCCGTGTGAAGAGTCCTGCGCCGCCTATCGTCGCCCTGATCGGGCTGTTGGGGATGGTGTTAGGCGAGCAAGCAGGGGTATGGTTTCTCACAAAGAAGGTTCGAGCGAAAGATCCGTCCTCAGCTAACATAGTTAGCGAATACAACATCAAGGGCAGGGTACGAACGTGCAATCGTGACAGATAAACCAGCTGCCAAGTATTGTGCCGGCTTGATTCTCCTGGTCGTGGCCTTTAGCGACGCTAGACTGGCGAAAGCGCAGGACAACTATGAGATCCAGGTCTACGGTTCGGACACGGTCGCGCCGAAGACCACGATGCTGGAACTGCACAGCAACTTCACGGTGGAAGGCAGTTATCCGATACCCGGCCGGCAGTTCACTGCGGAGGGGGTCTATCCCACTAACCATGCCGAGCACGAAACGGTCGAGATTACTCAGGGAGTGAATAGCTGGTCGGAGGTGGGCTTTTACATTTTCACCAGTGCGCGCAGCGGAGACGGCTGGCAATGGGTGGGTGATCATATACGACCGCGGGTCAGAGCGCCCGATAGCTGGCATTGGCCCGTGGGCGTAAGTCTATCCATGGAGTTTGGTTATCAGCGGGCATCGTTTTCGAAAGATACATGGACGATGGAATTGCGTCCGATCATCGATAAGCAGATGGGCAGATGGTATTTTACGGTGAACCCGGCTCTGGAGCGATCTTTCCACGGGCCTAGCGTTCCGGAGGGCGTGGGGTTTTCGCCAGATGCGAAATTCAGCTATGACTTCAACAAATACATTTCTGGTGGCCTGGAATATTACTCTGCCTACGGATCGATCACAGGTGTGTCTTCGTTACACAATCAGCAGCAGCAGTTTTTCCCGGCGATTGATCTGAATGTGTCCCCGAGCTGGGAGATCAATTTTGGGGTCGGAATTGGAGCGACGGCTAGTACCGATCATCTGATCGTCAAGGGCATCCTCGGGCGACGGTTCGATTGGACGCACCATCGAGCGGGCAGTTCCGAGAGCACTCAATAGGACATACATGCCAATGGATCGGCGTAATTTTCTGATTACGACGAGTCTCGCGACGCTAGGTGCGGTGGCGAAGACGAAGTTGTGGGCCCAAACCCCGGCAGATGTGAGGCTCGAAATTGCTACCCTCAAGCTGGAGATTGCGCCGAAAAAAGTGATTCATACAGTCGGATACAACGGGAGCGTTCCCGGGCCTCTGATTCGCTGGCCGGAAGGCAAGCCGATCACAATTGATGTTATGAATCGGACGGACACCGCCGAGATTGTCCACTGGCATGGATTGTGGATTCCCTCGGACGAAGATGGCGCGATGGAAGAGGGCTCGCCCATGATCGTGCCAGGCGGGCAACGGCGTTACAGTTTTCTGCCACAACCGGGAGGTTTCCGTTGGTACCACACACACACGTTCGCCGGGCATGACTTGAAGCGGGGCACTTACACCGGTCAGTTCGGATGTTTCTACATTGAGCCGAAACGAGAGCCAGGTGCTTACGATCAGGAAATATTCCTCACTCTGCACGACTGGAATGCATACATGGGAGGCGGCGGAGATGCGTCCATGGATGCGTTTTATGACTATGCGACGATCAATGACCGCATGCTCGGGCTTGGCGATCCGATAAAAGTGCACGAAGGGCAAAGGGTGCTTTTCCATGTGCTGAACGCCAGCGCCACAGCCACACATTGGCTGGGATTGGCCGGGCATCAATTCACGGTGGTAGGCATGGACGGGAACGAGGTGCCGCAACGATCGGAGGTGTCGGCAATACGACTGGCTCCGGCGGAGCGCATTGATGTTTTGGTGGAGATGAATTCTCCGGGAGTGTGGGTGATGGGCGAGACGCGGGCGGAAATTCGTAAGGCAGGAATGGGGATTGTGGTCGAGTATGCCAATCAGCAGGGCGAAGCTAAGTGGATCAATCCCCCTGAGATGTTGTGGGATTACACGCTTTTTGCGAAACAGGAACGGGTGCCGGAGCCGGACCAGCGGATTCCTCTATTGTTTGAATCGAAGTTTCGCGGGCATGGCGAGTTTGACTACTGGATGATCAATGGCAAGTCGTATCCGAAGACGGACACAATTCCATTGAAGGAAGGCCGGCGTTATAGACTGGCGCTGCGGAATAAAAGCAACGACGATCATCCAATTCATTTACACCGCCATACGTTCGAGGTCACCAACCTAGAAGGCAAGCCGCTCTCGGGGCTGCGCAAGGATGTGGTGGTAGTAAAAGCAAACAGCAATGCGGAGATCGATTTTGTGGCGGGCAACCCAGGCGCGACACTGTTTCACTGTCACCAGCAGAGTCACATGGATTTTGGTTTTATGATGCTGTTTCGCTATGTGTGAGGAACAGGCGACTCACACTTGAACGAGATCTGTGAGTCAACCCGGGAAAGTGGTGGACTCATGGCAATCGACCCACGGTAGACAGATTGAACCCGCAGCCAGCCCAACTTTTTAGCACCCCGACGACTCGGAGAAACAGCCCATCGTGCGACAATCTCCTTTCGAAAGAACGACGCTGAATTGCTGTTTTCAAGTCGGCGTCGCACCATGGAGTACGATGCCAAATACTTCGAAACATTTAGAGCCACGTTGGCCTGCGATGCTTGCTCTGCTTGCCGTGGGCGGGTTACGCCTTTCTCTCCCCGAATCCCTGTCAGCAGGCCCAGACTGGTTGCTCATCGTGGTGGTCGGAGTGCTTCTGATTCCCACAGCGTGGGCACGCCAGCGCGGTAAAGATGACCTGAATAGGGTCCTGGGCTATCTGCTGAGCTCCATCGTGACGGTCGACATGATCTGGTCGCTCGGACTGCTGGTCGCGGGTTTACCGGCCCATCGACAGTCTCCTAAGGATCTGTTGCGTTCCGCAGCTGCGCTATGGATTACGAACATCCTGGTCTTCGCCTCGTGGTACTGGCGTTTGGATGCAGGTGGCCCGCGCGAGCGTGAGTTGCGTGGCGTACATACCGACGGGGCATTCCTTTTTCCGCAGATGACTCTCGATCAACAAGCCAAGCGCGAGATGGGAGAGCAATGCTGGAGTCCGGGTTTTGTGGATTACCTTTTTCTCGCCTTCAACACCAGTACCGCATTTTCACCAACGGACTGTCCCGTATTATCAACATGGGCCAAAATGCTTATGATGGTTCAATCGCTCATTTCCCTGACCACGGTGGCTCTGTTGGCAGCTCGCGCAGTCAATATTCTTTAGCACCTGGGTAACAACTCAAAGTGCTGAGACCACATCCTTAAGGCCGTCCGTACGAACAAGTTCTTCAGCGCGTCCGACAAGGGCAACAGACCTGACAACGGAGAATCCGGCAATTCCGTTCTGAGGTCTTCAGAGATTTAGGAGCCAAGTTCCAGGCCCCAATGGCCCCAATTTTGAGGAATCCGCAGAGAAAAGCAGGGCAGCGTAAGTGATGAAGAATCAGCGGGATTAAATGGTCGGGGAGAGAGGATTTGAATTTCTCATCCCGAACTAGCAGATTCTCGCGGAATCCTTGTAGGTCTCTGAATTCAACCGCTTATTTCCAATGCCCGTGCCGAAGAGTTGCCACTCTTGGACACATTTGGACACAAAACCTGAGAGAACATATCGCCGAACATCGCTGCCGCACGGCGGTCATCCTCGCCCACCATGTGGGTGTAGCCGCTCTTGTTTCGCATTCCGAGCGTCATTCTCGGGTCGTCATGTCCGAGCCGAGTCTGTCGCGTCTTCAGCGGAACGTTCCGCAAGTCCATTTCCGTGGCGTTGTAGTGCCGAAAACCCTTGAGCCCTCTCTGCTTGATGCCGAGTTTCCGGAGCAGCGGGTTCAGGCGTTTCTCGACCACTTTCGATTCCCGCCACGGGCGTCCCGTTCGTGAGACGAAGAGCAAGCCCTCCTTCGTTTCACCAAGGAACTTTCGCAGATGTTCCGCCAGTTGCGGCGACATCGCGAAATCCCGGTGGCCGGCGAAAGTCTTCGGCCTGACAACGTGCCCAAGGCTTTCCGACTGTCTCACCGAAATGATCCGATCGTCGACATGTATGTGCTTGGCGTCGATCGCGCAGACCTCAGCCGGTCTCATCCCCGACTCACCGAGGATCCAAAGAAACGTCTGGAACGGTTCTGTTGCTGACTGGAAAATCTTCATCACCTCCTCTGCTGAATATGGCTCCGCGTCGGGTGGCTCGCATTCCGGCAGAATCAGCTCGGCAAACGGCTTGTGGTTCACGTATTTCCAACTCAATGCAACGTCCCACATTGCACTCATTGTCGAGATAATATTCCGCAGGTATTTTGCGCTCAGCCCACGTCCCAGCATGTCCGCTGCATAACTCTGAAGAACCTCAGTCGTAATGTCCTTCAGTTCGATGTTGCCAAATGCTGGGACCAGCTTCCCCTTTACGTGCCGACCTGCCGTCGCCTGTGATCCGCCCTCCTTATACGCGATCGCTTTGACCTTCTCCGACCACCCGGCGGGCAAATTCAGCGAAGGTGATCTGATAAGTCGGACGGTACTGGACCGAGTTGATCGGCGCCAAAATCAAGTCCAGTGCGCGTTGAGCCAAACGCTTGGTTCTGAAGTCATCCTTAGTGCCGAGGACCGCCTTTTTGTTTACCCGCTTTACGGTGCCATCAGCGAGGACAACGTCCTCCCGCCAACGACCCCGCCATTTACCACCGATGAACTTTACTGATCCCTTCTGGTAACGTCTCCGAGCCACGGAATTTGCTCCATTCCGTTGGTTCGATCGACTCGGCGTGAATTCTACCAATTTCCGGCTGGCGCTTGTCTGAGATTTCCACATCTGAACCAATCAGGCCGCTTGCACCTGCCTCATTGGCTCTGGCGTCAGACTCCCAGCGATCACTGAGCCCTGCTATATCCAAAGTCTTGACGCTCCAATTCCAAGAGTCGTCAGCTATCGATCCAGACTTCCTGCTGCGGAATGACAAACTGGTAGCTTTTTCCAGCCTTAAT
>JBAVZU010000236.1:0-12839 GCA_049588915.1 Candidatus Sulfotelmatobacter sp.
GTGAAGTATCGCCTCACCTTTGGCCAGGTTCATTTCGGCGCGATGTATAAATTCGCCGATGGTTCTGGCGGTTGCTACTCGGCCTCGGCAACCTGGACTGCCACCACCTGCACGCCGGAATCGGCGCATAACAATGCCTATGGATTCAACCTTGGTGGAACCTCCGGCAAGTTCTCCGCCGACTTCGTCTTCCAGCATTACAACCAGGCGATCAGCGTGTTGAACCCCTTGCTCGGGCCTCAGAGTCCGACGCAGTCATATCAGTCGATCATGGACAGCATCAATACAAATCCCATCACTGGCGGGGTCAATCTGATCGACCCGAACAACACCGTATATGGCATCGTGACCGACAACAACGCAGCTATGTTTGCCGCCAAGTATGCGTGGGACCGGTTCAAGTTGTTCGCCGGCTACGAATACATCTGGCAGAATAACCCGGTGAATCCGTTGGGCGTTGGCGCCTCGGACCAGGGTGGTTATTTTATGAGCGGCGTTGAAGACAACAATCTTGATTCTGAAAAGTTGGTGAATATCTGGTGGACGGGAGGCAAATACGCCATCGACAGCAAAACTGACGTTACTTTGTCGTGGTATCAACAGCGGCAGAACGATTTCCGTATTCCGCCGACCTGCTCGCCCTCAGCCGGCTTCCGCAGTTCCTGTGCGGGCACCCTCAACGAGGGATCGTTCTATGTGGATCACCATTTCACCAAGCGTTTCGACGGTTTTGCCGGAATTGCGTATTCCTACGTAAGCGGCGGACTTGCCATCGCCATTCCTCATAAGCCCGGAGTTCCATATAACTACAACAACAATTGTGCTCCGACAATCGGTGGTCGTTTCACCTTCTGAAGGTTGGCGGTCTTTGCGATATCCCTCGTTCCATGCGCACGCGTACGATGATTGGCTGGGCAATGATGGGCCTGCTCGGCCTGGCATTGTCGGCATGCTGCGCCCTCCTTGCGCAGGATGCGAAACCATCGACGCCATTACTCCGCAAGGTTCACTCGTTCTCACCGCCGAACACGCGTCAGTCACCTTTTCGCCCGCGGAGTTTCGGGCGTTGCCGCGCGTTTCGCTAACTGTTCACAACGGACATACTGATGCTTCCGAAACCTATTCCGGAGTCCCGCTTGCAACGTTGCTGGCCAAGGTGAACGCCCCACTAGGCAAGGAACTTCGGGGAGGAGCGATGACAAGTTATGTGATCGCCACCGGTTCCGACGGATACGCCGTCGTGCTCTCGCTCGCCGAGGTCGACCCCGATTTCCATCAAGGCCAGGTGCTGCTGGTAGCCGACACCCGCGACGGCCAGCCACTCGGAAAGAACGGCCCATTTCAATTGATCGTCTCGGATGACAAGCGCCCCGCGCGCTGGGTCCACAACCTGAATTCGATTACTCTGCAGCACGCCCAATGACCAGCCTGCAAGATAGGGATTGATGATGCGTAAGTCGCAGGCGCGGGGAACGAAGCAGTTGGAGTTCTTCGTGAAATAAAGTTCGGCTCCCGCTGTTACCGGTTTGGGACAGTTAGTGTGATTCGGGGGTACCCCCCCTCCCCTACCTCTGAAAAGCCTTGGTGGGCGCGGGGTTTGCAAAAAGTATCTGCAAAATCTTGATGTCAAATAACTTAGAGGTCAAAATCTTGAGCGGACAGGAGTTGCGGGCGGGCCGCTGAGGCTTGCCGCAGTGCGGCTACCTCGGCTATGCTCGCGCGAATGAGATATGCGGCGCAAGGTCAGATGTCACAGTAGGGCCGTGGAAAACTTCCGAGAGCCGCGCACTACCAGAATCCGAAGCCAGCAGGTCCGGATTTGAGCGCAATTCGCCTGATAGCGTTAGCGAAAAATTGATTCTGGAAGCAGGTCAGGTATGACTTGAAGATCGCCCACGCCGCTACTGCAGCTTCGCGTACTCCGCCCTGGCTTCTTTCAAGATAGGAATATCAGGGTCGGCGTCTTTCCACAGCGTAAGGAAATCTTTGTAGGCCGCGAGCGCGCGACTGCGGGCGAGGTCGGCATCCGCTCCCTGTGAAGTCCGAGCCTGCAACGCATTCGCCCGAGCCACGCCCAGATGCGCCAACGCTCCGGTCCAGCAGTTCCAGACGATGCCGCTGTGGTCGATGATCTTCTGAAACTCGGCGGCGGCTTCTTTGCCCTGTCCCGCGGCCAGGTAAGCCTCTCCGCGCACATACACATGGTAGAGGCAGGAAATATTGGCGACGAACGCGATTTGCCCCAACTCGATGGGGAAAGCAGCTTGCAGGGCAGTCAGGGCGGAAGCAGGATTCTTCTTGTCCAACGCCAACTGCGCCTGAATCGCAGGCAGCCAGAGCGACTGCATCTGCGTGTCCAGCGGGAAGCGTTTCCCCAAGTCTTGGGCCAAGGTCTCGGCTCGCGCCGTGTCCCCCGCCATGGCAAACGCAAGCGCGGCTTCGACCTCGACGCCCTGACTCGTGGGAGCCAGCTTCAAAGCCTCTGCCGCTGCCTGTCGCGCTTCCGCAGGATTGCCGTAAGCGGCTTGTTCGATAGCGGCATTCTCCTGCCAGATCGCCCCACTTTCCTTGCTGTCCGCCCGAATGGCCGAGTCCACAGCCCGCTTGCTCAGTTCCCGCGCCTTGCCCAGATGGCCGGCATACGCCTCGGTATCGGATGCCAGAGCCAGTCCAAAGTTCTCTTCGGGCTTGCCTGCATACCATTGCTGCTGTTCCGCCATCGCCGCTGAGTCCGAGCCGAGAAAGGCCAGGGCGTAGAGAGCATTGTGGAGTAAGAAATTATCCAGTTTTCGCGCTTGCGCTTCGCGGATGATCTGCCGCGCTTCCTCGAAGCGTTGCAAGCAGAGCAGGCCGTTGCCAAGACCTGCGTAAGGGGCAGCACTATCCGGGGCGAGGCGGAGGCTTTGGCGATACGACTCCGCAGCCCTCTCATGCTGCCCTTGCGCAGCGTACACAGTGCCCAAATCGACAGGTGCTGGGTAGTATCGCGGGTAGCTCGCAATCTCCTCCTGAAACGTCTGGGCCGCTTTGTCGAGTTCTCCAGTTACATTCTGGTAGTAGTCGGCAGTGATCCCCAGCTTTTCCCGCTCGCTGGCATGTTCCCGCAACTGGAATGCCTTGGTGTAGTAATCGCTGGCCCGCCCTAGCTCGACGAGACTGAAGTAGTCGTTGCCCACCACCTCGTAGCCCATGGCAAAATTCGGATCAAGCTCAATGGCGCGTTGGTCGTAAGGCAGGGCTGCGGCGGGGCCTTTCTCGTTGGAGGCCTTTCGTCCAAGGCTGTAGGCTTTCAGAGCTTCGAGCGAAGACGTGGTCGCCTCTGACAACGGAACATCTAACTTTTGCACCGTCGCCAGCGATTCGCCCAACTCAGTTCGCAGCTTCGACGCCGCCTCACCCAGCGCGTCCAGCACCTTCTCCTTCCCCGCTGCCGTCACCTGCTGCTCGGCCAGTGGGTCTCCGCTCTGGCAATTCACCGCCTTCAATCCCAGCACGTATTGGCTGCCCAGACTGGCAATCGACCCGGCAAGGTAAGCCTTGCTGCCCGCCCGCTGGCAAAGCTCGCGGGTGACTTCGGGCGTGAGTTTCGTGCCCGCCGGACGGGACATCATCTTCAAGGTCGTCGCGACCTTATTATCCGAGAGCACATTCAGAAACGGCGACTGGTTCAGAGCCACGCTGAGCGCGGTCTTCAGCGTGTCGTCGAACACCGCATCGCCCGTGCTGTTGGCGAAGTCGGCTAGCACGACGGTGTCTTTCTCGGTTAGCACGTGGGCAGTGTGTTTCCGGGAGCGGTAGTAAAGGCCGGCGGCTAGGGCGGCAGTTAGAATGATGGCAGCAAAAACCCAGCCGAGCTTTTTTCCGAAATAGGCTCGGCCTGAACGGGCAGGAGTGCCCGTTCCCACACGGTCCGTGCTCGATAACGGAGACGGAGCAAGCGCAGCGGAGGAACCGGATGCGGGCGACGGCGGCTGGGCGACCGCCGGTTGCGTAATTCCCGAGCCGCTTTCCTGTGCGACCGCTACCGTCCCGGAACTCGCCGGAACGCCGTGCCGTGATTCCGTTTCCCGTTTCAACCGCTTTAGATCAGTGCGCATCTCCGAGGCATGCTGGTACCGCATCTCCCGGTCTTTCTCCAGCGCTTTGTTGATGATGTCTTCCAGCTTGGGCGGAATATCGCGATTGAAACGAATCGGCGGGGGCGGATCAGAATCGAGGATTGCTTTGAAGATCAAGGCAGAGCTTTCGCCATAAAAAGGCAGTTGCCCCGTCGCCATCTCATAGAGGACGGCGCCAAACGAGAACAAGTCCGTTCGTGCATCCAGTTCCTTCGCCCGCGCCTGCTCCGGGGACATGTAGGCGACGGTTCCGAGCGTAGAGCCGGGACTGGTGAGATGATCCGCATCCACCGAACCCGTTTGCGTGTTAAGAGACCCAATGTTGCTGGAGGAACTGGCCGCGACCATGACCTTCGCCAGCCCAAAGTCCAGAATCTTGGCGTGACCGCGCTTGGTGACGAAAATGTTCGCAGGCTTGATGTCGCGGTGGACGATACCTTCTGCGTGTGCGGCGTCGAGTGCGTCGGCGATCTCGATGGCGAGCGACAGAATCAAATCCGTTTCCATCGGTCGCCCGCCGATGCGATGCTTCAGGGTCAGCCCATCCAGAAACTCCATGGCGATGAAGGCGTCGCCGTGCTCGTCGTCAATCTCGTGGATGGTACAAATGTTCGGATGATTCAGGGCAGAAGCAGCCTGCGCCTCGCGTTGGAAGCGGGCAAGAGCTTGTGCATCCTTGGAAATCACATCGGGCAGGAACTTCAGGGCGACAAAGCGGTGCAGCTTGATATCTTCGGCCTTGTACACCACGCCCATCCCGCCACCACCGAGTTTTTCGACGATGCGGTAGTGCGAGATAGTTTGACCGATCATGTTTGGCGATCCGGTTCACCCGAATAAAAGGTCGTGCAATGGTAGGCGTGAGGCGAGGTCAAGTCAATGAAAGCGCGGGGTGGTGGCTCAGTGAGTTCCACTTGAAAGGGCGCGGCTTTAGCCGCTGGCTGGTGGCCTTCAGAGAGCGGGAGGGTTTTTAATCACCGCTGGCATGGTTCTGCGTTGGCACGAGAACCAGCCGGGTTCGTGCTTCCACCTGTGAGGCGGGAGCGCAGGCTTGCAGGATTCCGAAAACAACGACGTAAGCCGCGATAACGCCAATTCCAACCGAAGCCACCACGGTCATACAAAGAATCAGAGGCATGAAGAGCGAAATCACGGTCAACCACCCTGTCTAGTTACACTTAGAAAATGCGTTAATTCAGATGCCGCGGCCTTAACTTTCGTCTATGCGGCATCTTCAATCTACCGTTCGTTGACGCTTGGCGCTGTTGACGACTAAGATACGGAGTAAAGCTGCGCACTCCTAATGTCGAACGGATCTGTAGTCCTGTCGATATTACGGAAGGTCGATCCAGCCCGGACTTTCAGACAAAGCATTACATGGCTATCACCAAGATTTCGGTGCGCGGCGCGCGCCAGCATAACCTCAAGAACATAGACGTGGAGATTCCACGCAATACCCTCACCGTGGTTACCGGTTTGAGCGGATCCGGCAAGTCTTCCCTTGCCTTTGACACCATTTACGCCGAGGGCCAGCGCCGCTATGTGGAAACGCTTTCCACCTACGCGCGGCAGTTTCTGGACCAGATGGAACGCCCGGATGTCGATGCCATTGATGGACTGAGCCCATCGATCTCGATCGAACAGAAGACTACCAGCCGCAGTCCGCGTTCCACCGTGGGCACGATTACCGAGATATACGATTATCTTCGACTTTTGTTCGCTTCCATTGGCGTTCCGCATTGCCCAAAGTGCGGCCGCCCCATCAGCCGTCAGTCGGCCGAACAAATCGTGCAGCGTGTGATGGCCCTCACTCCCGAAGACCGCGTAATGGTGCTGGCTCCAATCGTGCGTGGCCGTAAGGGCGAGTTCAAAAAAGAGATGGAGACGTTGCTCAAGCATGGGTATACCCGCGCACGAGTCGATGGCGAACTGGTGAACCTGGAGGATGATCTGAATCTCGACAAGCGAAGAAACCACACCATCGAAGTGGTGGTTGATCGCTTGCTGGTCAAGCCTGGCATCGAGCATCGCCTGGAAATGTCAGTCGGGCTGGCAATGAAGTTGGCGGGTGGACTGGTGCAGATTGCAGTGGTGGGTGGCGATGAGCAACTTTATTCAGAAAAGCTGGCCTGCCCGGATTGCGGCATCAGTGTACCTCAGCTTGAGCCACGTTCGTTTTCCTTCAACAGCATGTATGGAGCTTGTCCCGAATGCCACGGGCTCGGCAGCAAGTATGACTTCGATCCCGCGAAAGTGATCACCGATTGGTCGAAGCCGCTGCTCGATGGTGGCCTCGGTCCTGGCTCCGCATCGCAAGGCTTGATTCACGCGTTGCAAGTCACCGCCGCAGCCCACGGCATCGACCTCAACACGCCCTTCGAGAAATTTCCCGAGAAGATTCAGGACCTGCTGCTGAATGGGGAATCCGTCCGCGGCAAGACCGGCTTCCGCGGAATCTTCGGATACTTGAAGCAGAACCTTGAGGAATCGACTTCCGAAGGCTATCGCGATTGGCTGATGGATCACATGTCGGCGACGGACTGTCCGGCCTGTCACGGCAAACGCCTCCGCCCGGAAAGCCTGGCCGTGAAAGTGAATGGCATGTCGATCGCCGACTTTACCGCGCTGCCAATTTCCCGTGCCCTTGAAGACGCGAGAAGCATTAAGCTTGCGGGGCGCGAAGAAAAAATTGCGGGCCGCGTGATGCATGAAGTGGTCGAGCGCCTGCAATTTCTGAATGCGGTTGGATTGAACTATATTTCGCTCGATCGCTCGGCGGCCACTCTATCTGGTGGAGAGGGTCAGCGCATCCGTCTGGCTACGCAGATCGGCTCGAAGCTGCGCGGAGTGCTTTACGTTCTGGACGAGCCTTCGATCGGCCTGCATCATCGGGACAATGGCCGCCTGCTGACCGCGCTCGAGAATCTGCGCGATCTGGGTAACACGGTGCTGGTGGTCGAGCACGACGAAGAAACCATACGCCGCGCCGATTATGTAATCGATCTTGGCCCCGGCGCAGGACGCCACGGCGGCAACCTCGTAGCCCGCGGCACCCCCGCAGAAATCATGCTCGATCCCAACTCGCTGACCGGCGCCTACATCTCCGGAAAGGCGCAGATCGAGATGCTGGCCGAGCGCCGCCCGGCAAACGGCGCAGCTCTGACGATTCTCGGCGCTAAGGAAAATAATCTCAAAAACCTGGATGTAACTTTCCCGCTCGGCGTGATGATAGTGGTCACTGGCGTTTCCGGGTCGGGCAAATCCACGCTGGTGAACGATATTTTGTATCGCGCCCTGGCGCGGCAACTTTATCGCTCGCGCGAAAAAGCTGGCGAGCACAAAGCGATTGTCGGCGCAGAGAAGATCGACAAAGTTATTCGCATCGATCAGTCGCCGATCGGCCGCACCCCGCGCTCGAATCCCGCGACCTATACCGGAGTATTCACGGCGATTCGCGATATTTATGCCATGCTGCCAGAGGCGCGCGAGCGCGGCTACAAGCCGGGCCGGTTTTCCTTCAACGTTTCTGGCGGCCGTTGCGAGGCTTGCCAGGGCGAGGGCCAGCGCCGCATCGAAATGAATTTTCTGCCGGATGTCTACGTGCTCTGCGAAGTCTGCGGAGGACGCCGCTACAATCACGAAACGCTGGCCGTGAAATATAACGGATACTCCATCGCCGATCTGCTGGAAATGCCGGTCTCCGACGTACTTCCTATTCTTGAAAACATCCCGCAGATCAGGCAGAAGCTGCAAACGCTGGTGGACGTTGGCCTGGGATACATTCATCTAGGTCAATCTGCGGTAACCCTCTCCGGCGGCGAAGCCCAGCGCATCAAACTGGCTCGCGAGTTGAGCAAGCGCCAGACCGGCAAGACTCTCTATCTGCTTGACGAGCCGACCACCGGCCTGCACTTCGATGACGTTAAGAAATTGCTCGATGTGCTTCACCGTTTGACCGACCTGGGCAATTCGATCATCATCATCGAGCACAATCTGGATGTGATCCGCAACGCCGATTGGATCATCGACCTCGGCCCGGAAGGCGGCGAAGAAGGCGGTCGCATCGTGGCGCAAGGCACGCCGGAGCAGGTCGCGAGAGTGAAGAGGTCGTATACGGGGCAGGCCTTGGCGGGATATTTTACGGGGAATGGAAAGCGGAGTGCGTAGCGTGGGCGCTTCATTTTGGGTGGAGCAGCGCTCAGCGTTTGCGGGAAGCGAACTCGACTTTCTTCTAGGAAGATCAGGTTCAGGAAGACCGGATCTGCCTCAATTCATTTTGCTATTGTGTACACAATTGTGTATTATTGACTCAGACCGTCATGGCTGAGTTGAGCTTTGAATGGGACGAAGAAAAGAACGCCGCCAACATCAGAAGTCACGGGATCGACTTCTTGGACGCCGCCTTGATCTTCGAAAACCCGACGATTGAAGCCATCGAGGATCGCGCGGAGTATCGCGAGATAAGATACCTCGCGCTTGGGTTATCGGGTGAGACGGTGCTGCACGTCGTTTACACTTGGCGCGGCGAAAACATTGTCCGCATTATCAGCGCAAGGAGGGCAAACCGGCATGACACAGAAAAATACTACCGTGCGATATTCGCTTAAAGCGATCAAAAGAAAACTCTCCCACGGCGCAGGTAAAACCCGGGCTGATGCGCCGGAGGCCGCACCTGTGGGTGACGATTTTTGGAAACGCGCCCGGATCGTCATGCCACCCGGCAAGACCTCGGTCCATCTACGCCTCGACAGCGACGTTTTCGACTGGTTCAAAAGACAAGGGGAAGGCCATCTTACGCGCATGAACGCGGTGTTGCGCTCCTACGTCGAGGCGCATAAAGACTGACTGGTAACGTTGCGCGAACAAGCCCCTAGATTGAGCTAAATCACGAACCCGGCAACCATCAGTGTTAATCTTATAAGCCGCGGTAGAGTGGAGGAAAACTGTTTTTGTCCTCATCTGACAACCCGCAGTTTGATCCACCGTCGCTTAATGGCAAGCCGCAAACGATCACTCCGTTTGCTCTCGAATCATTTCCGACGACTCAGCCTCAACCCCTAAAGCGCCCGCCCAAAGCCGATGAAAATCCGGTGTGGACAGGCTGGGATGTTTTTCTGCTCGCCGCGCTTACCCTCGGCATTCTCTTTGTCGCGCAAGTCGTCATCGTCCTCGCCGCGCGGCAATTCGCCTATCCGCACCAGAGTTGGGTGGACGTGGCTCAGAAGCCGGCGCTGGCGCTGCTAGCCGAGTTGGTGGCATATGCCGCAGTCGGTGTGTATATGATCCTGCTGATCGAGGGCAAATACCACATACGATTCTGGCCGGCCATCCGCTGGAATTGGCCAGGCGCTGGTGGCCTTAAGGTCGTCGGGATCGGAGTCCTCATGCTCGGTCTGGACGCATTGGGTCGATTTCTTCCAATGCCCAAGACCACACCTTTCGATCAATTCTTCGATCGTCCGCTGGACGCCTATCTCACCGTGGCCTTCGCCATCACCCTCGGTCCGCTGATGGAAGAACTTTTCTTTCGCGGGTTTCTGTACCCAGTACTGGCGCGCCGGATGGGAGTGATTTGGGGAATCGTTCTTACCGCTCTGCCTTTCGGACTGATGCACTATCTTCAGTATCGCTCGTGGTCGGCCGTGCTGATCATCATTTTGGTTGGGGTTGTTCTCACCACGGTGCGTGCCGTTACAAAGTCGGTAGCGTCAAGCTTTCTGGCGCACGTAGGCTATAACGGAGCGCTCATGTTCCTGGCCGCATGGGCTACCGACGGCTTCCGTCACATGGAAAAAGCCGCTGTGCTGTTGTTTCAATAAACAAATCGTGGCTCGTTTTGTGATTGCAGTCCTTGCCGGTCAGTCCTTTCTTCTGGCATACTCGCTTCGCCATGAAAGGTAACTCTAAAGTCCTCGCTGAATTGAATAAAGCGCTCCGGGAAGAACTGACCGCCATTAACCAGTATTTTCTTCACGCCGAGATGTGCGAAAACTGGGGATATCACCGGCTCTCCGACTTCATCAAGAAACAATCGATCGGAGAAATGAAACACGCCGAAGTGCTCATCGAGCGGATCCTGTTTCTTGATGGCAGTCCGTCCATGATGCCGCTGGAGTTGAAGGTTGGCGGCACAGTGAAGGGGATGCTGGAAAGCGATTTGGCGCTCGAGATTGGGGCGGTGAAGCAATATAACGAGTCCGTGGCCATCGCTACGAAGGAAGGCGACAACGGCTCGCGCGATTTATTCGTGGTCCTGCTCAAGGACGAAGAGGAGCACGTTGACTTCCTCGAAGCCCAGATGCACCAGATTCGCGAACTGGGATACGAACGCTATCTAACTCAGCAAATGGGCGAAAACAAAGAATAAAACTAGATCCTAGATGATGATCGGTATTCGATATAGGATCTCAGTGCTATTTGACCGTCACCGTCAGCAGCTGTGCTCCCGATACCACGTAATCCAGCGAAGCTGTTGCCGTTTCATCCACGTTTGATTCACCGCTGACAATCATCTCCTGATTGCCTCGCATGCCATCCATCACATTCATGATCGAAATGGGCAGCGTCGGCATCACCTTATCGGCGACGCGCGCTTCAGGATCAGCCTCAAGCAATGAGACGTAGACACGGTTATTCGAGTGCTCCTTATTAAGCAGCGAAATGGTGGAGGCGAGGTCAAGCTTGCGTCCGAACGCGGCATTCGAGCGCCCCATATGATCCAGCGTGTCGCCGTCGCTCACCAGAATGCGTAGAGTCCCCTTACTCGCAGACGTTGGAATCTTCACCGGAATCTGCTGCACAATGCGCTCGCCGCGGTAGGGCGCCAACACCGTCTCGAGCATAATTTCTTCGCCCGGCCGAGCCTCCGTCACATCGGTTCGAGCGCTCTCCAGCCGCGCCCAGCGACGCTCGCGGACCAAATCAAAATCCAGCTTCACCCCCGCGACGGCCGCGGCGGTATAAGGATTGTCATAGATCCGTTCGAAGCGCTCGCCCAAGGAAATCGCCGCCTGCATGGCGGCAGGCTGCGCATTCTCCGACGGAGCGAACATATTCCGCATCGTCACGTCCGGAAATCCCTTGACCCCAATACTGCCCGCCAGACGATACGTAATCTCTTCGCCGAACTCGTTGACTCCATGCAGCGCGTTGAACACCGTGACCATCAGCGCCACGGGGGTCAGCTTCGGATTATTCAGCACTTCGTAATGAAACTGCTTCAGTCCCGTGCTGCTGTGGATGCTCAGCGTAACCGGAATCATGTCCGGTTGCCGGTTGAACACGCCCATGATGCCGGTATGGCGATCCTGAACGAATGTTCCGACGGGCTCGGTCGTATTCACGATCTTAAAAGCATTCAGCGGCGAAGCGAGCGTGGCCAGAACTTCAGCCTTGTTCATGGGCAAATCGACCGAACCAAATTGCAGAAGGGGATGGCCGCAAGCCAAGAGCCGCCGAGGATCCACGTAGGTGACGCTGCAGGTGGCCTCGATATCCATGTCGCCGCGCACCAGGACGGCGCTGATGGCTGATCCCGCTTCAACCGGTTCAGGCTGCTTTTCGTCACTGACCGAGCCCGCGCCCATCACCGGCACAATGCCGGCGGATCCGAGCTTTCCGGCGAAAAGCTGAATGGCTTGTTGGGAGAATCCGTTAAAGACCAGAGGCGTCTCAATCGGTTTGAGATAGTTCGCGAACCCGTTTTGCGCCGAGTCAGGTAAGCCAACGATCCCGGGCGTACCGGTCTTTCCGGCAACGGTGTTTACTGTCGGCTTAATCGCCGCAGTCTCTTCCGCCGGCGATTGGTCGAGCGCGTTAATTTCCAGCATATCGGCGATCGGCGTCACTCCGGCAATCGGCTCCTTGGAGAATTCTCCGATGCGGAAAGCCAACGCCCCCGCCAATTTGCTATCGAGATACACAGGACTGCCACTCATACCAGCTACCACACCCGTGTATTCCACCTTTTGCCCGTGCAGCCGCACCAGGATGACGTCGCCTTTTGGTCCATTGACGTTGTGCAGCACGCCCAAGACCTCCACTTCCATGGCCTCAGGCTTCACACCTTCAAACACCGTGTAAGCCACACCACGCATGCCCGTATGAATCTGGTTTATGGCGATTGTTGGCTGATTATGCGCGGAGTCAGACTTCTGCGCGGCTATGATGAGAGGAAAAGACAGGCAAACGGCGAATAATGCAGAAGCAAATTTTGTCATGTACGACGCCCGGCAGGACAGTAGAAAGTCCCGCTTACTGAGAGTTAGACTTCGCCAGATTGTAGTCGTTGCCAGCGGAGGAGTAACGGGAGCCGGGCAAAACATCCCAATCGCGAATCCCAGCGTCTATACTAGCACAGGGACTTTTCGCTCCCAATAGTCTATTTAACCTCTTTCGGGGTTCCGATGCTGGCCAATTTTATGAGTATGAATCGTCGGTTATGTTCGCCGCAATCCATAGTTTGGATGCTGGTGATGGCAGTTTCTTGGACTCTTCTTTTCACGGTCAAGCCTGCTTCCGCCCAAGATCAATCCCAGACGCAGTCTTCGCCCCCTCCCGACGACAATGGCAAGCCCAAGCAAGACGCTCCGCCGGATGCCGGAGGGCCGGGCGGCGATATCGGTCCCTATTCGATTCCCAGGAAAAAAGCCGAGGAGCCCCCGCCTCCGCCCCCACCCCCTACTCCGAAGAAAGTCGAGGGGATGCCGGACTATTCTATCC
>JBAVZU010000237.1:0-3214 GCA_049588915.1 Candidatus Sulfotelmatobacter sp.
CCATCGGCGTTGACCTGGGAGATGTCTGGAGCCACTATTGCACGATCAACCAAAATGGAGACGTGGTCGACCGGGGTCGGTTCCGAACCAATCCCCAAGGCGTGGACAAGTGGTTTAAGAATCTAGCTCCAGTTCGAGTGGCCATGGAGGCCGGCACGCACTCAATCTGGATCAGCGAACAGCTTCAGTTGCTCGGACACGAGGTAATCGTGGCGAACGTGCGGGAGCTGCGGGCGATCTCTCATAGTGACCGCAAGAGCGACCAAGTCGATGCCGAGAAACTGGCGCGCTTCGCCCGGCTTGATCCCAACATTTTGCGTCCTATCGCGCATCGCACGCTGCAACAGCAGCAGGCATTGACGCTGATCCGCGCTCGTGACCTCATCGTCCGCCTCCGTACGGCAGCGCTGCGTGATTGCCGACCTGGTTGGCAAAGGAAAGCACATTCGGACCGTTCCTGTCCCACCCTGGGTGAAACGCGCGGTCGATGAGTGGATCACGGCGGCTGGCATCAAGGGTGGGGCGATCTTTCGTCGAGTAAGTCGACTGGATAAGATCTGGGGCGATGGAATCACGCCAAAGGCCATCTGGCACGTGGTGAAAGCGGCGGCCAGACGTGCTGACATCAAGAATCTGGCTCCTCACGACTTGCGTCGCACTTGTGCTCGGCTATGCTATCTCTCTGGTGGAGAACTTGAAAAATTCAGTTTCTACTTGGACACGCATCGGTCCAGACAACGGAGTGGTATCTCGGCTGCAAGCAGAAACTAGGCCAAGCCGTGAACGACAATCTCGGACTGGAAGACACCTGATGGTGGTCACGGCCCACAAGCCGACTTCTGGACAAGGTCCGTTTGAAATGCTGTCGTCGAATATTACTTCGGGTTGGCAGGTTAACCGAGAGCGATAGTGCTCATTTCCCGTTAGCAAACTTCCATCGCCGATGGGTTTCGCTCGACGTACCGGCCAGACACCCGTGCGCGAGATGTTCAGGACCTTTGGAGTCCACCTCAAATCCCCAGCAAATAGTCTCGTTTGGAGTGAGCGCGTGATTCGCCCGCCCCGACAAAGTTCCCGGCCAATGACCGTGAGAGTATTCAATTCCGTGACGGAGAATTGCTATCAATCGGTTCCCGATGAAGCCTGCACTTCATCAGAAGTTACTTGGAAGGAGATTAAGCGGGCTCTTCCGAATGACGTGGTTATCGCGCAGTCGGTTGCGTCGCGTCCTGTCGCCATTAAAACCCTTCCGATGCGCCGAACGTTGTGCCTGGCGTCAAAGGTCCACCAGCGGTCGCCCAGATAGACTTCAAACCAGGCGCTGAAATCCATCGGACAGGGAGCAAGGGGTACTCCAATATCTCCCAAATATCCGGTTGCATAGCGAGCGGGGATGTTGAGCGCCCGGCAAAACGTAATCGCAAGGTGCTGGAAGTCTCTGCAGACGCCTACCCGCTCCGTATATACACCGAGAGCAGTGCGAACGGGATTCGAGAATTCGTATCCGAAAGTGACTTTGCTGTGGACCCAAGCGCATACCGCCTGAACCCGCGCCCATCCTCTGGGCGCATTCCAGAACAACTCCGCAGCCGTGCTCGATAACAGATCCACCTCGCAGTACCGGCTGTTCATAAGAAAGGGCAGAACGGCCGGCGGAAGCTGGTCGACACGGACCTCGGGAGCATCTGGACAGGCAATATCGGGCACTCCCGAGTCTTCAATGAGAGTGGAATTCTGGAACCGGATCTTGCCCGCCGGAGCCAGCAGGCGGCAGGCATGATTTCCAAAAGTATCCTGGTAGTTCTCGATGCTGACCAGCGGGTCGGTGCTTAATTCGTCGGCCTCTCGCAAGTCCTTCTCCCGCGAGGGATGCACATTGAGCAGGGTCACGATTGGGACTTCCCCAGTTACATCGAATTGAATGTCGTAGCCAAGACGAATCAGCATGTTTATCAGATACCCTCCAGAGCCGGCGCGCGAGGAGGTG
This sequence comes from Candidatus Sulfotelmatobacter sp., assembly GCA_049588915.1. Classification (GTDB taxonomy): domain Bacteria; phylum Acidobacteriota; class Terriglobia; order Terriglobales; family Acidobacteriaceae; genus Sulfotelmatobacter. The sequence goes on from JBAVZU010000237.1 coordinate 1,988, forward strand.
AGATGCAGAAACTACCACGGATTAAGGATGGATGTCTTACATTTTTCTTGCTGCTCTGCATCACAAATTCGGGGTACGCAATCGGTGTATTATGCGGTAGGTTCAAACAGAGGGCCCAGTGACATATTGTTTGGGAATCGCGGTGCGCGAAGGTCTGGTACTGGCGTCCGATTCAAGGACCAACGCGGGTTTTGATCAAGTCAATGTCTGCCGCAAGATGTACCGGTTTGTTCAGCCCGGGGAGAGAGTATTCGTAATCCTGACCAGCGGCAGCCTCTCCATTAGCCAATCGGTAATCACGTTGCTGGGAGACGATTTCGATTCCGGACGAGGACTTGCCCAGGCCAGTTCGCTTTATGATGCCGCCCGCATCGTGGGAGACTGCGTGCGCAGGGTTTCAGACATCGACCGTGCGTCGCTGGAGCGCGACTCCTTCAGCTTTAATGTCCACTTGCTGCTGGGAGGCCAGGTTCGCGGTCAGGATTCCAACCTTTATCTTATTTATCCCCAGGGAAATCCTCTGGCGGCTACTGAGGATTCGTTGTACCTGCAGCTCGGTGAGTGCAAGTACGGCCGGCCGGTTCTTGATCGGGGCATCCAGCCGACAACTTCCCTGGAGGTTGCCGCGAAGTATGCCCTGTTGTCCATGGACGCAACCATGCGTTCCAATGTAACCGTCGGACCACCCTTCGACCTCTTGCTTTACAGGAAAGATAGCCTGCAAATCACCCGCTACCGACGCATCTCAGCCGGAGACAGAGACCTGAACCTGATCCATTCCAGCTGGGAGCAGTCCCTTCGCAGGGCGGTTGAGCAGTTGCCCGACATAGAATTCCAGTCGCAAAGCAACGAAAACCCCGCCGAAAGCGTCACAGAAGTCGCTCGATCCAGAGCTTAGGATCGAGCGGGCGTTCTGCTCGGTTTCTTTAATAACGCCAATCGTAATTCCCGATGATGGATTCATCAGCCAGTGAGCTATGCTGGCATCGATCGGCGGGCAGGTATGATTACAGAAACGGACACGTCCGATCGTAGCGGTGCCGAAGCCCTGCACCGGTACGAACTGAACGGCGGTTACGACGAGATGTTCAGCGCCGCCGACCATCCGCGAAAACACTATCGCCCGCTGCACAACCTGCTCCTGAACCTGGGGCGGGACGAGTTGCAGCGCAGCAAACATGAGGCGGACCAATCTTTCTTCAATCAGGGCATCACCTTCACCGCTGT
>JBAVZU010000238.1:0-38032 GCA_049588915.1 Candidatus Sulfotelmatobacter sp.
GTTCCGCGGCTTACGAAAGCGGCCGCGTTGCTATGCAGCGTGGTGATTTGCCGGGAGCGCGTGCGGCTTTCGCGAAGGCGGTGCGGCTGAACCCGCGAAATCCTGACGCTCAAAATATGCTGGGCCAAGTGTTGTTAGCGCAAGGGAATCTTGACGACGCGATCACGCATTTTCGAACGCTGGTGAGGCTTCGCCCGAAGCTAGCCATTGCTCACGCCTACCTGGCACAGGCTCTGCAGGCCAAGGGTCTGTTGAATGAAGCAATCGGTGAACTCCGCGCGGCGGTGGATTTAGCGCCACAACAATGGCAGGCACGTCAGGGGCTCGGTCGTGCTCTTACTTTGCAGCATAAGACCGATGAAGCGATTGGCGAATTCAAAGAGGCAACGCGGCTGGCGCCGCAGGAAGCTGAGTTGCATGACGAACTTGGATCGTTACTCGCCCAGCAATCGCGATTTGACGAAGCGGAGAAAGAGTTCCGAGAAGCTATCGCGTTAAACTCGGAGTATGAACCGGCTTATTTTCATCTGGGCGTCACCCTCTCGAACGAAGGCGAAAAACAGAAAGCGCAGGTCGAACTGGACCATGCAGTGAAGCTCGATTCCAGGGATGCGATGGCCTGGTATTACCGGGGAACGACGCTCGAGGCTGCGGCCAATCCCGACGAAGCGCTGCGATCGTTTGAAGAGGCGGTGAAGCTTAAGCCCGATTTCGCACCGCTGCAAACCAGCCTGGGTCTTTCGCTGCAGCGGCGGGGAGAGCCCGATGGCGCCGTAGCGGCTTTTACCAAGGTTGTGGAGCTCACACCAAGGGATCCGGAAGCGCACAACAATTTAGCCTTGGCCCTGCTGCAACGGGGTGAAGCTGAGGCTGCCATCAAAGAATTTCAAGCAGCCATTCGGCTTCGGCCTGGCGATGCTGGATTTCAGGGCAACCTGGGGACAGCGTATTTGCAGAAGACGGACTTTGAGGGAGCAGTGGCGCAGTTTCGTGCCGCGCTTAAGCTGGAGCCGGCAAGAGCCAGCTTGCATCATGATCTGGCTTTGGCTCTCAAGCTCAAAGACGATCTGCCGGGCGCGATCGCCGAATGGAGGGAGGCGATTCGCCTGGACCCGCAACTGGCGGACGCGCATTACAGCCTGGGAGTAACTCTGTGGCAATCGGGTGATTTTGCCGGGGCGGCGGAAGAATTGCGCCAAGCGATTCAAGTTCAGCCAAGCTACGCAGAGGCTTACTACACGCTGGGAACAGTCCTCAAGCAGATGAATCAGCTGCCTGAGGCGGCGGAGGCACTCCGGCAGGCGATTCGACTTGATCCGGATTTTGCGGGAGCTCACACGACGCTGGCAGGTGTGCTGCGCCAGCTTGGCGACAGCGCCGGGGCGGCGGCCGAAGGTAAAGCCGGCGCCGAGATGACCAAGGCGAAGACCGATCTGCAAGGTGCAACTTTCGCCACTAATTCCGGCCGCCGGTTGCTCAATGCCGGAGATCTTGATGGGGCGATCTCTCAGTTCCGCACGGCAATTCAGGTCAAGCCGACGTATGCGGTGGCGCACTACGAACTTGGGTTGGCTCTTAGTCGGAAAGGTGCGAAGGAAGAGGCGGATGGGGAATATCGAAAGGCCGCCCAACTGGATCCACATCTGGTTCCGCCGGGAACGCTTGCTCCCTAGTTGAGCATTCAAATTATGGGTATTCCCGCTCGAACTTTTGCGCTAGCCGCGCTTGCGTACGGCGATGAGGTCCGTCATCACGGGAACTCCATGAGCCACCTTCACTCGCAACAGCGCTTCGAAGGGCTTAAGGTCCGAAGCGTTGGAGACTCCCAGGACATGCAATAGCTGCTCCAGCGAATCCTGGCGGCAAATATATTCCGCAGCCGCTTGCGTGCCGAAAGTGGTGGTTCCGGCAAGGATAAGGACGGAGCGGGCAGGATCGATGCCCGAAACCAGTCCGATCACTGCATAGTCTTCTGTCGTCGGTTGGGTCGGGAGGCTTCCTACAAACAGCTTTGGCTCGCCGAGTTGAGGGTGAGTATTGAGCACTCCCAGGTCCCCCTTGCGAGGACCGTCAGTGATGCGCTGAAAAACGAAGTCCTGTGTTCCGGGGATATCCAAGAGGGTGAGATTCTCGGCCGGAGAGCCGACGAGAATGAGATTGTTGTTTTTGGCATCGTCCAAGGAGAAGAGGCTGCCGCGTTTTACGCGAAGCTGCTGGTTGAAGAGGACGAAAATGTGATCGAGTTGGTGAACCGCCAGCACCTCGCCCACCCCGGTGTAGTGATCGAGGATGAGGGATCCAGAGTCGGCCGACGGATTGAAGTACCGCATGCCAGTCTCCGGCCGACCCACGAAGTTGCCATTGCTGAAGATTACCCAGGGCGGCTGGGAACCAGTGATAAAGCGATTCCAAAACACCTGGTATGCGGCGGGAATCGAGTCTTTTGGATTCGTTTGAGCCCGCTTACCGGCTATCAGCACCCAGGAATAGAGCAGCAGGACCGAGAGCACAACTACTGCGATTATCCAGCCTCGGTTTGACGGCTGCTGTCCCAGATCCTTCCAGTCATCATCTTTATCTCTATGACCACTGGTTTCGATCCTCCGAGCGCGTTCAGCCATTTGGATCGGTGGTGCGTGAACACGGAAACTGAGGGCATAGGATCCCTTGGGCAACTCGACGATAACGGAATCATGCTGCCCCTCGCCGGCATAATATTCTTCCAACTTCACGCGCAAGCGTCCCGCCTGCACTCGTACGGATGAGTCGCTTTGCGGATCGAAATCACTGGAGCGGCCAAGGACCTCGATGGCGATCTGGTATTCCTTGAGCGCCACGCCAGGGTGATCGAGGGCGCGATCGGCCAGATAGCGGAGCAACTTGCAGAGCGCCTCCGAGCTTCGCAGGCTATGACTATTAATAAGTCTATCTATTTGTTGGAAGCATTGCTCTCTTCCCGCGTCGTAGCTATGGGTCAAAGCCATGTGACAAACGGAGTAACGGTCCTCCGTATCTCGCCGAGCCGCAACAGTTTACTCCTAGTAACGGCATGAAACCTAATGTAACTTAATTCGATAGTCCTTTTGTACTAGGACTTGCACGCTGAACGGATAAGTACAGTTCCGCGTTTTTCTGGGGCACCACTTAAAAGGGTTCGAGGAGGCAGTTCATGAAGAGGTCATCGATGGCCGCTGTGGCAGCGTCCGTACTGCTCTGTGCTGTCTGGGCACCAAAAGCATCCGGTCAAGCAGTTTTCGGCGGCATAGCCGGTACGGTCACGGACGCCTCGGGTGCGGCTGTCGCGAACGCAAAGGTTACGGTGACCGATCAGGCGAAGGGGACGACTGACCAAGCCACAACGAACGAAAGTGGCAATTACAGTGTCACCCACCTCATCCCCGATCCTTATACCGTGCACATCGAAGCGCAAGGCTTCAAAACGATTGAGTTCAAAGATATCTCCGTTTCGGCCGACTCCACTGCCCACATTGACGGACAATTTCAGGTTGGGTCGACCAGTGAACAGGTGGAGGTAACCGCGGAAGCGGAGCAATTGAAGACTGACCGCGCGGACGTCTCGATCGAATTCAATCAGAAGTATGTGGAAGACTTGCCGATCATGAACCGCAACTTCACCTCGTTCGAGTTGCTGTCACCCGGAACGCAGAAGATGGTGGGCTGGAGCCATGCGGCAACCGAGAACCCGCAAGGCAGTCAGCAAATTTTTGTGAATGGGCAGCATTTCAGCGGAACTGCGTTCGAACTCGATGGCACGGACAATCAGGACCCGATCCTGGGAATCATCGTAGTGAACCCGAACCTGGATGCCATTCAGGAAACAAAAATCGACCTGCAAAATTTCGACGCGGAATTTGGCAAGGCTCTGGGCGGAGTGGTTACGGTACAGACGAAGTCTGGCAGCAATGACTTTCACGGCGAGGGCTTCTGGTTCCGGCGCACGGATGCCACAGCGGCTCGGGATCCATTCACGCAGTATGCTCCTAATCCGATTACGGGTAAATTTATACCCCACGATAAATGGCAGCAGTTTGGCGGCACCATCGGCGGCCCCATCATCAAAAACAAACTATTCTTCTTTGGGGACTATCAGGCTACTCGGGAATCGAATGGGACCACGAACCTATTAACAGTTCCCACCTTGACGGCTAAGCAAACGTGCACCAGTGCGACGGGGCCTTGCGATCTGAGTCAATATCTCAATGTCGAACAAGGTGGCAGTACGAGTTTAGGTATTGTGGGCGGACAGGTCTTTAAGCCGGTGCCGGGCGACGGCGGCTTGGGTCGCGTGCCATACGTTAACAACCAGATTCCGATTGGAGATGTATCTCCGCAGGCTGCCAAGATCCTTGCAATGTTCCCTGATCCCACCAACTCAGCGGTTTTCAATAATTACGTAGCGGCAGGATCCGGCACCTACTCGCAAAACAGCTTCGACACGAGAATTGACTTCAGTGCGGCGCCGACGGTTCAAGTTTTCGGGCGATTCAGCCTGGATTATTTCAACGTCTCGGGTGCGGGATCCTATGGGCCGCTCGAGGGAGTTGGGTTTGGACCGGGCGGTTTATCCGGAAGTTCGATCACGCATAATTACAGCTTAGCCACAGGTGTAACGAAGACGTTCAGTTCTTCGCTGCTGGCTGATTTCCGCTTCGGCTATTTCAAGTACAACCCCGTTGCTTCAAAGCCCGATGTAGGGGCGACTCCAATGACTAATGTTGGAATTCCGAACGCGAACCTGGCCGGGAGTCAAGCAGCCGAGACCTCCGGTTGGGGTGGATTTTTATTGAATCAAACGCCCTCGACCTCGTCAGCCAATGGTGGATTCTTTTCCGGCGCTCCGACTGTGAGCTGGGGCGATGGATTGGGCGTTGGGCGCTGCAATTGTCCGCTGCTTGAGAGCGAACAGCAGTTTCAGTGGGTCACCAACTGGACCAAGATTCACGGCAACCACCAGTTCAAGTTCGGGGGTGATTTCCGCTACGCCATGAATCTGCGTGTGCCGAGCGATGCCGGCAGAACCGGCGACTACACATTCGACTACCGGACGACATCCGGAGGCCCGACGGGCGGCGTCGGAGGCCTCGATTGGGCGACCTTCCTGCTCGGCGACGTTACCCAAGTCAGCCGGTATGTCAGCACGAGCCTGGATGCGGCCGAACGCCAGCACAGAATGTTTTACTACGGCCAGGATACTTTCCGCATCACTCCGAAACTCACCCTCAATTACGGCCTTCGCTGGGAGGTTTACTTCCCTGAATATGTGAACGGAAAAGACAACGGCGGGTTCGCAAATCTTGTTCAAGGTCTGGATCGCGTGGCGGGTGAAGGCAATATTGGACTGAATGGCAATATAAACAACACTTGGCATGCGTTTGCCCCTCGTTTTGGAATTGCTTACCAATTCGACCCGAAAACTGTGGTTCGATTAGGTTACGGGCGAAGCTTCGATATGGGAGTTTTCGGATCGAACTTCGGGCACACCGTTACACAGACCCTGCCCGTGCTAGCGGCGCAGTTGGCCCAGGGAGCAAGCCAGGAAGTTCCCGCCTTCACCTTGGCGCAGGGACCTCCGATCTTTAATTTCCCGGCAATTCCCGCCAACGGATTGCTTCCGGTGTCGGGCCCGAACTGCTATCAGCAGGCAGTCTTTGACCCGGTCACGGGACAAAACACCCAGCTTTGCGTGCAGCCACACATCCGTCCCACCACCCAACGCCTGCCGACTCTTGATGCCTGGAACGCGACGGTTCAGCGTCAGCTTACGAACACGACCTCAATCGAGGTAGCTTACATTGGGAATAAGGGGACGCATGTGTTCGCGGGCGATGGACCAACCTACAACGTAAATAATCCTTCGATGGTTGGATATTGCGGCGACCCCGCGTGCACCACGAAGACACCTCTGGTTTACCGTCGCCCTTACTACAACAACTTTACTTATCCCGGTTATCCGGATCCGACAAATACGCTTGCAAATTTCCCAGGAGCGCCCAGGCTCGTGCCTGGCGTCTTGCAGTGCTGCTCTACCGATCAGAACAACTATCTGGGCAATGATGCAAGCAGCAAATACGACGCGCTCCAGGTGAAATTGGAGAAGCGCTTCTCACAGGGATTGCAAGTGCTCTCCCACTACACTTTTGCTCACGCATACAAGTATGACAGCACCTATTATGCGGACGATCCAGCGGTTGCCTACGGGCCCGACGATCAGGTGCGAAACCAAGTCTGGGTAAATAACGTGGTTTATGAATTCCCATTCGGCAAGGGAAAGATGTTTGGCGGCAATTCAAGTCGTGCGGAGGACCTGGTCATCGGAGGCTGGCAGATCAGCGGCACTACGACATGGGGCAGCGGCCTTCCGTGGACGCCGAGTACAAACGAGTGTAATGGAGAGGAAGACGTGGGAGTGTGCCGCCCCAATAAGGGCTCAGGGTCCTTCCCCATCGGCGCGGGTTCGCTGCAGCACCCGGCGAGTGGTGGTCCCTTCATACAGTTCTTCACGCCCCTAACATCGCTCACCGGACCGTTTACTGATCCGGGGAACGGGCATTTAGGCAATGTCGGCGTCTTCAGCTACCGCGGACCACGTGCATTTTATGCGGACGCCTCGATCCTGAAGAACTTCCCGCTGATGGAGCGTTTGAGGCTCCAGTTCCGCATGGATGCCTTCAATGTGTTCAATCATCCGGTGCTTGGCTTCAACAATAACCAGAATGGCGGAACCTGCATTGATTGCAGTGGAAACGGGATCATTAACGATATTGAACACGACGCTTCCCCCGGCTCTGCTACCGGCATGCGGCAGCTCGAATTTGCCTTGAAGCTGATTTTCTAGGGTGGCATGAGCTTCTTCGAAGGGAGTCCCTCGGGACTCCCTTTTTTCTCGCATACAATAGGGACCGGAATTGGCGGGCAGGCTACGAAGTGATTTTTTCCGCGGGATTGGATAGGCGAGCGATAGCAGTCGGAGTCTTCTTCCTGGTCATGCTGTCCGTGCCGGGATCGCGGGGCCAGAATCCGGCAGCGCCTCAGGATTCGGCAACCGCTGCAAGAATAGGGATTCGAAATGGTTATGTTGGCAACGAAGCTTGCGGCCGCTGCCATTCGAAGATCTTCGAGACATACCAGCGGACCGCCATGGCGCGCGCCAGTGGTCCCGCCATGGACGTGCTCATGCCGGCGGAATTTACCCATAAAGAATCAGGAGTTCACTATCGCATTTTTGCTGAGGGCGGACGAGCGTGGTTAAGTTTCGACCGGCCGGGTGACTCTGAGGTTCACGGGAAACGCGAACTGCTTTACTACATCGGCTCGGGACGCCGTGGCCGAAGCTACTTGTTTGAGACCGATGGATTTTTGTTCGAGTCTCCGGTGAACTGGTATGCGAACAAGCAGGTTTGGGATATGGCTCCGGCCTATCAAAGTGCGCACCAGATGCCGTTGAACCTTCCTGCATACAGCAGTTGCCTGGATTGTCATGCGAGCGGAATTCAACCTCCCGCCAAAGATACGGCCAACCGTTACCCAAATCCGCCTTTCCTGCACAACGGAGTGTCGTGTGAAAGATGCCATGGACCGGGAGCCGAGCATACCGCGGGGGGAAAGATTGTGAATCCGGCAAAGCTGGCCCCGTCCCGGCGCGATGACGTTTGTATGCAGTGCCACCTCGAGGGAAAGGTGGCAATTGAGCGATCGGGCCGTCACGCCTACGAATTCCGGCCCGGCGGTGATCTTTCCGACTATGTTCGATACTTCGAGATGAAAGACCCTCGGGCATCCGCATTGGGCGCCGTCAGTCAAGTGGAAGCGTTGGCGGAAAGCCGGTGTAAGAAGAAATCGGGTGATGCGATGTCGTGCACAAGCTGCCATAATCCGCATCTTTCGCCCGCTCCGGAGGAACGCGTTGCTTACTACCGGGGCAAATGCGTGGCGTGCCATGGTGAAGGCTTCGCGGCGAAGCATCACGCGGATCAGCCGGATTGCCTTACCTGCCACATGCCCACCTCCGCCAGCAGCGACGTGGCGCATACTGAGGTGACCGATCATCGCATTCTTCGGCGGCCACAGATCGAGTCCCGGCTGTTGCAGGATCGAACGATGGAATCTGCCCTGCCAAAGCTGGTTTCGTTTCCTCCTGATGGCAAAAGGGAGTCCGACCTGCGCGACCTTGCGCTCGCATGGGACTCGCTAGTGGAGAACGGAATGACGGTAGCTGAACCGGAGGCGCAGAGCCTGCTCTCGAAGGCTTTGAAACAATCTCCCGAGGACCCGACGTTGCTTTCGGACCTGGGCTACCTTGAGCAGAGGCATGGCGACACTGAGAATGCGCGTGCACTCTATCAAAGAGCATTGGCCGTCGAACCGGGGTGGGTGGATGCGGCTACCAATCTGGCGGTGATCGAAGCGCGGGCCGGCAGATTGGGGGATGCAATCGCTCTTTGGCAGAAAGCGTTTGCCCTGGCCCCGGATCGCAGCAGCATTGGCCTGAACCTGGTTCAGGCTTACTGCAATGAAGGAAAAGTCGCTGAGGCTCGGAGTTCAACCCTGCGCGTGCTCGAGTTTAATCCAGATCTGGAGCAGGCAAGGGACATGCTGAAATACCTGAATCAGGTTCCGCCGAAGTGCGGATGGTGAATGCGCGTCGGAGCTCCGGAATGCTTTAGCAGAATGGACAGAGGAGAGCGGTAGTCCTAGAATTTCACCAGGGTTCGAGCCGACCATGAGGAATTGTCGTCCTTTGCGCGTAGGCAGTTTTTTGGCCGGACTATTCCTCGCTGGCATGGTTTCAGCAGTCGTGGCCCAAACGCGGCAAACTGCATTCGATCTCGACGGCAAGGCAGTTGACCCTTTTGCTCAGGCACCGAGCAAGGTTGTGGTGCTGGTCTTCCTGCGCCGCGACTGCCCGGTCTCCGGCCGTTACGCTCCAGTAATTCAGCAGATCAGCGCGCGCTACCAGCACGACGCCAAATTTTTTCTGGTTTATCCAGACAAGAGCGAGTCTTCAGAGATGGTTCGCGAATATCTGGCGGATTACGGATACCATCTGCCGGCGCTGCGCGATCCGGAGCATGTATTGGTAAAGCAGGCGCGGGCCGAGATTACTCCGGAAGCGGCGGTCTTCGACCATGAGCACAAGCTGGTTTATCACGGGCGGATCGATAACTGGTATGTGGAGTTTGGGCGACCGCGTCCTGCGCCCACCACGCACGAGTTGAGCGACGCGATTCAGGCGGCCATGGCCGGGAAGCCAGTGGCCGATGGCGCCGTTAAGGGAGTGGGATGCTACATCTCGGACCTGGAGTGAATGCCGCGCGCATTGGAAGGATGCCCTGTATCGTGACGGCGGCCTTGGTGGCGTGCGCTTTGGGAACGGCATTCGCGGGAAGAGCGGTGCAGCGGACGGACCAAGCGAGGGGCGGCGAACCAAATGCAGGTAAATCGAAAGCCGGCGAATCACGAGTTACTTTCAATCGCGACATTGCTCCAATCATTTTCCATTCTTGCGCCTCGTGCCATCGCCCCGGCGAAGCGGCGCCGTTTTCCCTTCTGACATATGAAGATGTAAAAAAGCATGCCCGGCAGATTGCGGAGGTTACGCGCACGCGCAACATGCCTCCATGGCTGCCTGCGCCGCAAGAGTTGAAGTTTGCCGACGAAATGCGGTTGTCCGAGGCGCAGATCGATCTCATCCAAAAGTGGGCGGAACAGGGCGCGGTGGAGGGCGACCCCGCTGATCGTCCAGCGCCGCCGAAGTTTAGCGAAGGCTGGCGGCTCGGCAAGCCGGATCTGATTTTGAAAGCGGAGAAGCCATTGATACTTCCTCCGGAGGGCACAGACACTTACTGGAATTTCATATTCAGAGTGCCGATCGAAGAAACGCGATGGGTGAAAGCGATCGAAATTCGGCCGGGGGATAAACGCTATGTGCATCACGCCAATATTCTGGTTGACCGCGATGAGGAATCGCGACGCCGAGAAGGCGCGCCGGGTGCGGGATTCGGGGGGATGGAAATCCGGTTGGAATCGCAAGTGTTCGATCCGGACAGCCACTTGCTTTTCTGGAAGCCGGGCACGGTTCCCTACGTCGAGCCGGAAGGCATGGAGCTTCGGTTGGATAAAGGAACGGACCTGGTTCTCAATACACATCTGCAACCCTCAGGCAAGCCCGAGATAATTCAGCCAAGCATCGGTCTTTATTTCTCATCCCATCCCGCGACCAAGCTGCCGATGCTCCTGCAGTTGGAGAATGACGCCAAGCTCGACATTCCTGCTGGACAAAAAGATTTCCTGGTCAGCGATGATTTCACTTTGCCCGTAGATGTTGATCTTCTGGCGATCTATCCGCATGCGCATTACCTGGGGAACAATATTCAGGCTTTTGCTACGCTCCCCGATGGCACGAAAAAGACGCTGATTCACATCCCGCACTGGAACCTTAATTGGCAGGCGGTATATCGCTACGCAGAACCCGTGTTGCTGCCGAAGGGGACTACCGTGAGTCTTCGCTACGTGTATGACAACTCGGAGGAGAATCCGCTGAATCCGAACCATCCGCCGGCGCGAGTAAAAAGCGGTAACCGCTCCAGCGACGAGATGTGCCATCTGTGGCTGCAGGTGCTGCCGGTGAATTTCGATTCCGCTCAAGGCGATCCACGCATGCTCCTGCAGGAAGCGCTGGCCCTCCACAACGTGGAAAAAAATCCCGCGGATTTTGAAGCGCATTACAATCTCGCAGCCATGCTTCAGGCTAAAGGAAAGTTGGAACGCGCCATGGAGGAATACGAAAGCGCATTGCGCCTTCGTCCCGACGACGCGGTTGCCAATAATGCAATGGGCTCGGTGCTGCTTGCGGAGGATCGTGTTGATCAGGCGGTGGTTTACCTGGAAACGGCGTTGAAAGCGCGTCCCGACTATTTCGAGGCGCACTATAATCTGGGCAGCGTGCTGGTCTCGCGGAACGATTTCGAGGGCGCGTCGAAGCAATTTCTGCTGGCTCTGCAGGCGCGGCCGGCAGACGCCAATGCGGAGGCAAACCTGGGCAGTGCCTTGGGAGAGATGGGAAAGTTGTCCGAAGCAAAGTTGCATTTCGAGCGCGCATTGCAGATCGATCCCGGGAACGCGCTGGCGAAAGAGAACCTGGCAGAACTGCAACGCATGATGAATCAAAAATAGTTCCCGGCGGCGGTTCGGCAGCGATCTTTTGTCTTTCTTCACGATATAAATTTCCAGGATCCGAATGATGCAGTGTTTTTCGACGGTTCGATCGTTCATTCTTGCAGGCTGTGTGGGGGCGTTCTGTGCCGGGGGACTCGCCCAACAAGCAATGCCGGACGCACCGTCACCTCAACCTTCGGCGTCGGTACCGATTGCTGACCTGACGGTGGCGCGTAAGTTGCTGCAGGAGGGAAAATTCGACGAGGCCATCGCTAATCTGCAATCGCTGCAAGCCAGCAATCCACAGGCGAGCGGCATCGATTTGGAACTGGGGACGGCTTACTACAAGAAAAGCGACTTCCCCAAGGCGATCGAGTATTTGAAAAAAGCGTCGGCTGCGGATCCGCGGAATGGCGAGGCCACGCAGTTGCTGGGGCTCTCCTATTATCTTGGCGGACATCCGGCGGACGCGATTCCGCTGCTCGAGAAAGTACAGGCCTGGTATCCGCGGGCGAACGTGGATGCCGCGTATATATTGGGCATCTGCTATATCCAGACCAAAGATTATCCGCGCGCGCGGGTGGCGTTCGCGAGGATGTTCGATGTTCCGCCCGATTCGGCCGCAAGCTATATGTTCACCGCGCGGATGTTGCTGCGCCAGGAATTTGATCCGGTCGCCGAAGAGTACGCGCAGAAGGCAGCGGCCCTTGATCCCAAGCTTCCTTTGGTTCACTTTCTGCTGGGCGAACTGTATTTATACAAATCGCGGATTCCGGAAGCGATTGCGGAATTTCAGAAAGAACTGGCCATCAATCCCGGACATGCGCAAACTTATTACAAACTAGCCGACGCGTATTCACGGCTCCAGAAGTTTGAAGATGCCGAACGCCTTTTGCAGCGCTCCATCTGGCTCGATGCGACGTCCACTGGCCCTTACATCCTGATGGGAAAAGTTTTGGAAAAGAAGGGTGAGTTTGAACTGGCTGTACGCGCTTTACAGCGAGCTGCGGCGCTCGACCCGAACAATCCTACGACTCACCATTTGCTGGGACAGGCTTACCGCGACATGGGGAAAAAAGACGCAGCCGAAAACGAATTGAAGCTGGCCGAACAATTGCAGACACAACAAGGCTCTCATCCGTAATGATCTTTTCACTGCGAGGGTGCGGGTAACGGGCGATCCTGCTCTGCCGCCAGTCGCTCCACCATCTCATGAGGCAGATCGTGCAGCAGTACGAGAAATGCGCCGTTGGTCCATCCGAAACCAACCACGTTCATCTTGTAGCCAAGTTCCGCATGGGCATCGGAAGAGCGAGTGACGACGTTATATTTTTCGACAATGTAGCCATCGCGGCGAAAGTTTTCCGCCACCATCGAGAGGAATTCGTAGGAGATGCGGTCGGCATCGGCGTTTAATCCGTAATGGCGTAGGCCCTCGACGGAAAGCATTTCGATGTTTCCCCAGCCGTAGGGCAAATCCCATTGCGCTCCGGAATCTTCGGTGCTCATCGCCAATCCGCCCGGTCTCTCGAGGGTTATCAAATTTTTTGCGACAGCTCGCGCCTGTTCCGGCGTGGCCAGGCCCGCCCACAAGGGATAGAGGGTGGTCGCGTAGCGGTAAGAGGATTTTTGATTCGTGATCAGGTTGTAGTCGAAGAAGAATCCCGCCTTGTCATCCCACAGGTATTGAGTGATGAGTTGCTTGCGCTTTTCGGCGCGTCTGCTCCATTTATCGGCGTCGGCGCTGCGGCCCAGCCACCGGCTGATCTGCTCCATGTCTTTCTCAGTTTTGTAAAGCAGGCTGTTGAGGCAGACGGGCGCGTAGTGTTGGGTGGCGGCGCCGAACGGCGCAAAGCGGAAGCTCACATCGAATCCCGATTCCCGCATCGAGCGGTCGCCCTTGTAATAATCTGAACTCAGTTTGTATTGGTGCGGCTCGTCGCACCCGGCGCGAGCCATGGTGTGCGAAACATCGCAGATCTGCAGGGTGTAGGGTGCTCCTGCAATTAACTCCTCGAGCCCAGGCTGAGCTGTCCCAGGCTGAGCTGCCCCAGACTGCACAGCCCCAGAATCCGTGACCGCAGACAAGCTCTCGTGAATGTAGCTATCCGCTTGCGCGGGATGAAAGAAAAAATAGGTCGCAACCTTGCGATAGAATCCGCTCTCATCCTGCAACGCCTCTTGCGGCGGGCCTTCGCCAAAATCGTAGTAACGCGACAAACCAGTGTCGCCGGCAAGGTGGGGGTCGCGGTTCCACATTTCATAATCTTTTTCCAGGTCAGCATAAGCCTTCGTCAGCCAGACCGGATCGGCATGCCCGGTTTTCTGCAGCGCATCGTATACATCGACAAACATTGAACTCAGGAACGGCGGCTGCGAACGAGTTAGATAATAAGTTCGATTGGCATTGAGCATGGCGCCATAGTTCTCAACTTCGAAAAAGAAGTTGTCGACCATGCCGCGAGCCAATTCGACGCGCCCGGAGCGAAGCAGCCCGCGAATGATGAAGTAGCTGTCCCATCCGTACATTTCGTTGAAACGTCCTCCGGGGACTACGTACTTATGCTCCAGATAGAGCAACCCCGGGGGCTGTATTTTGGCGGTATCGACTTCGCCAAGATGATGAATCACGATGGGCAGATGTTCGACTCGCACATCGCATTTGCTGGAGAGGTTTTTCAAAGCATCTGGTTCAGTAAAGCCCGCGGGCAAATACAATACCGGCGCGGCTTTGATCTTGGGATCGACCAGACTCTGGCATTCGCTCATCGAGCGCGTAAGGGTATCCCACGCCGAGGAGATGTATTCGAGAATCGGCTTTAATCCTGCTGTTTTTTCAGCACCGGACTTTACTGGATTTTGGGCTACCGTATTTTGGGCTGTGACGATTTGGCCGCCCCTCGCGGGAGATGAGAGCACTAGCCAGAAACAAAAAATGAAGCTCAGCCCGCGACGAGCAAGTCTGAAATAGTGGGGTTTCATGGGCCTCGGAGATGCGGCTCTTCATCTTACCTCCTCGCGCTAAGTCCTGCAAAATGAATTCGATGGGGAGGGAAAACTGGGCTGCTAAATGTGCCAAGCTGCGGGCCACGCTCGCGGACGACAAGATGGCGGTTCGATTATTGACACGTACTCATGGCCAACTCACGATAAGTACAGTCGCATCGCCCAAAAGCACATCTGACAGCGACGGGCCTCAGGTGAAACCCTAGGCCCGCGGTAACGAATAAATTGGCACGTTCCGGGTGGTCAAGCCGAATGACTTTGATCCTCCGCTCTGCGGCTATTTGTGGGCGCCGTCGCGCCACCAATAAGCTCTGTAAGCCAGGGAGTGAAAAGCACACGCCAGCAGTTCGCTAGACGTTTCCTCATGTGTGAGAGTTTTTTTCTTGGAGCCTGTAATTCACTCACGCATCCAATCAGCTACGTGCTCCAGACCTCATCCCCGCTGAAACCAAAACATCCACCGACAACTTACATCGGGTTCGGTACAGCAAAAGGGGGCACTTCAGAGGCGTGTGAAGCTACGAGTGGTGGGGGGGACAAGACAGAAGTCGGCGTGGGGCGGAGAAGCCCCGCAAAATTTTCGAAATGGGATTGGACCTCATGCTGCCGCCATCGACACCTTGGTGGAGAACGGAGTTGGATCTGAGCAGCTGTTAATCTCTCGATGATTGCCATGAGGCCGCCACACGTGGGACCCAACCAATTGGGGCTCATGTCCTGGGCTGTGGGTGTTGCGGTTTCGGTTTGCGCTGCTGCCGAATCGAGTGCTGCAAAGCACAGCGGCAGAGGGTGAGTTCGATCGCGGCTGGCAGCGGAGCCGCGCCAACGAAAGGTGACCTGGCTGTCGTCGAACGAGACAGTCGGTGGTTGGAGATAGCTACGCGGTAGGTGTAACGGCCGAGGTAGTGGAGCACAGACTCAAGACCACCGAACGGTGGTTTGGAGTACACGATCCAATCTTTTCGAAACAGCGGCCGGAGTCAAGACGCGAAAATCTTAGGTTGAGCGAGCGAAGCCAGATTGCCGGCAAGGTGCAACTGCTCTCGCTGAGAGGCCGACTCGAGCCCGGCAAGGAAATTCCCGCGAAATACACGCCGGAGCACGTGGATGGGGAGAAAGAATCGAGGGCGAGACCGAATCCAGCATGTGCGTTCCAGGGAAAGTCCGCCAGCTGGGATGACGCAGTGGACATGCGGATGAAGTTGGAGCTTCTGGTTCCCGGTGGGCAACACGCTGAAGAAGCCGTCGCCACGGTGAAACCGTCGCCAAATGTTGAGCTCGCAGACTAAGATGTCGAAGTGATGATCTTGATTGCATTGAGAGCATCCGAAACCGTCGCCGCAATTTCCGCTCGAAGCCAGGTTGTCTTAATACGGAAACGAGGGTTCGTGGAATGATAGGGCCGTCATCAACGACAAGCACGCGTTTCGACTGCGGTCTGGGTCCGTTCCTGTGCGAGGCTCTTGCGAGTCGCTCAATGCTAAATGGTGCGGTTAAGGTTGAGAGCTGAACCCCCAGAAGCCAGAGGCCCAAAGCCAGTGGCCACGTCCTCTTGTGCAAAATTGGTCTTCTTTGGCACTTGCGCGCTTGCACGGACACGAGTACCATTAGGTTGTTCTTATTGGCCTCGTTCCCGCGTAGGCCTTCCGCGTCCCAGGCTGTTCCCGGCGGCGCGACGGATCCGACAACGGATAATCGATACTTTATATTTTCGCGAACGCGAGTTTGTTTCGTCAAAGAGTGATTGACCACGATTGTAATGTGAAGATGATGCTCCCGCCCGCCGTTCCGCATGGAATGTGATGAATGAAGGGCGTTGCGCCGAAGGAGTTGTTCCGGCAGAAAAGTTCATGGGGCGCCAACATTGCCGGAGCCTGCCGCAACCAATGGGGAAGCCTGAATCGCAGAACCTGAAATTGGAAAATCTTAAATATATTGAGTAACGCAGTACTGCACCGGCTCGAAGACCGGCAAAGCAGTTTGAGAGGACTATGAACGCAGGACCAGGAAGACCTTCGGGTGGCGGAGGCAGAAGCCGGCGACGTCGCGGACGGCGTCCTAACAATGCACGCGGGCCTCGTGCCGCGGGACACAGCCAATCGCGCCATAACCAGGACGGCATATACACCGCACCCATGGATCACAGTTATCGTGCGGCATTGGCCGGGAACGGCAACAATGGGCAAGGAGTTCGTCGGCCTCGGCCTGGTTTCGCCGCGCCTTTTGCGCCCGCCGATCCGGAGCCGTTGCCCGTGCGCGAGGATTCCAATTCGCGCATTTTTGCCTTCGTTGACGACTTGTTCTTTGCGGCCAAGATTCAGGAGACCGCCCGCAAACTGAACGTCAAGGTTGAGTTCGCCAAGAATGACAAAGATCTAGCGGAACGCATGCAGCAGAATGGCGAGGAGAAACCCTCGCTGATTATCTTCGATCTGAACAATGCCAACGCCAAACCGCTGACGCTGATCCCCAAGCTGAAGTCGAAGCTGAAAAAGGGAACGTCCATTATCGGATTCCTTTCTCACGTACAGGGTGACCTGAAACAGAAGGCGCACGAAGTGGGATGCGATATGGTGTTGCCGCGTTCCGCGTTCTCGCAGAACCTGCCGCAGTTGCTCCGCCGGCACGGGGCACCCGAGGACGAGAATCCGACGGTCCAGTAGCCCGAGCCAGCTGGAATCCCTAGCGAACGAACATCTCAAGAAGGACGCTGGAAACTGCATTCGCAGTTTTGGTTGAGATCACGCCAAGCTTTTTCATTAGACGCTTGCGGTCTACGGCGCGTAATTGATCTAACGCAACCTGCCCTGTCTTTTCTCGGAACGAGAGATTCACTCGTGTCGGATAAGTGCGAAGCGCGGTCGTCATGGGAGCCACTAAGACGGTTTGCAGCGGCTCATTCATCTCGTCGGGGGAGATCACCAGGCAAGGTCGGGTTTTCTTGATTTCAGATCCCGTTGAAGGGTCGAGAGCAATGAGCCACACTTCGTCCCGCCGCGGATAGTTCACCATTTCCATTCCGCGGCGTCAAAAGCAGTCGGTGAAACATCCCTCAGCAGCATCTCGTCTTCCTCCGACTGCGAAGCCGGAAATGCGAGCTTCCATCCCACGCGTGGCGCACGATGCGGCGCAATCACTAATCCCTCAGGAGTTACGCGCAGTTCTACGACCTCGCCCAAGCCGCACTGCTCGATCAGCGGCTTAGGTATGCGAATGCCGCGTGAGTTCCCGATGCGAGTAAGTTCCAATCGCAAGCAATTATCCTCGTAATTACATTGTAATTACACTGGAGCGGTAGGTCAAGCCCCACACACGCTTTATCCCGGCGGCCAGCTCAACGTACGTCCACCCAGCAGATGCACGTGCAGATGGAATACCGACTGCCCTGCGCCGGGGCCAACGTTCAGTACTGTGCGGTATCCCTGTTCAATGTTGCGTTGGCGCGCGATCTCTGCCGCCGCCAGGTGACAGCGCCCAATTAACTCCGCATGGTCCGCCTGCGCTTCCTTCAATCCTGCAAAATGTTTCTTGGGGATGACCAGCACGTGGGTGGGAGCTTGCGGGTTGATGTCCTCAAACGCAAACACGAAGTCATCCTCAAAGACTTTCTTGGCGGGGATGTCGCCGCGGAGAATGCGGCAGAAGAGGCAGTTGCTGGTGGAGTCGCTCATCGTTCGATCACCATGCGGAAAGATAACACCGCACCAAAGAAATTGTCAGCGTAACTTTGTGATCAATTCGCCGAACGGTTCGGAACTCACGTTCCACGTGCCTTCGAAGGGATTATCCAGATCGGTCAACACAAAGTAGGCGAAGAACAGGAGCATGGTCGTCACTGCGACGGCGACGACTCCAAGCGCGACATTGTGGAACGGAAAGAAGAAAAGCAGAAAAAGAATCATGAACCCGGTAAGCGCGACAAACACCAGGAGAGTCCGTGGCATTCTCTTTGCGCTAAGCGCAAGCCGTTCATCGCGGTGCGAACTTGCCTGATTCGCGATCGCGAGTAAGCGTTGGAACATGATGCGCTCGGCTTCATCCTCCAACCTCAGATCCGTCACGCTCAAGATGACCGAGGTAAACAATTTGTCGGTTTTCTCGCTATGCTCGCTCGCGGCCAATACGCTCCATTCCGACTCCACGACGGCTCTGGCATAGGTCTTGACCGCGCGCACCAAAGGTTCTCGCGCAGTCTCCTTAAGCTTTTGACTGAAGACGAGCAAATCCTTCAAAGCCCCTGCCTCTTTCTGAATCTCGTTTTCCACCGAGGTGAACTGGCCCCAGATCACGTAGATCGCGAACGCATAGACGACGCTGTAAAGCGTCCCTATCACCTGCAAGAGGGCTCCAATTCCTTCGGCATCATTCTCGAACAGTTTGTGGAATCCCACTACGCGGAGGAAAAAATAGAGGGCGGCTGTGCCGGCGATCAAGCTTATGCCCCGCCGACGCGCAGCCTCGGGAACGATTTCAACGGACTTCAAGCGTGCCTGCGTGCCCATACGGTCCTTTACAGCTTACATGGCGGGATACAGCCGCTTTGGCTGTCCGGCATGCAAAGCGTGCCAAGTCAAGGACTAATCGAGTCTCACCAGAAAAACTGCTCCTTCCGGCGTGTTGGTTTCCGCGGCAACTTGCTGAGCGCGTTTGCGGTCGTCATTGAGCACGCGAACCCTCACCCACCAGTCTCCAATGGGGCTGCCGAAGTGCTGCACTTTAGCCGTCCGGTAGCGACGTGTGAGATGGTCGGCAAGTTCGTCGGCTTCCCGCTCATGCGCAAAGCTGCCGATCTGCACTGCCCACTTGCCGCCGGTCTCAAGCGGCGCAGGAGTCTGCATCACTTCCACTTTCACCTCGGCCACCCCCGGGCGATAGACGTCAACCTTGTGAGCGGCTGCGAGCGACAGATCAAGAATGCGCCCGGGGACGAACGGCCCCCGATCGGTAATGCGCACCAGCGCCGTGTGCTTGGTTTTGAGATTGGTTACGCGCACGATGCAACCGAGTGGAAGCGTGCGATGCGCCGCCGTCATGGCATGCATGTTATAAACTTCGCCGTTCGATCCCAACCGATTGTGGTAAGGCGGTCCGTACCAACTTGCCTTGCCGATCTCGGTCGAGATCGGATGCGCGCTGCCAGGGACGGTGGGCTCGGCGAGATCCGCCTCATTGTTCTTCCCGTCCGGAAGACGATCACCTTTTGCTGCACCTTCGGGACGCGTTGATTCCTCCAAGGGTGGCGGAGGCATATCGGTATGGGCCTGTTTGGGATGGCTGCACCCTGCAAGTACCACAAGCGTAAAGACCAGAGTTAGAAAAGCGGAGCGCCGCGCGAACTCCGGGCGCGCTTTTTGCGCTAGCGAGAATTTCAGTGCGCCAGAACAATTTACTTCGGAGGATGCGGATGCTTCTCCATATAATCGGCGAATTCGGAAAGCTTTTCGGACGCTTTGCGTAAGGCCTTCGTCGAATGCTGCCGCACGGCAGGCACAACCTCGTCGTTCAGATACTTGATGAATTCCGGGATCTCTTTCTCGATCCGTTCGGCGGCGTCGGCGACTGTTTTGCTGACACGCGCCGATGCGTCTTCCACCTTGCGGTTGAAGTCGTTCATACTCTTCCTCGATCCTGCTGGGCCTAAGAAATGTCACTCAGAGGTGCGGCTGCCAAGCTTTGCTATTATTTCCTGCTTGAAGAGCCGGGTCAATGACAGGCGCACCAATGGTCAACGTGAGAATGGGTCAACGAGGATCAGTCAACGCGAAAATCGCTGTACGTGAGGATCAGTTGACTTCGCAATCGCGGCCAGCGCCGAAGTTTATGAGAAGAAGAGCCGCGAGGTTGAGAACGCCGGTCAAAGTAGGGTTGCGCGACGTTCGCCAGAACTTTCGCCAAAGTTTGCTGGCATGGTATGACCGCCAGCAGCGAGACCTGCCGTGGCGAGCGGACCGTGATCCCTATCGGGTGTGGCTCTCCGAGATTATGCTGCAGCAAACGCGGGTGGCGGCGGTCATCAATCATTATCACGAATTTTTGCGGCGCTTTCCCACGGTGCACAAGTTGGCGGCGGCGCGTGAAGCAAGCGTACTCGCGGCGTGGAGCGGCCTGGGGTATTACCGACGCGCACGCATGATGCACGCAGCGGCCAAGATTGTCGTGCGCGAGCACGGCGGAGTTTTCCCGTCGACTTTGGTGGGTCTGCGAGCATTACCCGGAGTTGGACGTTACACGGCGGCGGCGATTGCCAGCATTTCGTTCGGCGAGCCGGTAGCCGTGGTCGACGGCAACGTCGAACGTGTGCTGCAGCGTGTATCTGCAAAGCGGCTGTCAGGGGAAGAATTGTGGACCGCAGCAAATGACTTTTTGCAGCAGAATCGGCCAGGCGATTTCAATCAAGCGATGATGGAATTGGGCGCCGTTATATGCACGCCACGAGCCCCGTCCTGTTTGATTTGTCCCGTGATCGAAATGTGCTCTACTCGCGGAGAACAACCAGCGCCAGCCAGGCTAACCGCTCAAAAGAAGCGCGATATTCATTATGCACTGCATTTACGCGATAAAGAAGTTTTGCTGGTGCAACGACCGCGAAACGCTTCGCTGATGGAAGGAATGTGGGAATTGCCGGAAGTTAAAAGCAGAAATGGCAACTCCGAGCCTTTGTTCACCCTGCGGCATTCCATCACTGTTACTGATTACGTTGTGCGGGTGTGGCCAGCAACCACAGCGCCGGACGTTAGTGGAAATTGGATTTCACTGCGGCGACTCCCGCAGGTGGCGCTCACGGGATTAGCCAGAAAAATCTTGCGAAAAGCGATGATTCTGTGAGGTCAAAACCGTTTCCCCCTCGCCGCAGCCCGCAATAACGCGCTCACCCATCCTATGGAATAAAATTAAAGAGTCGGCGCTGGTGTGTTCGCAAAGAATACCTTATGCATCGACCCGGAGGATCACCGATGGCAGCGTTAACCGTGGGCACGAAAGCGCCCGAATTTGAATTGAAGGCGATGGATGGCAGGCGCTTCGTGTTGCGTGACGAGCTAGCGCAAGGTCCCATTGTGCTGGCATTTTTCAAGGTGTCGTGCCCGACTTGTCAGTACGCGTTTCCATTCCTTGAACGATTGGAGCGGGCATATGGGCACAAAAATGTGAGAATTATCGGCGTTTCGCAGAACGATCCTAGAGAAACGGCGGCCTTCACCGAAGAATATGGTGTGACGTTTCCGGTGCTGTTGGATGACACGAGAAACTATCTGGTGTCGAACGCCTATGGTTTGACCAACGTCCCCACCATCTTCTGGATCGCCCCAGATCGCGAGATTGAAGTTTGCAGCGTCGGCTGGGTGAAGGCCGACTTCGAACAAATCAGCCGAAAAATCGCAGAATCGACAAAAACCGCGCCCGCAGCACTTTTCCAGCCTGGGGAAGATGTGCGAGACTTTCGTGCCGGTTGAGGGTCCAAAAACTGATCCCGCGGTCGCGGGCTTCGTGACAATTACATCGCCAAAAATGTCCGCAGGTACAGTTCGGCGGCGCGCTGGAAATCCAGCCGCCGGATGGCCTACGGTGTTGTGACCGGTGCCAGTCTCGGACAAACAACAGGGCCTGGTCCGTTACAATTTACTCAGTACAAAAAGCAATTTTGGCAGTAATGTTTCCTGCGTCGAAACGTAGCTCTGGGGGAAGGCTGATCTATGCAAGCAATCGTAAGGATAAGTGTTCTTGTGTTTATGGTGGCCGGTCTGAGTCTGGTGGTTTTGGGGGAAGGAGGCTCGGCCGGTGCTCCCACTCCTTCGCGTGATGCTGTCTCTGTTCACTTGCCATCCGATGCCTTCGCCGCCATGGAGAGTATTGATCCCGAACATATTCGCTGGCACGTTCGCTTTCTCTCGCACGATCTGCTCGAAGGCCGCGGCACCGGCCAGCGGGGAGGGGATATCGCGGCCGAATATATTGCAACCCAGTTTGCAGAGTATGGATTGAAGCCCGCCGGGGATAACGGAACCTACCTGCAGAAGGTGCCGCTGGTGGGGATTGCGACACTGCCGGAAACGCACTTTGTGCTGCTTCCGAAGCAGGGCGCGCCCATGGATTTGAAACCGCTCGATGAGTATGTTGCCTACGATCAAACTCAGCAGCCGCAGTCCGATGTGGACGCCGAAATCGTTTATGTCGGATACGGCATTGAAGCCCCCGAATATAGCTGGGACGACTACAAGGGAGTAGACATTCGCGGCAAAGTGCTGCTGATGCTGGTGAATGAACCGCCCTCGGACGATCCGACATTTTTTAAAGGCAAGGCCCTGACCTACTACGGCCGTTGGACTTACAAATATGAAGAAGCGGCGCGCAAAGGCGCTGTGGGCGTGATTCTGATTCACAAAGAAGACATGGCGAGTTATCCCTGGGAAGTTGTCCGCAACTCGAATTCGGGAGAGAAATCATATTTGAAACTGGAAGGGCCGGCGCTGAAGGTTGCATCCTGGGTACAACTGGATGTGGCGAAAAAACTAGTCGCGGGCTCGGGCATGGATCTCGACAAGATGATGCTCGAAGCGAGCTCACGTGGCTTCCATCCCGTAGACCTGGGTGCAAAGCTGAGGGCGCACATAGTGAGTAAGGTGCGGAATTTCGAATCCAACAATGTGCTGGCGATGCTACCGGGATCAAGCCGTACTCTGAAAGACCAGGCGGTAATGTACACCGCGCACTACGATCACCTTGGCATTCGCCAGGGGATGCCGGGCGATAATATTTACAATGGGGCCGCCGACAACGCCACGGGATGCGGCATTCTGTTGGAATTGGCGCGAGCCTACAGCGTGGCAAAAGATCGACCGGGGCGATCGATAATTTTCGCATCTGTCACGGCGGAGGAACAGGGATTGCTGGGATCAGAGTATCTGGGCAAGCATCCGCCGATTGCGGCCGGTAAGATTGCGCTGGATTTAAATTACGACGACGTGCAGCCGCGCGGAGCGCCGGAAGAAGTCGAGGTGTCGGGCGCCGAGCGCACAACTTTCTATCCCTGGGTGGAGGCGACCGCGAAAGAATTTCGCCTCACACTCCGTCCCGATGCACGACCCGAGGCGGGACACTTTTACCGCTCCGACCATTTCAGCCTGGCGAGGGTTGGCATTCCATCCTTCTCGATCAACGAAGGAATGAAGTTCAAGGGACACGACGAGGCCTGGGGTTTGGCGCAAGACAAGGAATACACGGAAAAGCATTATCACCAGCCGAGCGACGAATACCATCCTGAGATGGATTTCACTGGGGATTCGGCTATGGCAAGATTCGGATTCGCGCTGGGATGGGAGGCTGCAACGACTCCTCGCCTCCCTGGCTGGCAAAAGGGAGATGAGTTTGAAGCGGCAAGAGCCAAGAGCCAGTAGATTCAGCTCACAGGTCGGATAGCGACCAGATTATTAATTTATAACTAAAATGAGCCCGGGTCCTGCCTTCCACCGCGCCTACGGCCTTGGTTCTTGTTTCTAGCAGCAAGCCCCCAGGCTTCTTTCTGAGTTGCATTCATACCACCATTGCAGCTACACCCTGCGGTAGAAGTGCGCATCCAACACCGAAACGGAATCCGCAATCCGTGGTGTGAGAGGAGGAGAAATGACTAATGGTGATTTCACTATACCGGAGATCGGCGTTTTCGCCGCAACTCGGGTCGCTCTAGGAGTTGGTATTGGTCTCTTGATTTCGCGTGGGCTCAGCAAAGGTGAGGCGAAAGCGGCCGGACTGGCCCTTACAGTTGCTGGAGGTCTGACTACCATCCCATTTATTATCGGCGTAATTAGACGGAAGAAATTCGGCGTGTCCGAGATCAGATCGGCAGCGTAACGCACGTCGTTGACTTTTCTGCAAGCACTGGACGGCGAGTCTTGGGGCTGCTTATGTGTGGTATCGAATTTCTCTTTCTAAAATTAAGAGAGTACGATCCATTACGGATGAATGTGCCATAGCGTACGGTATCGGCGGTATTCCATCGCGCAATGCACGGAGTAATGTCGAAGGAAGCCCTTCATCTGGAATGTGCGGTCTCTTATCATGGGAATTGAAACACGCCAATCCGAATTGATGCGGCTTCGTAGGGAGCAAAGAAAAACGCGAGAAGATGAGGTCTTCCTCGGATCATCGGCGGCAGAACGGGCTGAATACGAGAAGAAAGAAGACCGCATTAACGAACTGGAGCGCAATTTGCCGGAGAAGGTTCGTCTAAGTTTGCTGAACGCTGCTTGACAGAATGTCGAGTGGTGCCATCTGAAAGTGGTTTCGGCGCGCCCAGTTCCATTTTTGTGTTTATCCAGCCTTCTTCACTTGCTCCGGCAGTGAAATTTGCGGACCTGCCTCAAATTCGCCGGGCTCAGAATTAAAAACCTCCACAACTTCTGCGTGAACTTCTTTTTTGACGAGATTCGGCTGCTTCCACGAGTTCAATTCTTGCAGCCGAGTTCGCATGAGATCGCCGCACGTGTCACGCTCATTGCAATGCTCACAGTCCGGGTGGTGGATTCTCAGGAAGGAAAAAAGGTAGCAACTCAACTTCACGACTGACCTCACAGCATTCAGGACTTCGACCGTATATATTTTTTAACTTGGGAAACTATTCTTGCCAGAGGTGGAGCTATTATGCCACACGATGCGTGTTTCATTTCAAGTGTTTTGCGTCTTGATGCGCGGGGTCGGCAAAGAAAGAATTGCGATGTGCGGCTCTCGGCAATCCGGGTGCTGGAAAAGCATCCAGATTCATCTTCAGCGCATAATGAAGCCGCCATCCTTCATCAAATCATCCAAGAGAGAGTGTGCAAATCCAAAGCTTACTTTTCTGATTTGTCGTCATCCTCGCGCGTAGCAGACCAAGGGCTCGTCCGCCAATCGCTTCTGCATCGTCCCGCCGGGGTTCATTCTACCGCCGGCGTCATTCTCGCCAGCCATCCATGGGATTCTGACGGGTTTCCGACTCGGCCCTCACTCGCGTCCCTTTAGCTTTCCGGTCAACCCCCATTTGATTTATAAGCATCCAAATTCCGCTCGGGTTTCAAATCGTGGTCAACTGGAGACTGATATGAAGATGAATCATGTTCTCGCAGCTGTGGTTATTATGTGTAGTTTGCTGGCAATTGGCAACACTGCCTTTGCCGTAGCGGCTAAAAAGCAAAACCATCACGACGGCCATCGACTGGTCGCTGCAAAGCTGAAATCTGACGGGCACCATGACATCGAAAAGAAGGGACACTACACCGCATCAGTCGAAAGCAAAGGCGGAAAGATTGCTGCCTTCCACGTCGTTCATGACACCAAGGGAGCGATTTCCGTCAAGAAATACAAGACCAACAAGAAAATGGTGCAGGCGACCGGTCCGCACCTCACCTACGCTGCGTTCGCTTTACCTCAAGACACCGACATGGGCACG
Source organism: Candidatus Sulfotelmatobacter sp. (assembly GCA_049588915.1). Lineage (GTDB taxonomy): Bacteria > Acidobacteriota > Terriglobia > Terriglobales > Acidobacteriaceae > Sulfotelmatobacter. The sequence continues at coordinate 25,601 of JBAVZU010000238.1, forward strand.
GTGGAAATCGGTTATTCCTACATCGATGATGACGGGAACGAAGAAATTTACTGGTTCCCGGCAGAAGAGATTCTGGACGGCGACACGGGGGCAGTCGAGTACGTTCCACTGAGCAGTTAACGCAAACGAGCCGGACCGGTCCCTGACGACAGAGAGTGGCAACGCCTCAGTTTTTCAGCATCCTAATCGTTTCGTTGAGGAGGTCTTAATAGATATAGACAGACAGATAGATAGATGGATGGATGGATAAGGACCACATCGAAGGAAACTGAAAAGAAGCGAAGGGCACCATCAAGGCAGCGAAGGCGGCACGCGATCAACCATGACCACGACGTTGGTTAGCTCGGGGAAAATTTCCGCACCTGAAATTGCGAAGCGTACCTGGGCCGAGATTCGGGCAGCTGATGTCTTTGGGCGTGCCGCTCAGCTTGCATATTACTTTTTTCTTGCCCTCTTCCCGTTTCTGATTTGCGTGGTTGCAAGCCTCAGCGTCTTTGGCAGGGCAGATCGAGGGCGCGCGCTCTTGGCAGAACTTTTTACCCGCATCTTGCCTGCAACAGCGTACCAACTAATCGATAAAACGGTTGCAGAAATCATTCAATCGAGCGGTCCCCTGAAGATGTCTTTAGGCATTTTGGTATCGCTCTGGTCGGCATCGATGGGAGTCAATGCGATCATGGATACGTTGAATGCCACCTACAAAGTTAAAGAAACCCGTTCGTTGATAGCGCAATACGCGACTGCCGTCGCACTGACCATTGGACTCACACTGCTCGCGGTTGTTTCTGTGCTCATCGTGGTTCTGGGTGACCAGCTTGTCGGCGCGTTTGCACCCGGAAACATCGTTACGAGTGCATGGAGAATTGCTCAGTGGGCACTCGCTTTGGGAGTGCTTCTGCTGGCGCTCGCCATCACCTATCATTTTGCTCCAGATGTGAAGAACCGGAAGTGGCAATGGGTGACGCCGGGGTCTTTGGCGGGCGTTTTCCTTTTAGTGATGGTATGCGTCGGAGTACGGATTTATTTCCATTATGCAGGCAACTATAGTGTCGTATACGGTTCTTTAGGCGCGGTCATCGTGTTGCTTGTCTGTTTTTACTTGGGGGGAGTGGCGATCTTGTCTGGAGGCGCGTTGAATGGGGTACTAGAAAGTCTTGCCGCAGAAAAGAAACCCTCACAAGTAACAATTCTTAAGTTCCCTGCTTGATGTCTTGACCGTCGAACTCAGTCCCTCTGTGGACGGTCCTCGAAATTCGGAACCGAAGCCAAAGCCGATGAGCCGGGCGCAAAGAATTTTTGAGCCAAAACGCAGCGGCGATCCCAGCGAAAACGCAGCGGCGATCCCGAGGTGCGGTTCTGGGAGAACCTCGGATGTCGCGATCCAATGCGGTGTGCCGTTTGGTGCAGTTGGTGCTGCTTAGTCTCGCGAGGCGGTTGGTCGCGAGCGTTCCCATGCCGTTGACGGAAACGCCCGTAACTGTTTGAATAGAAAACGTTGGGCGCTTAACTCAGCGGTAGAGTGCCATCTTCACACGGTGGAAGTCATAGGTTCGAATCCTATAGCGCCCACCATTTCCATCGCCTTTCCGGACAGACCTAGTCGCCCGGTTTTTCGTTCAGAATACGCGGACTCGTATGCAGACCGCTCACCTCTCTAACTCCCGCCCGTCTAAGGCAAACAGCACACCGGTCGGTGGCGCATCCATTATCCCAAGGGGCCTATCTGAGGGTGCGGTCGGATCGGCTGTGCGATTCCCACCAGAGAAGAGGAGTCCCCATGCGCAGAACGCATCTGCTCGTTTCGCTATGCGGCTATTTATCTCTAGCCAGTTTTTCTGTTTGCCACGCACAGACCGTAATGCTCGACTTGCCGCGGCAGAGCCAGCATGCGGTGATCATGCAACGCATTGGCATCACCGACATTACTGTCAACTATCATCGGCCATTGGCCAACGGCCGCCAGATATGGGGCAAGCTTGTGCCCTACGGACAAGTGTGGCGCGCTGGAGCCAACGAAAATACGACCGTCACGTTCACCGATCCTGTCACGATTGAAGGCCAGCCGCTCGACAAAGGAACCTATGGTCTGCACATGATTCCCGGCGAGACTCAGTGGACCGTAATCTTCTCGAAGGTTTCGACCGCATGGGGAAGTTTCAGCTACAAGCAGGACGAAGACGCCCTCCGCGTCACGGTTAAGCCACAAGCCTCCGAGATCCACGACGCATTGACCTTCGACTTTGATGACGTCAAGCCGGACTCCGCTGTAGTTACCATGCGCTGGGACAAGGTCGCGGTGCCTTTTAAAGTTGATGTGAAGGTAAACGATATCGTCGAAGCCAGCATTCACCGCCAAATACGCGGGCTCAATCAATATTACTGGGAGGGTTGGGACGATGCAGCCGGCTATTTTCTTGCCAGCAAGACGAATCTGGAAGAAGCGCTCAAGGATGAGGATCAGTCAATCCAGACCGAAGAGCGTTTTGACAACGTGATGAACAAGTCGCGCATTCTCGAAGCCATGGGCCGCAAAGACGATGCCACAGCCACCCGCAACAGAGCTTTGGAAATGGCATCGGCGCAGCAACTTTACTTTTATGGCCGCCAGCTTCAAGGAGAGAAGAAGCAAGAAGAGGCATTCGCCGTTTATCGCTCGAATGCGAAGAAGTTCCCCGATTATTGGACGTCGCACGTCGGCATGGCTCGCGTTTACAGTAGCCAAGGCGACTACGACAAAGCGGTCAAAGAGATGCAGACCGCGCTCACAGGCGTACCGGACGATGCCAACAGGGCAAACCTGGAGAACTACATCAAGCGCCTGCAATCCAAAGACGACATCAATCGCTAGCAGAAGAATAAAACAGGGCCAGCCACGAGGCCGGCCCTTATGTTTACGGACCTCTTCACCAGACGCGACAAGCGTTAGCTCGCACCATCTTCTGGCCTGTCTTGCAACCGAAGGCCTGCCCAAACTCGGGCATGTTCGAAACCACGTTGTCGATGCGAAAAATGGGCAGCGAATGCGGATTCGTGGTGACGATCAAGCGCGCGACTTCAGGCCGAACGCTCGAGCACCAGGAATATGCGTTCGCCAGGAAGAAGCGCTGAAGATTTGTCCAGCCGTCCGTACCTTTGTCGTCGAGCGACTTGCCTTGCTTCTTAAGGTCCGCCTCTAGCGCCATCAATGCCAGACGGATACCACCGTTATCCGCCGTATCTTCCCCCTGGGTGAGCAATCCGTTCTGCTTTACGCCAGCACCGGCGTCGGGTACCGGCTGAGTATATTCGTCGGAAATGCACTTGCCGCGCTCGTCATATTGTTTTGCGTCCTCGGCAGTCCACCAGTCGCGGAGGTTCCCGTGAGCGTCAAACTTGCGGCCCTGATCGTCAAAGCCGTGAGTGAGTTCGTGGCCGATCACCATTCCAATGGCGCCATAATTCACGGAATCATCCATGTTCTTCTCGAAAAACGGCGGCTGCAGAATTCCCGCAGGAAAGTTAATCGTGTTCAATTGTGGATCATAGTAAGCGTTAATGGTGGGCGGAGTCATCGTCCACTCGCTGCGATCCACGGGCTTGCCGATCTTGGCGATCCAGCGTTCGAACTCGAACGATGAAGACTGTTCGACGTTGCCGAGCTCGTTGTCACGAGAGATTTTCACGCTGGAATAATCGCGCCAGTGCGATGGGTATCCAATCTTGTCTTCGATTCCTTTCAGCTTGATGATGGCTTGTTCCTTAGTGGCAGGAGTCATCCAACTCGCGCTTTCAATGTCTTCATGCATGGCGTTCTCTATGGCATGCACCATTTCGAGTGTGCGGGCCTTGCTTTCCGGCGGGAACGCGCGATCGACATAAGCCTGGCCGAGGGCTTCTCCCAGGTCGCGATCAGCCCAGTGTGTGCAGCGCCGCCAGCGCGGAAGTTGCTCCTCTTGTCCAGCCAGAGTGTGGGCAAAAAAATTGAAGTTCTCATCGGCCATCGACTTGCCGAGATAAGGTGCGGCGCTGTGTATTACGTGCCAGCGCATGTAAGTTTTCCAGTGCTCCAACGGCTGCTCCGCAAGAAGTTTATCCAGAGCGCGAAAGAATTCAGGTGAGGTGACAATGTAGTGACCGGTAGGCGGGACATCTACTGCCTTCAGGTAAACGTCCCACTGAATTGATGGAGTCAATTCGCGCAGCTGAGCCAGGCTCATTTTGTTGTTGATGTTCTTGGGATCGCGACGCTTGATGTTATCCATCTGCGTTTTGGCCATTGCGGTTTCCAGCTCAATGACCGTCTCTGCATCAGCGTCGGCTTGCGCTTCCGACTCTCCTGCCAGCACCAGCATTCTCTGCACATGGGCTCGATACTTCTTCAGAGTTTGCGCTGACTTGTCGTCGGTGTTGATGTAATAGTCGCGGTTGGGCAGGCTCAGACCGCCCTGATCAATCTGGGCGACGACTTTGGAAGCATCGTCATAATCCTGCTGACCGGTGAAGCCGAAGAATGGCGCATTCGTCTGATTGTCGCCTTGCTCCCACGCGCCGGGAAACAGATGGTGCAGATGGGCAATTTCGAGTGTGATCTCCTGCTTCGACTTCAGCCCCGCAATGCGGTCCAACTCCGGCTGCAGCGGCGTCAGGGCAGCCGCCTCGATTGCGCTTTCGTCCATGCAGGCGGCCCAGTAGTCGCCAATCTTCTGCTGCACGGCGCTGCGCTTGGGATCGTTCGTTGCGTTGGCTTCCAGAGTCTCGCGCAGTACGTTATCGTTCCACTTCTCTAAACCGCCCCCCGTGCTCCAATACACCTGGTCGGCAGGAATGGGATTGGACGCGATCCATTTGCTGCAAGCGTACTTGTAGAAGTCATCGCAAGGGTTCAGCGACTTGTCTACCAGATTTGGGTCAAAGTTATCGAGCTTCGGAGCTTCCTTTGTTTCGCGAGCCGCAATACTTGCTATGGCAGTGGAATTGAGTCCGGCATTTTGCGCCAGCAGCAACAGCGGAAAAACAAGTAAAAGAAAAGTAAGGATTATTCTAATAGTCGACATCGACTCTCCTTCTGGACGCGATCGAAACTGAACGAAAAAAGGGTGAACTGCGACGCGCGCCCTTCACATCGTTCATAGAGGAACATACTACAGACGGCCCACAGGCCGCACGGTTAGCCGAGTTTCACCGGCCTGCAGCGGACCTAGCCCGTGTTATGCAGTCCGGCAGAGATGCCATTGATCGTCGCGCCTAGCGGATATTCCAGGTTCACAAGATCCTGGCCTTGCTGCTTGCGCCGCAAGAGTTCGACCTGAATCAGGCTCATCGGATCGACATAAGGATTGCGCAAATGAATGGAACGCGCCAGCACCCGGTTGCGCGCCAATAGCTCGCGCTCGCCGAACACGTGCAGAATCATTTTTCTCGATCGCAAGAACTCGTCCTCGAGCATGCTAAAAACACGGGTACGCAGCGCCGAATTTTTTACGAGTCCGGAATAAAGCCGAGCAATGTAAAGATCGGCTTTGGCCATACCGAGTTCGACGTTGCGAACCAGGTCACCGAATAGAGCAAAATCTTTTGCCATTTCGCGAAGCAAGCGGTCATGTCCCTTGCCTTTATTGGCAAAGCTCTCCAGTCCGTGGCCCACGCCATACCAGGCAGGCACCGCATAACGGCTTTGCATCCATCCAAAAACCCACGGAATGGCGCGCAAATCCTCGAGGCGGCGGCCCTTGGTCCGGCGCGAAGGCCGTGAACCGATGCGTGCTGTATCCAGTTCGTGAACTGGCGTGGCTTGCTCGAAATATTCCAGTACTTCGGCATTTTCCGCGATGTTGCTGCGATAGACTCGGTAAGCCTCCTGCGACATTTCCTCCATCGCCTGTTCCCATTGCGCCTGATCTTTACTCCCTGGAGCACTCGTACGCGCGAGCGCTTCCAGGCTGGCCGCAATCATCAATTCCAGATTCCATTCGGCCAGCACCGCATCCGCGTACTTCCAGTTGAGAACTTCTCCCTGCTCGGTGATGCGTATACGTCCGGAAAAACATCCGTCGGGCTGCGCCAAAATTGCAGAATGAGTAGGCCCCCCGCCCCGGCCCACCGTACCGCCGCGCCCGTGGAAAAGTCGCAGCTTCACTCCACAGTCTTGCGCCGTTTGATGCAACTCGCGGTGCGCTTTGTGCAGTTCCCAGGTGCTGGTGAGCATTCCTCCATCTTTATTGGAATCGGAATACCCGAGCATCACTTCCTGCCAACGATCCCACGAGCGGAGCAGAGGTTGATACTCGGGATGTTGCCAGAGACGGCGCATTACTCCGCTGGCTGCTCGGAGTGAGCCGATCGATTCGAATAGCGGCACAGGCATAATTCCAGGATCGTCTCCAGACGCAGCCAGATTCACGCCACAGACTTTCGCCAAACGAATCACATTCAGAACATCATCCTCAGACTCGGTGCCGCTGATGATGTACTGGCGGATAGATTGTGGGGGATAGGTCTGCTTTAGTTGCTGTATGGTGCGGAAAGTGTCGACTAATTCTGTCGCCTGGGAAAAACTTGCAGGCACATTTTCGCTTTGCGCTGCTGAGCCGGCGGACTGCTGCATCCCGAGCTCTCGAAGAACTTCGGCGTGCACACGGGCATGCTGGCGAATGTCGAGAGCGTTAAGGTGGAAACCAAACGTGCGGAGTTGGCGAAGGAGCGGGTCAACAAAGCACTCAGCCAACCGCTGCCCACGATTCGACATCAGGCTGTTGCGCAGCAGAACTAAATCCGATTCAAATTCCGCCGCATTCTTGTATGAGTTCTGGGCGTCCAACCCTTCGCGGCTCTGCTGCAAACGGTGAACCACGTAAGAAAGAAATCGCCGGGAATGTTCCACCGTGTTTTCTGGCCCCCACAGTGTGGAAACGTTGGGCATCGAGCGTTCATATTGCGCCAGTAGCGAGAGCACCTCCGCTGAGGTTCCCGACTGCCGGGATGACGAACTCAGGCAATCGCTCAGAAATTCCACCTGCTGGATGTATTCGCGCAGAATCACGGTGCGCGCCAGCTCCAATGCATCCTTCACGCATCCCGCTTTCACCAGAGGATTACCGTCACGATCGCCGCCGATCCACGATCCGAAAGTCAAGAGCTTCGGCAATGCGGCGGAATCGAGAACTGTGCCGTACACGTCGCGAAACGATTCAGCCACTTCGGCATAAATCCGGGGCAACGTTTCAAAAATTGACAACCGGAAATATCTCAATCCCATTCGAATCTCATCGTCGACGGTGGGCTTGGTATGCCGAACCTCATCGCTTTGCCAAAGCGCCGTAATTTCAGCTTGGATCAGTTGTTCGCATCGCAAAGCTTCGCCGGCGGTGAGGGGAAGACGGTCCAGGTTTTCCAGTTGCTCTGCGATACGGCGGCGCTTCAGGAGAATTGTTTGACGAGCCACTTCCGTGGGATGGGCTGTAAATACCGGGGTGACCAAAATTTGGCGCAGAGCGGCCAACGCAGCCTCCGCCGACATTCCAGCTTCCTTCATGCGCAGCAGAGTCCCGTGAAAAGATCCAGGCAGCGATTGTTGCCGTTGCAATTGCCGAGCGCGGCGGCGGCGCTTGCGATGGTTGGTCTCCGCCAAATTCGTAAGTTCAAAATAAATTGCGAAGGCCTTGGTAACCTGATAGGCGCGCTTAAGATCCATTTCAGAAATCATCGCCTGAGCCCGGGCCATGAGTTCGCCGTGAGCTCCGGCCGCGCTGCTGTGGGCCACCCGCTCCCTGTGCCGAATCATAAGGCGCCTCAACTCTTCGACGGTATCGAAGAGCTCCGGGCCAACTTGTTCCACTAAGACCCGACCCAGCAACGCTCCGAGCGAACGCACGTCCCGGCGCAGGGACTGATCCTTGGCGGAATCGTTGGACTGCGCCGTGAGTTCGGACAAGCGCGCCTTTTGATCGTCCGCTCTCCACAGTGGTTTAGGCCGAGTCATTCGTTAGCAAACCGAGATGCGATTAGACGACAGGATAAATCAAGGCGGGTCGTAGCGCGGAGACTGAGATACCTACAGGGGAAATCAAAAGGGACGCGAGAAACGAGCCGAGACGCTACTTTGGGACTTCGAAACGATAACCAATGCCGCGCATCGTTCTTAAGTATCGCGGATGGCGGGGATCGCTTTCTATCTTTTCTCGCAGCCGGCGCACGTAAACATCGATGGAGCGCGGTGTCACAAAGGGAGTCTCTCTCCAGACAGCGTCAAGCAACTGATCGCGGGTAAGCACGCGGCCAACGTGTGTAGCCAGATATTCCAGCAAGCGGAACTCTCGCACGGTAGTAAGCACGGCTCGCCCCTGCACCTGTACCGTCATCGAAGATGCGTCGATCTCAATATCCCCCACGCGAAGAACTTCCGGCACGATGGTAGGTTGGCGAATACCGCGAAGCACACTTCGCACCCGGGCTACCAACTCACGCGGGCTGAACGGCTTGGTGATGTAATCATCCCCACCCAGCTCGAGTCCTTTCACGCGGTCGCCTTCAGCCGTTCGTGCAGTCAGGAAGATAATAGGGATTGCTGAAAGAGTTGCAGTCTGACGAATCTGGCGGCAGAGTTCAAAACCGTCCGCTCCGGGCAGCATCACGTCCAAGAGAAAAAGGGATGGCACTTCGCGCAGGGCTTCCGCAATCACGGATGTACCGCTGACAAAGCTTTGCACGTCAAACCCGGCGGCCTGCAAATTGTGGGAAATGAGCCGTGCGATATCTTCTTCGTCTTCGACCACGAAGACAAGGCTGCGAGACACTCCGCCTGCATCCGAATCGACCCGCGGTTCGTAGGAACCCATAGGAAAATGCATTTTTAGGAATGATGGGCTATACAGAAAACCAGACACCCCTGACTTCTAGTTCCCTTCAGACTCTATGTTGAAAATGTTGCGAGAATGTTTCCAGCTTGTTAAGGAATGATGAATTCTGGCTGCTTAGTTCGCAGCCCTCTTCTTGGGAGCATGACGCAGACTACGGCCTTCGATCAAGCTGTAGAGATCTTCGGCGAGATTGGTGGTATGGTCGCCGGCCCGCTCCAGCGCCTGGGCCATCAGTAGCACTTCGAAGCTTGAAGGACTGCTGCTCGAGGCGTGTTCGGTAAGGTGCTTCTGGAAAAGAGCATGACAAACGCGGTCGATGTCTTTATCCATTTGCAATACTTTGCGGGCTCGCTCCAGGTCGAGATCGACGAATCCGCCATAGACCAGATCGAGCATCTCGCGTAGGATCGCCGACATTTCCACCAACTGGCGCACGTCGGAGGCTGGCATCTTTTCTGTGCGCGCCTGTACACGCATGGCCATACTCATCACGAGGTCGCCGATGCGTTCCAAATCCGTTGTGGATTTCAGGCTGGTCAATAGTTGGCGCGCCCGAATTTCATTCACCCGTGTTATGGCAGCTGGGAGGCGATCATCGATGTAGCGCTCGATGACATCCAGTTCTTGCTCGCACTCCTTGATGGCGAGGAACGCCATCCGCGAAGACGCGGTAAACAGATCCGGCACATTCGAGGCAGCGTCGCGCGCGATCAGGAAAGCCTTTAACGCGGTGCGCGTCAGATCGTCAAGTGATCCCGATCCCTTGATCGCAATTTTCTTCCCGTCGGGATTTTGAGCTTTATTGTGACTTATTTCCGTGTCCGGCTGTACAGTTCGCGTTGAGGCAAGTTTGCGGGGCATACTCAGCAGCGTTTCGAAGCCGGGCAATATCCGATGACTCCACTAAAATTATCTCACTGCCGGGTCAAAAAGAAGTGTAACCGAGAATTGTGAATGGACCGTTAAAACCTGGTTGCGGATCCCCCTTCGCGCCGACTAAATTGTTTTACGGAGATTGTTGTCAGCCAGGTAAGGTGTTCAACATGAATGCGGGACTTTGAACATGGATTTGCTCGAACATCTGCTTCGTCAGTTTGAATATGACGCATGGGCTAACCGCGAAGTTCTGGCAGCAATCAAAGCCAACGGGTCTGCATCGTCGTCGACTCGGCTCCTGCAACTGCTGGCGCACATTGTTTCCGCGGAAAGTTTGTGGCTGGAGCGCATCGAAGAGCGTTCGCAAAGCTTGCCTGTTTGGCCAGACTTCACGCTCCATCAATGCGAAGCTCAAATCGCAGAGGTCGCCCAGCTGTGGCGCGGATATTTCAGGAAACTTTCTTCTTCCGACCTTTCAAAGAAGGTCTCTTACAAAAACAGTAAGGGGGAGCCGTGGTCAAGTACTGTGCAAGATGTGCTGGCCCACGTCGTGCTGCATTCTTCGTATCATCGCGGGCAGATTGCAATTTTGATGCGGGCCGCCGGTGATGCTCCTGCGTATACGGACTTCATTCACGCCGCGAGGCAGGGATTAATCGAATAGCCGCAACTGAAGCTAGAAAAAGGCAGTCAGCAGTCAATGGATGGCCGACAGTTCTATTTTCTTACAGCGGTTCAAATCGTGGTGGTTTGCGGACTTCTTTGGTTCGTTTTCACTATGCCTGGACCATGGGATCTGCAGCGAGGCCTGGGAACGATATTAATAATGGCGGGCGTAGGTGGGATTTCGGTCGCGCGCTACCAACTTGGCCGATCCTTCGCGATCAAGGCCGAGGCACACCAACTGGTCAAGCATGGCATTTATTCGAAGATTCGCAACCCAATCTATGTGTTTGGAACATTGTTGATTGCTGGCTTCGCGCTGATCATACATCGGCCAGCGCTGTGGCTCCTGGTGCCTATTGTTAGTGTCGTGCAGACGCTGCGCGCCCGACGAGAAGCGCGAGTTCTTGAAGCGGCCTTCGGCGATGCCTACCGTGAGTATCGCCGCGAGACTTGGTTCTGACGGAGGCGCGTTGGCTCAACGGAAGTCCGCGAGGTGGGGTAATATCTTCTTCAACATGAAACAGGTTTTCTATTTCTGCCTGCTGGCGTTTTGCGCTCTTATCTTTTTGGGCGCTGACGACCCTAAATTTCCTCCGATGCCCGCCGCCGTTTCCAACAACGCCGTGGCCAGCCTGAAAGGCGGCTTTCAACTTTTTTCCTTGATGGGGGTGGGTCCGAAAAAAACCTGGGATGACGTTACGAACCAGGTGTATGTCATGACCCTGACCCACGCGGGGAGATGGGCCAAAGGACGCGCGGTTCCGGGGCCTGCCGGCCGTTTAAACGCGGCCGCCGGCGGAGCCAAAGGGTTAGTCGTCCTCATGGGTGGCTTTGTGGTGGACAACCAGGGTAGCGAAGTGACAGTTCCGGACGTAAACGTTTATGAGCCCGGTGCCAAGCGCTGGTCCCGAGGGAAAGACATTCCCGTTCCTGTAGACAGTGCGGTCACCGGTGTGACCCACGATCGCTTCGTTTATTTAATTGGCGGCAGATCCGCGACTGGCCCGGTAAATAATGTACAGGTTTACGACGTCGAGAAAGATGAGTGGAGCGAGGCGACTCCCTTCCCGGGCACTCCCGCATTTGGCATGGCCGGCGGCGTGGCCGATGAAGCCATCGTAGTGGTGGATGGCGCTAAGCCGGGACCGACAGGAGGCCCGCGATACGTTGCCTCGGACGAGTGCTGGCTGGGCAAGATCGACAAGAAAGATCCCGCCAAGATTGAATGGAGCAAGCTACCACCGCATCCTGGAAACGCTCGCTTCGGCATTTCCGCCGGCGGCGCAGAAAAGGATCACAGGATTTATTTTTCCGGCGGCACTCCTACGCCTCACGATTACAAGGGCGCTTCTTACGATGGCAAGCCCGCAGACGTCTCCTCCGTCACTTTCTCCTACGATGTTCACGGACATCGCTGGGACACGATCAGCGAAAGTACGTACGATCCGCGCGCCGATGGACGTGGGCTTCTGGAGACCCCGCTCGGCCCTGTGGTGTTGGGGGGCATGGTGAAGAATCTGGCGGTGACGGCGAGGGTGACGCTCTTCGCGAAAAAGTGATTGGCTCGGGCTAGTTACTATTTGCCGGAGGCCGCCGCACAGCGATACAATCCTTCTAAATTCGCCGGCCTTATTGCATCTGGGCTCCGCATCGCCGTTCGAATCTCTTTTCAAGGAAATGACAATGTTTAACCCTCGGTAGTTCGCCATCCTTCTGAGTCCGCAGGTCGGACCTCTGGTTCTATCTGGTAATTTTCTTTCTGACAATTTCAATCGCGCATTCGATTGATTTTTTCTTGAGCGACTGGCGTGGAAAGCTCGCAGGTTTTTATGGAAGGCACGGTCTCGGCAGCTGAGAGGCAGCACACTCTATGGGCTTCACTGCTGGAAGCCGTTCGCGGCTCGCACCAGGACTACACCACCGGAAACCTCAACCGGGCGATTTTGCTTTTAGCCGTCCCCATGGTTTTGGAGATGGTGCTGGAATCGCTGTTCGGGGTCGTTGATGTGTTCTGGGTGGGACGACTGGGCGCGAATGCCGTCGCCACGGTTGGCTT
>JBAVZU010000239.1:0-25337 GCA_049588915.1 Candidatus Sulfotelmatobacter sp.
CAAAGCCGCCTAAGGAAATCGTGGTCAATGACGGCAGCGTGCCGGAAAGCGATATGACGAACAACACTTTCAAAATCGAGGCTGGCGACTCATCGAAATAGTCAGAGCTAAAATAACAAGACTTGAAAGGGATTCCAGCGCTTTATTGTTTTGTCGAAGTTTGGTCTTCCGTTCCCCAATAGGCGGGATGGCGCGAAACCACCAAAGCGATGCGCATCGCGCCCAGCAGCGAGAGGAGTCTCGGAGGAAACGCGTCGGACTGAAATACGACGTCGCGATCTTCAACGGGAAATTCCATTTCCATTTTTTCCAAGCCCGGACAATCGCGGAGGCGTTTCAATTCCTGCTCATTTTCTGACAGGAACTTGATCGCATCTTCAATCTGCCCACGCAGGTCCGAAGAATCTCGGGTACTGACGCTTACGTTCATCCCGGCTTGCCCGGTTCGGCGCTGGGTTAGGGCCGAACTGCGATGCTGGGCCTCCCCGCGATGAAAGACAGTGAGAGCGTCGAGGGAGGAGATCTTTAAGAATTCATCCACGTCGAAGTTTGCACCGCTCGCTCTGAGCACGCAAGACATGCGATTTATCTACTCTTTTTTCGTGAAGTTGGCTAGAGCTTCCAACTTCGTATTGGCCGCACCGGAGTCGATCGAATCTGCCGCCAGGTGAATGCCTTCAGCCAAATGATCTACGCGTCCCGAGGCAACCAGTGCGGCTGCGGAGTTCAGCAAAACCACATCGCGGCGGGGAGACTTCTCTCCCCGCAGAACATCACGAACGATGGCTGCGTTTTCGGCTGCGTCTCCGCCAGAAATGTCTTGCAGCGTAGACCGGCGTATGCCGAACTCTTCCGGATTCACTTCGTAAGTGCGCACGATTCCGTCGCGCACTTCGGCGATGCGAGTGGGGCCGGTGATGGTAATCTCGTCGAGCCCGTCGAGGCCGTGCACCACCAGGGCGCGATGCAGGCCTAACATGCTCAGAGCCTCAGCCAGTTTTTCGACCATATCGAGAGCGTAGACTCCAACCACTTGTCCCGAAGCGTGAGCCGGATTCGTGAGTGGTCCGAGAAGGTTGAACATGGTGCGCAGGTGCAGCTCGCGCCGAACTTTCTGAACCTGCTTCATGGAAGCGTGCAGATCGGGGGCGTAGAGGAAACAGATTCCAATTTCACGCAAGCACAGAGCGGCGCGCTGCGGCGGCAATTGGATGTTCACGCCGAGCGCTTCCATTACATCAGCGGAGCCACACTTCGAAGTCAGGCTGCGGTTGCCGTGTTTGGCTACCTGCACGCCCGCTCCCGCGGTTACGAAAGCTGCGGCCGTGGAAATATTAAAAGTGCCGCTGGCGTCGCCGCCGGTGCCGCAGGTGTCGACCAGGGCATCGCGTCCTGTTCCACTTAGGTCGAGCGCGCTGGATTCGGACGCCCCGTTCCCACCCAGCGAGATCGGCAAAGGGGTTGCTGCAGCGCGGATCGCTTCGGCAAAGCCGACGATCTCTTCAACCGTTTCACCTTTCATGCGCAGCCCGACGAGCAACGCCGAGATTTGCGCGTCAGTGCAGTTTCCCGCGAGCACCTCCGCCATCACCGCACGCGCTTCCGCACGCGTGAGCGACTGGCCGTGATTCGAGATGCGATGGAGAGCACCGAGGATCATTGTCACTGGAGATTGTAAGGTATAAGGGCACTCTGCGATGAAGACTGCTACAGCGAGGCGGTCGCGGACGATCCATCTAATCGGGGCAAAAAGTATTCGCGCCAACTTCCCGGAAGTGCGGCGGTCGCTATCGCCTTTTCCAACAGGGCGCGGTTGTATTTCTCTTTGACGAAAAGCAGGTTCATTTCCGCGATCGTTATGCCGGCATCATTCCGCGAAATAAGCTCCAGAGAATCTCCCTCGCCCACTTCTCCTTCCTGTTCAACGGAAAAGTAAAATCCGCTTCGGCCACTTCTCAGGAATCGTGGGATGAAGTCATCCCGCTGAAACTTGGCGGCTAACTTGTAACAAGGCATGCGCGGCTGACGAATCATCACGGTCGCCGAACCGACTCGAAAGCGATCGCCGACGTGGAGCTCATCTTCCCGCAGGTCCGCGGTGGTGAAGTTCTCGCCGAACATGCCCCAAGGCAAAGTCATATCAGGCAATTCCTGTCGCCAGTATTCGTAGTGCTCGGAAGGGTAGCCATAGACTGCTTTGTAGGGACCGCCGTGAACGCTGAGATCGGCCTGGCGGTCCCCGTCCAGATTCAAGGTGCGCAGTGGAATGCGGCCGGTTACCGATTCTTTGAAGATAGCGGTATTAATGGTTGCGCCGTTGTAGATTAATAGTCGCGGACGCCCGACGTTCAGCGAGATCAATTTCATTGATTGGCGCACTCCCTTGCAATCGATAACGGAATCGGTTCACGCAGTCCGCTTCCCGATTTAAGAGTGTTGGATGTTTCGGCCGATGGAAAAGACGCGGCCCCGTTGCCCTTATCAACCCCCTTCTATAAAATCAAGAGTTTGCTGCCCTCGGTCCAAAGCCGCAAGCAACTTCCTTCCAATTCTTAATAGACGAGCGTCATTATGAAAATCCATGAATACCAGGGAAAAGGGATTCTTAAGAAATATGGTGTGACCGTGCCGCGCGGCACGATGGCGACCTCGCGCGATGAGGCCGAGGCTGCCGCGAAGGAACTGCTCAGCTCCGGAGCGACAGGTGTAGTGGTAAAGGCTCAGATTCATGCGGGCGGCCGCGGCAAGGGCGGGGGCGTGAAGATCGCCAAGTCTGTCGATGAGGTGGGGGAACTGGCCGGCAAAATGCTGGGCATGAAGTTGGTCACTCATCAGACGGGGCCAGAGGGCCGCATTGTGCGGCGTCTGCTGATCGAGGAAACTCTGCCCATTGACAAGGAACTTTACCTTGGAATTCTGGTAGACCGTGCGGAAGGCAAGCCGGTGTTCATGGCGTCGGCCGCCGGAGGAATGGAAATCGAGCAGCTGGCCGCCGAAAATCCTGATGCGATTTTGAAACAGCACATCGACCCCGGCATGGGGCTCGAAGGTTTTCAGGCACGTAAGATGGCGTTCAAGCTCGGATTGAGCGCCAGGCAGATCAATCCCGCTGTGCAGTTTCTCTCCAATTTATATAAAGCGTTTCTGGATACCGATGCTTCGCTGATCGAAATCAATCCTTTCATCACTACCACCGACGGCAGACTCTTCGCGCTCGACGCCAAGCTCACGTTTGACGATAACGCCCTGTTCCGGCATCCCGATATCCGGGAACTGCGCGACATCACGGAAGAAGATCCGCTCGAAGTGGAGGCTTCGAAGTACAGCTTGAACTACATCAAACTTGATGGCAGCGTGGGCTGCATGGTGAATGGAGCCGGCCTGGCGATGGCCACAATGGACATCATCAAGTACGCCGGGGGCATGCCCGCGAACTTTCTCGATGTGGGCGGCGGCGCCAATGCGGAGCAGGTTGCTCATGCGTTTGAAATTCTGCTTAGCGATAAGAACGTGAAAGCAGTGCTGATCAATATTTTTGGTGGGATCCTGCGGGTGGATACTCTGGCAACCGGAGTCGTGGAAGCGGCGACGAAAACTAACATCAAGCTACCCGTGGTGCTGCGACTGGAAGGCACGAATGTGGACGAGGGCAAGAAGATTCTGATGGATTCCGGATTGAACTTTGTCGTGACTGACACGATGAAAGAAGCCGCCGATAAGGTGGCGGCGGCGGCGCGAGGGTGAAGCCGTAATGCGGATTATTTTTACTGTTCGCTCGCAACCGGTCATCTCGAGCGAAGCGAGCGATTTTGTTGAGGAATCATACCTATGGCAATCCTGGTAAATAAAAAAACTCGTTTGATCGTGCAGGGGCTGACCGGTCGCGAGGGCACCTTTCACGCAAAGGCTTGTGCGGCTTATGGTACGCAGGTGGTTGGTGGAGTTACGCCGGGCAAGGGCGGCACTACTCATGAAGGCTGGCCAATCTTCAACACGGTTCTGGAGGCTGTGGAGAAAACCGGGGCCGACACGACGGTGATCTTCGTTCCACCGCCATTTGCGGCCGATGCCATCATGGAGGCAGCAGACGCGGACCTCGAGCTTATCGTCTGCATCACCGAAGGCATTCCAACGCTCGACATGGTCAAGGCGTGGGAATTTCTGCAGAACCGGCGCTCCCGTCTGATTGGACCTAATTGCCCCGGAATCATTTCGCCAGGTAAATGCAAGATCGGTATTATGCCGGCGTCGATTCACAAAGAGGGCTCGGTGGGCATCGTGTCACGCTCGGGCACCTTGACTTATGAAGCAGTGCATCAGCTGACGCAACGCGGCATCGGTCAGTCGACCGCAATCGGGATTGGCGGCGATCCCATTATTGGAACCAACTTCCTGGATGCGCTCGACCTGTTCAATCGTGATCCAGAAACGGAAGCGGTGATCATGATCGGCGAAATTGGCGGCGATGCCGAGGAAACTGCGGCCGAATTCGTGAAAACAAAGATGAAAAAACCGGTCGTCGGTTTCATCGCCGGCCAGACTGCTCCTCCAGGACGTCGCATGGGCCACGCCGGTGCCATCATTTCGGGCGGCAAAGGAACAGCGGCGGAAAAGATCAAAGCCATGGAGACGGCAGGTATCCGCGTGGCAAAATCTCCAGCTGCTATCGGAGAAACTCTTGTTGCGGCTCTGAGAGTGAAGGTTTAGCACCGATTACCAGGTATCAGGTATCGAGCAAGAAGACGCAAATGACCAGGGCGAATGACTAACTACTAACTAACGATCAACGACCAACTATGAAAACTCTGCAACGCACTCTTACGCTCGTTAAACCGGATGCAGTCGCCAAGAACGCGGTAGGCGACATCATTGAACAATTCGAAAAGAATGGATTCCGCATTCTCGCCATGAAAATGCTGGAAATCTCGAAGCATCAGGCGGAGCAGTTTTACGCGGTGCATGCCAGCCGGCCGTTCTACGGGTCGCTTACCGATTTCATGTCGAGCGGGCCGATCGTAGCTCTGGCTCTGGAGAAGGAAAATGCCATCGCCGATTTGCGCAAACTGATGGGCGCGACAAATCCCGCCAACGCGGAAGAAGGCACGATCCGCAAGAAGTGGGCGTCGAGCATTGAACACAATGCGATTCACGGCTCGGATGCCGAGGATACAGCGCGCTTTGAATTGAGTTTCTTCTTCGCGGGATACGAACTCGCAAAATAAAGTTCTCGGGAGCGAGCTGGCCCGTAGCTGTAAAAGGTTGCCAGCGCCATACGGGCTAGCCTAAGGGCTCGAACAGATGGCCTTCTACGCGGTCTGCGATTCTGGGCAAATCTTTGCGGGCGTACTGCAGGAAATGGGGCGTGGTTCGGTGAGCTTCTAGTGCGGCATCGTCTTTATATTGCTCATAGATGAAAAAGCGCCGCGCTTCGGTCTTGTGCCGGTGCACTTGATACATTGCACAGCCCGGCTCCTTGCGAGATTCCTCAGTCAGCTTGGCAAACAATGCAGTGACTTCGGCTTCACGACCAACCTTCGCCATCCACGTTACCGCCAAGACCACCATCGTGCACTCCTTGCGTGATGTTAGCCGTCCAATTCTAGACGTTCCGGGATGAAGCTGTCTTCAACTCATTTTTGAAGTCATCCATCAGAACGGTGTGATCGCGATCCGGCCCGGTGGAGACCATACCGATCCTGGCGCCGGCCTGCTTTTCGAGAAAAGCAAGATACTCTCGAGCCAGTTTGGGGAGGTCATCGAAGTTCCTGATGCCTTGCGTCGATGTTTGCCAGCCGGGCAGCTTTTGATAAACGCATTCCAGCTTGTCGTAGCCGCTGGCCTGAGCCGGGATTTCCATCGTCTTCTTTCCGTCAACGATGTAGCCCACGCAGACGGGAATCTCCGCAAGCTCGTCGAGCACATCCAGCTTGGTGACAACGAGCCACGAAATGCCGTTAATCATTGCAGCGTAGCGCAGCAGCGGCAGGTCCAGCCATCCAGTGCGCCGAGGACGCCCGGTCACCGCGCCAAATTCGTTTCCGCGCTTGCGAAGTTGTTCGCCGAGTTCGCCGTGGTCCTCACTGGGAAAGGGACCTTCGCCGACCCGCGTGCAATAGGCCTTGGTGAGTCCAATGACCGACTGGATGGCGTTGGGAGCGATGCCTGTGCCGGTTGCGGCGCCGCCGGAGGTCGCACTGGAAGACGTGACAAAGGGATAAGTGCCATGATCGATATCGAGCATAGTGCCCTGGGCGCCTTCAAAGAGAATTGATTCCCCTGCCGCCAGCGCCTGGTTCAGCAAGACCGCCGTATCGCAAACGAATGGTGCGATTTTCGCTGCCGCCTCCGCGTATTCGATATACATCTTGTCGGCGTCGACAGGTTCTGAGTTAAACAGCGCGTGAGCGATCATGTTCTTCTCGCGCACCGCGTTTTCGATGTGTTTCTTGAGAAGCTGCAGATCGAGCAGATCAGCCACACGCAAGCCGCGCCGGCCCATCTTGTCTTCATAAGCGGGTCCGATTCCGCGCGAGGTCGTGCCAATTTTCACGCGGCCGGGAGCGTTCTCCGCGGCCAGTTCGATCATGCGGTGGTAGGGCAGAATCACTTGCGCTCGATTGGAGACAAACAGATTTCCGTCGACCCGGACTCCAGCCTGGCGCAGCGCACCCACTTCCTTCAAGAAAGCCATGGGATCGAGAACCACGCCGTTGCCGATCACACTTCGGCATTCCGTTCGCAAGACTCCGCAGGGAACCAATTGCAGAACGAACTTTTTGCCGTTGATAATGACGGTGTGGCCGGCATTATGGCCGCCGGCATAGCGAGCAACGACGGAAAAGCTCTCGGATAAAACATCGACGATTTTTCCCTTGCCTTCGTCGCCCCACTGGGCGCCGACGATTACCGCCGTCTTGCCTGGTTTCACTGCCAGCTCCGTCACAGGGATTCGCGAGCGCGCAATTACGGCGCGCGCATAGATAAACACCGGGGTCGCACACGCCTTGCCGCGGCAAAACCTTTAAAAACTAACTGGGATAAAGGCGGAGAAAGATGTGTACGCAGTATCTTATCGTGCCCGCGCAGCGGATAGCAACGAAGTGTAAGGTGAGGGCTTGTTCTATGTTTAGAACAGCACCGAAGTGGCGAGTTGGCCAGCTATCGGTTAGTCCATGGTAGGCGCGGCAGGAATCGAACCTGCAACCACCGGATTAGAAATCCGGTGCTCTATCCATTTGAGCTACGCGCCCCTGAGCAAAATCTATCATATCGTCTGGCTGCGGTATCATGCAGTGGGGCGTTGACATCTTTAGCTCCATCCCGGCTGGCATATATCGTCGAGTAGACGTTCCCTTCGTAGAGAGAGCGTTAAGAGGTCAGACCATTAGGCTTCGCAAAAAGCCAAACGGGTGATCTTGAATTGTTTTGGGCGGTGGATCATAGCCAAATCGCAGCGACTTCAGCGACCGTGAGGATTTCCATATCGCCCTCCCCAAAGGAATTAGAGCACTAAATGTGCGAGGCCGGCAGCGGCCACCCGCGATCGTGCTTGCCTCTTTGGTGCTTTCGTCCTTATCTCGGTGTGTAGCCCTAGTCTCTCCGCGTAAATCACTAACATTTCCAAACTGAATTTGGACATCTTTCCGCGTAATAGGTCGCTGATCCTCGGTTGCGAGGTGCCCAATAGTTTTTGTAGTTCCTGCTGTGAATAGCGGCCGGCACACTTCACAATCTTGGTGTGTAAATCAGTTTTTAGTTTCAAAGCTACCGCTTCTTCCGGTGGGAACCCCAAATCCTCGAAAACGTTCCTGCCCATACTCATTATCCTCAGTTCCATACTTATTGCTTATCGCTTTTGTTTTTTAAATCTTGCCTTCAAATCATTCAAACGCTTGCGTCCGATTTCGATGTCGCTTTGGGGAGTTTTGTTGGTTTTCTTCTTGAAGCAGTGCAGAACGTAGACCACACCCCCTTGAGCGTAATAAAAAACTCGATACCAAGAATCCCTATCCTCGTCACGCAACTCAAAGACGCCGGGAAGGACGGGAGCCATAGGGCCTGAATCTAGGGGAATTTCGCCGTCTTGCACTCGTTGCAACTCACCGCCAAAGTTCTCGCGCACTTCCTTCGGAAAGCGCCTTATGGAGAGTCTTGAGTTACCCTCGAAAACCACGTTGGGCGGGGAGGGTTTTTCAGCCACGAGAACACTTTAACACGTTGCTGATCGGTTGTATATAAAAACTTATATAGCACGAACGTGTAGTTCTTGGCCAACCTTGGCACCATCAGACCCTAACACCGCTCAAGAAATCCGGTGCTCTATCCATTTGAGCTACGCGCCCCTTTAGCAAAATTTATCATATCGCCTGGATGCGGTATCATGCAGTGGCGCGTTGACATCTTTAGGTCCATCCCGGCTGGCATATATCGACTGGATGCGGGGACTGGCGTGCGTCCTGATGTTTCAGACGCACTGCTACGACTCCTGGCTCAATCCTGTCGCGCGCCAGAGCAGATTCTTTATGTACTCGCAACTGGGAGGAACATTCCCTGCTCCAATTTTCTTATTTCTAGCGGGCATTTCTTTTGCCCTGGTGACCGAGAAGCTGTGGAAGAAGAATCTGCCTGCGGCTCAAATTGGTCGATCCACGATCCGTCGCGGAGCGGAAATCTTTGGGTTCGGGTTACTCTTTCGTCTGCAGGAATATCTGATCAGCTGGGGATGGGCGCCGCTCAGTGATCTCTTGCGCGTTGACATACTCAATACCATCGGTCTCTCGATGATGCTGATGGGCGTGATGTGCTGGGTAGTGCTGTCGATCCGCGGCGGAACCGGAACCAGGCTTGCACTAATTCTATCTTCTGCCGGCACGGCCTTGCTGATTTCCTTGCTTACTCCCCTGATATGGACAAGCTGGAGTCCGCGCTGGTTGCCGTGGCCGCTCGAGTCTTACATCAACGGCGTGCACAATCTGGGCACGCCGCAAGCTTGGCTTTTCCCGATTTTTCCCTGGACCGCATTCGCTTTTGCCGGACTGGCCGCAGGATTTATTTTGCAAAGCGAGGGGGCGCGCAGGCGTGAGTCGGCGATATTTGCGTTCCTGGGCAGCGCAGGACTTCTGCTCTTAGAGGCCGGCCACTGGCTGGATGCACAGCCTCATCAGCTCTATGCTGCCTATGATTTCTGGCATACGAGCCCCAACTTTTTTCTGATGCGATTGGGAATGTTGCTGGTGATTCTAGCGGCGAGCTATACCTGGTGTCGCTTGGTGGCAGGTCAGTGGGGGTTCAGTCCGCTCATTCAATTGGGACAGGCTTCCCTGCTGGTGTATTGGGTGCACATCGAATTCGTATATGGACGTTTATCGATCTTGCCCAAACACAGCCAGACCATAAAGATGGCGTCCGTCGGGTTGCTCGTTATTTTTCTTGCGATGCTCGCCCTGGCTTTCCTGCGAACGCGGTGGAAGGGGCGCGGAACTGAGGTTCTGGCCTGGTTTCGGCGTCCAGCAACGGCACATTGAGATGGGCACGGTTCCCCTTAGACGTGAGTCAGCGCAAGGTAAAAGGTAATAGGACCGAATTCAAGCGGAAGCCGGTGAATGTTGAAACTGCTTGGCGAATTCCACGACTTCACGTTCCGCCCACCGACCGTTGTAGCTGGACTCACCGTCGCCTTGTCCTACGAAAGCACAATGACCGCCATCTTCAGTTTCCAGGTAAATGATGTTGCGATTGGAACGGAGTGCCTGGCGAGTTTGCGGCAAGATTCTGATGAAGGGATCGTTAGCCGCGTGGATGACCAAGGCGGGGCGAGCAATGCGATCGATTACGTTGGCGGCGGCGGCACGGGCATAGTAGTCGTCGGCTCCGGTGAAGCCGCAGTAGTAAGCAGTCACTCGATCATCGAACTCTCTCAGCGTTCGGACTCCGCGCAGCCGGGACACATCGAAACTTTCAGGAAACAGCCGGGCCTTCAACCGAAAGCGGCGGAACAATTGCAGCAGGAAATAGTATTCGTAGATCCGATTAGCGGGCTCATGTAGCGCGTCCGCGCCAGCCGCCAGATTGATGGCCGGGCAAACCGCTGCCACTCCACGAAATTCTGAAGGGCCATCGCTGCCCCATTCCCCGGCAAGTTTTAGAACGAGATTGCCGCCCATCGAAAACCCAACCAGCACGAACCCCGCGATTCCATCGCGATCAACAATATTGCCTGCTACGGCAGCCACGTCATCCGACCGGCCGGAGTTATACAGCGTGGGCGCGCAGTGATCCATGCCGCCGCAGTTGCGCTGGTTCATGCGCACCACGTTCATGCCCGCAGCCAAGCCGTTTGCCGCCACTCCAAGCATGTATTGCGATTCGCTCGAGCCCTCCAGACCGTGCACGACGATCAAAGTCAGTGCGCTACTCCGCTCGTTTTGCCAATGACAATGACAGAGCACGGAGACGCCCGGCTCCACTTCGATCAGTCGCTTTTCGGCAGGTGGCAGAGGAATTCGACGCGGGAGAAAGAAGGCAGCGAGAGTTTGCACGTGCCCACCGCGCAGCCAACGGCGCGGAAGAAAGATGCGCGCGTTTTCGATCAAGCCGTCCTCAAGCTTCGGAAAGCAGAGATGACAAAACTCACCGCGCCGGTTTGCGAAGTTTCCACAAAGCGATTCTAATAGGAGAAGTTCGCCAGACGGGAAGGATCCAGATGCCGATTTTTGAGTATGTCTGCCAGGAATGTCAGCACGAGTTTGAAGCCTTGGTTTTTGGCCGCGATAAGGCGAAGTGCCCTAAATGCGACAGCAAGAAATTGAACCCTCAGCTAAGCGTTTTTGCCGTCTCGGCGAAGGGCTCGTCCGCAACGGCCGCCGCCCCTAGCGGAGCCTGCGGCTCTTGCGGCGATCTCCGCGGGCCGGGCGCTTGTTCGCTTGGAGATATGGACTGAAAAGAGCAAAAATCCGTTGGATGCAGGGCGGTTTCCGCCTTTCAGACGGCAAACTTTAGGAACTTTTTTATGTGACTGCGGGTACCTTTGTTTCTCTTGCGCGCCCGTCTACGATCCTTTGACCTCGCATAGAGGCCAAGGAGCATCGAAATGGACCGGCGCCAGCAGTCACGTGTATTCGTAGATCTCCCCGTCCAGATCTGGGGCATGGACAGCTATGCCCGACCATTTATGCAGCCAGCCAGCCTGCGCACCATTAGCCGGTACGGCGCAACTCTGCAGTGTGTGGATGCCCGCTTGAAACCCGGGGACCTGGTGGACGTTCTATACGAAGGGACGAAAGCCCAGTTTCGCATCGTATGGTGCGGCAGGCCAGGAACAGAAATGGCTGGGGAGGTCGGGCTGGAGAAGCTTTCCGCGGAAGTCATGCTCTGGGATGTTGACCCGTTGCGGTGCGCGGCCTATGCGGGGCAGGGCTGATACCTCAGCTCCTTGCTATTCCCTTATCCTCTGGAGAATTGATTCATTTAGAAAAGAAGAATGGGGAGGGCAGGGGAAGGCTGTCACCCGAGCAAATACGGGGTTTTGTCAGTATGGGGGCGTAAGGGCAGCGAATGCAAGAAAAAACGCCATACGAATACGAATTCCATAAGAATGCACGCGCTTTCACATTTGCTGCACTCAAACCGCATAAAGGTTGCAAGGTTCAGCAACCAGTCCAATTTGAGATTTTGCAACCAAATAAAGCTTGCAATTTGGAAATGACTTCCAGAGGGATTCCGAAGCTGTAAACTCCCAGAGATGCTGGTAAAGGTTCTTGGGTCGGCGGCTGGGGGCGGCTTTCCCCAATGGAATTGCGCCTGCAGGAATTGCCGAGAGGTGAGGAAAGGCGCATTCCCTGGCAAGCCACGAACCCAAACGCAAGTTGCGCTCACCGAAGACGCTCGCTTGTGGTTCTTGCTGGGCGCCTCTCCGGACCTGCGGATGCAGATCGAAGCCACGCCGGAACTGCATCCGCGAGAAGGCATGCGCCATTCGCCGATTGCGGGTCTAGCGCTTGCCAATGCCGACCTCGATCACGTTCTGGGGTTGCTTCTGCTGCGCGAACTCCAGCCGTTGCGGGTCCATGCCACCGCTTCGGTACGCCGTATTCTTCGCGAGGATAATTCGATCTTCGGCATGCTGCATCGTATTCCGGATCAAACCATGTGGACTGACTTTGAATCCGGGAAGGAATTTTCTTTGTGCGACGCTCAAGGCGAGGAGTCCGGTCTCCGCTGCCGGGCATGGTCGCTGAGCAGTCACTATCCCGCCTATGTCACCAAGGAGCGGCAGTCGCAACTTTCTCCCGGCGAGGCGTCCCTCGGCTTTTTCATCCATTCCAACTCGGGCTCGCGATTAGCCTATTTGCCGGCCGTGCCACAAGTGGACGACGCTTTGCTATCGGAGCTCGATGCGAGCGACGTTCTGCTTTTTGATGGCACATTCTGGAGCAACGATGAACTCATTCATGTGAATAGTGGAGGGAACGTTGGGCAAACCGCGCAGCAGATGGGCCACATCGCAGTCGAAGAGACGCTCGCCCGGTTGGCGGTACTGCGCCGCCCGCGTAAAATATTTATACACATCAATAACACCAATCCCATGCTGGACGAGGCAGGTGCCCAGTATCGTCAGGTGCGGGAGGCGGGCTGGGAAGTAGCGGAGGATGGATGGCAGTTCAACCTATAGAAAACCACGTCGCCGCGTCACCCGGCGCTTTGCTTTCCCTTGAGCAGCTGCGGGCGGTTTTCCAAAGCGTCGGCGAGGAGCGGTACCATCATAAGCATCCTTTCCATTTGTTGATGCACGAAGGCAAGCTCAGCCGCGGACAGCTGCAGGCTTGGGCCTTGAATCGCTACTACTATCAAAGCATCATTCCGATTAAAGATTCGATCATTCTCTCGCGCGGTCCGGACCCAGTTTTTCGGCGTGCCTGGCGCAAGCGTGTGGTTGACCACGATGGCGATGCGACCAGTGAAGGCGGCATCAAGCGCTGGATAAGATTGGCGGAAGCTACGGGCCTTGATCCGGGCGAGGTGCGCGCCGGCAAAGGCATTCTTCCCGCCACTCGGTTCGCGGTGAACGAGTATTTGAACATGGTTCGAAGCCGGTCACTTCTGGAGGCAGTTGCATCGTCACTGACAGAATTGTTTTCCACCAAGTTGATTACCTTGCGGGTGGAAAAACTACGGCAACACTATCCCTGGCTGGCGGGAGGTCTGGACTATTTTGAAGCCAGACTTTATCAGGCGCCGGAAGATTCGCAATTCGCGGTGAACTATGTATATGACAACGCGAAGACCCGGGCCGAACAGGAGTTGGCGATTCAGGCCCTGCGCGATAAATGCGACATCTTGTGGGCCCAACTCGACGCACTCTATTTCGCGTACGTTCAGCCCGGATGGCCGCCGCCCGGCGCGTTTCGCAGCGAGGGTCTCCAGGCATGAAATCCCTTCGTAACTCAATCATTCCGACCGAAGCGAAGCGAAGTGGAGGAACCTGCCTTTGCTTGCAGCTCCACTGCCTACGCTTCTCTACTTCCGGGAGACCCTAACCATGCCTCCTCCCGAAGATTCCACCCAGCCCCGTCTGGCAGTGGGTTGCCGCTGGGGCGCAGAGACAAAGGACGGCACCGAACGAGAACGCGCAGTGCTGTTTCCCGAAGGCGCGATTCGTTTGCGAGGAACAGGCTTGCAGATACTCGAGCGCTGCGATGGCCAGCGCACGTTCGGCCAGATCATTCACGAATTGCAAACTCAATTTACCGTCACCGATCCGGCGAAGATCCGCAGCGACATTAGCCAGTTTCTCGAACAACTGCAGCGCAAGCGGATTGTGGACTACTAGAGCTTATTGTCTAAGGACAGGTCCCCTCGGTGTTCGACTGATCAAAGCCTGGTGGGGCGGCCTTCAATCTCCAAGTCGTTTCTGCAATGAACTCCCCTTCAGTGCACTCAAGTAAAATCAACTAAGTAACGATCATCTCATGGTCTCCAATCCCCTAGCCCTCATTGCCGAAGTCACGCATCGCTGCCCGCTGCACTGCGTCTACTGCTCGAATCCGCTGGAGCTTGCTGCTGTGAGTTCGGAGCTTTCCACTGGTGAGTGGATCGATGTCTTCCAGCAGGCGGGTAAGCTGGGGATGCTGCACGCGCACCTCACGGGGGGCGAACCGCTGGCGCGCCCTGATCTGACCGAACTCGTCGCACACGCGCGCGCTGGGGGCCTCTACACCAATCTCATTACTTCCGGTATTGGGCTGGGTGAAAGTCGATTGCAAGCCTTGGTGGATGCCGGCCTCGATCATATTCAAATCAGTTTTCAGGATTCACGCGCGGGTGCGGCAAACTGGATTGCGGGAGCGAAGGCGCACGCGCACAAAATTGAATTGTCGCGTTTTATCCGGCGTCACAAGATTGCATTCACGGTAAATCTCGTCATACACCGGCAAAACATCGATCACCTCGAGGAGATGGTTTCCTTCATCGAGCAACTGTCGCCTGAACGTATGGAGATCGCGCACACGCAATATTATGGATGGGCGCTGAAAAATCGCGCCGCACTCCTGCCGACGCGCACGCAACTGGAGAAATCAGTGGAAATAGTTGCGGCAGCGGAACAACGTCTCGCTGGGCGAATACGCATCGATTCGGTGGTCCCCGATTACTACGCGCGCTTTCCCAAAGCGTGCATGGGCGGGTGGGGGAGAAGATTGATGCTCATCAATCCTGCCGGAAGGGTTTTGCCCTGTCATGCCGCGGAAGTGATCCCTGGCATGGCGTTTGAAAACGTACTCGAGAAAAGTCTGGAGTTCATCTGGCAGCATTCGTCATCTTTCCAGCGTTTTCGCGGAGAGGAATGGATGCCCGAACCGTGCCGCAGTTGCGACCGTCGCGGGGAAGACTTTGGGGGATGCCGCTGCCAGGCGCTGCTGCTGACCGGCGACGTGACTGCTACCGATCCCGCGTGCACGCTCGCGCCCGCGCACCACGTTGTCGAAGAAGCATTGGCCGAGGCTAATTCCAGCGCGAAAGTTTCTCAGCCAGTTTCCGCTTCGTCTTTCGTTCAGTTGCAGTTGCGTGCGGGCGAGCTTTGGAGCTACCGGATGAATCCCGAATAAGTACGATCAAAGGCGAACCCAACACCGCGGAGGGGTTAGAGGCCACAGGGTAATTCCGGTACTGTCCTAAAGTTGCGTTGGTGCCGAAATGTCGGTAAATGCCGAAGGGTTCGGCACTCAGAACATCCCGTGCTGTGCGGCGCAAGTTTCGATGTGCAGGTGGCGAACCATTTTGTGAATGTGGCCGACTTCTATTTTCTTTTTCTTTGGCAATGATGGGTAAAATACGCTTCCAAATTTTATGCGGTAAAAGTGGTCTGTTTCTCGGTAGGTGTAACCGGGGGCACAAGCATCCAGCATGCGCAAGATGTCGGCAAAATCTTTCGATGCCGACTTCTATGCAGCTTGTCTATCCGCGATGGAATAGGCGATTCTCGCGTTGTCACGTACCGT
Source organism: Candidatus Sulfotelmatobacter sp. (assembly GCA_049588915.1). GTDB lineage: Bacteria > Acidobacteriota > Terriglobia > Terriglobales > Acidobacteriaceae > Sulfotelmatobacter. The sequence continues at coordinate 15,495 of JBAVZU010000239.1, forward strand.
GAACGGCGTGATTTTTCCGTCCAGGCGTTCAACCTCGATTCGAGCGGGCCGCGAATCCGGCGATTGTCGCGGCATTTTGGAAAACGCCTCAGGGGGCGCGGTGTGACCGTCGCGTACAGCTTTTAGCGCTTCTTCCCACGCTTGCTCGTCTATGTCGCTTTCATTGAAGAAGCGCTCGACTTCGGTCCTGAACTCATTGAAGTTCTTGCTTTCTTGCACCATGTCGAGCAAGACATTTGTGTGTGCTTGCTTAAAACGCAAGAACGCTTCATCAACGGTGCTCCCAGACTCAGCGATTGCTGCAGGACGCACACCATACATCCACCACTTGCCATCATCCTCTTGCCGCATTAACGTGCGTCCAGAGACGGTGATTCGCGCTAGAAACCCATCGCCGGAGATCGTGTCTTGTAGCGTGATCAGTATTGGGTGGTTCTTTAGATCGATGGTCGGCTCAGTCATCAACATCATTTCCCTCAAATATCTATCGGCATGGACGATTTTCGGATCAGTCTGCCGACTGTTCAACGTTACGGACGACAACTTCGGTAACGTCGCTGCAGCAATTTAGATGCCATGATGGGGGGGGATGTTACTTTTGTTACAAGCGGATGCTATATCAGTTTCGTTGTGGGAATCAAGAGAAAGGCGCAATGTCGCTCCTACCTCTCTAGGCTACCACGCTCTGGCGCAGCAGTTCTGCCAAGGTCCATATGTGATCTGTAATTCCAGCCTCGACCGCTGGAGAGACCCGAATCGACTGATGGACGCGGCAGAAATTGTAATAGGCAAAGTACACAGCGCAAGCAAATTTGAGATTGTCCAGTTTCTTCGAATAGGCATTCGTGAGACGCGTGAAACGGCGAAGGGCCATGCGAATCGAGAGATTGCTGCGCTCCACAAAACTCGTGCTGATGTGACGGCTATCAGGCCGACCGTCCCGTATTTTTATTATTGTCTCTATCATCGGAGCGGGGAGTAGCGCCCAGCGGCATCGTGCTGGCCGTGATGGCCATATATTTTTATCAGTTGATTTCTTACCAGCGCACTCCCACTGTGATGGGGCGCACGTCCGTCGTGGTGCCGTTCCCGGTTCCGTGTGCAAGGCGATACTCTGCGTATATCTCGACGCCACTCGGCATCTTGCGCGTGATGCCGGCTCCCACGTTGTAACCGAATTGGTTCTGGCTGGAATTCACGAAGCTGCCGCTGAGAGGAAGGCTCACGTTTGGACACGCGCCCCACCAGTCAAAGAACGCGTTGCAGGATGAGCCCGGGATGGCAGTGTCGGAGTTCAAAGTTCCAAAGCGATGGTAATAACCGGGACCGAACAGAACATATCCTCCAAAGGTCTTGGTGACGGGAACGTTAATGATGGGGTCGAGCGTAAGGGCGAACAGATAACTTGAAGCGCTCCCGGCCTGGGCCAATTGCAGAGACGAATCGCGAAGCGGCAGGTTGGCAAAGATGAAGTCAGCGCGCAATCCTAAGTATTTGTTCCCATTGCGAGCGACGCCGGCGTTGCCCACAACGCCTCCGCCTCTTACGAACGTGTGGGTTGTGCCGCCATCTATATTAGCGCCGGCGCCGACGTTGTAGCTCCAGTTCTTGTAATCATGGGGCTTCTTTCGCCGCGAGGAAGACGTCTCTTCCTCGGTAGCTTCCTGCTCACCCGCAGTGGGCGGCGCAGCCGGTTGCTGGGTAGCAGGCTGTTGCCCGGCGGGCGGTTGAGTGGCAGGTTGTTGTGCGGGCGGCTGTTGCGGAGCAGGGGCCGGAGATGATGGAGACTCTCCAGACGGCGTCGCTTGGGCAAATCCTCGTCCTCCCAGCATGGTTGTAAGAATCAGAAGCAACAGCACACTGGCAGTGGCGAACTTTCCTATCATCCATTCTCCTCCCGTAACCGGGCGTGGCGCGGTCCGTCGAGCCCGGCGCGAAAGGCGCTGTTGGCAAAGGCTCCGCACGTAATACCTCGCAGGAGGCATTGCCTTGTTTGCGGCGGGATCGCATTATATTACCAACTTTGATGCTGATTCTGCCGGGCAAGCCGCCTGATCAAACTGCTGTAAGCATTCATGACGCTTCGAGGAACTTTTCTTACTTGGTTTGTGCGCATCATGCGCGGGGAAGTTGACGCTCGCTTTCCACTTCGCGCGGGCTCTACTCCCAAGTATGATGAACATTATCTTTCGCGCTTGAGAATAGCCTTGAAGAAAACTCCGCCAGCCAGGCCAGCGAACTCCTCCACGTCCAAAAAGAAAACATCTGCGCACCGTGTCGCGCTCGTCGGTTTCGGAACCGTGGGACGCTCCGTAGCCAAGATTCTCTGCGAACACAGCGATGGATTACTTCGACTGACGCATATCTGTAACCGTAATGTGGAGCGCAAGAAGCAGCCGTGGGTGCCGGCGGATGTGATCTGGACGGAAGACTTCCAGTCCATTCTCAACTCCGACGTTGAAATCGTGATCGAGCTCATGGGCGGATTGACGTCAGCACAGGAGTTGGTGCGAGGCGCATTGAACGCGGGCAAATCGGTGGTGACGGCAAATAAACAACTCATTGCACGGGATGGACCGGACCTGCTGCAATTGGCAAGTGCAAATGGCTGCCAACTTGAATTCGGAGCGTCGGTCGCGGGAGGAGTTCCCGTGCTTCCGGCGCTGCGTACCGGCTTATGCGGCGACCGGCTGCACGGCATTGCCGGCATTTTGAATGGAACGTGCAACTACATTCTCAGCCGTATTGAGACGGATCGCATTCCCTTCAGTGAAGCTCTCGAGGAGGCACAGGCCCGAGGATATGCGGAAGCCGATGCCAGCGAAGATCTCGATGGCGGCGATGCTCGCGCCAAACTTTCTATCCTCGCGCTGGCCGGGCTTCGGGTGCGGGTCTCTCCGGGAGACATTCGCGCCCGCACGATTCGCGGGATCGACGCGATCGATTTCGATTATGCCGCCGAATTGGGATGCACCATCAGGCAGATTTCGCGAGCTGACTTGAAAGAAACAACGCTGTTTGCCGAGGTAGGACCGAGCCTGGTTCCGGCATCCTCGCCCTTCGGACGAGTGCAGCGGAATTTGAATCTGGTTTTAACGTCGGGAGAATATGGCGGAGACGTGGCTTTTCTGGGAGCGGGCGCGGGAGGAAATCCCACAGCCGTAGCGGTAGTTTCAGATTTAAGATTTGTAGCGGAAAGCCTTTCGGCAGGGCCGCGGGCGCACCGTTCGTTGCAACTGGCTTCGCCCAAAGTGAGTTGCGACTTTGAAACACCCTGGTATTTGAGATTCGTAGTGAATGACCAGCCCGGCATTATCGCGGGTCTGGCGTCGATACTCTCAGCTCATCAATTGAATATTGATGCAGTCCTGCAAAAGCCGGGCTTTGATAAGAACGCGCTGCCATTCGTGATTACGCTGGAGCCTTGCCGCGACTCACAGCTACACCCAGCGCTGCAGGAAATGTCCGGGTTGTCGTTTGCGTTGCGACCCTGTCTGTGCTTGCCGATCTTGCCTTAGCCGATCTGCCTGAGTCAATCTTGCCTTTGCGACTTCGACCACTACTTCCAGAAAGGGTTTTTCAATCCTGCCGGCGCGAACGCGCTGTCGACGTTCGCTTCTGTGCCCGTATTGTCAGAGATTTTTTCGTCGAGCAATCGGGACGAAGGTGCGTTCAATTCCTCGGGAACGTAGGGCGACATCGGGGAAGTAGGATGTTTTGATTCCATGGGAGAACCTCCTGAATTTATATGATCCAAGTCCATTGAAACACCGAACCCGCGACTGCTGGCGCGCAAAATCGTGATGATCCGCATCGAAAAATCGGCAGAGCGGAATTCTCCCATTTTTTGGCAGGTTTCGAGCGCTCTTCAAAACTGTTACGATGTCCTTCCTGTTATTTGGCCGTAGTCATACGTTTATATAGGTTCATAAAGGGAAAGACCTTCCATGAAATATCGTATGTTGGGGCGCACCGGTTTCGAAGTCAGCGACATTGCCTACGGCTTGTGGGGCATGAGTGGCTGGAGCGGTTCCGACGACCAGCAATCGCTGAATTCCCTGCAACTTTCGGTCGACTCGGGTTGCAACTTCTTCGATACCGCCTGGGCTTATGGCGAAGGCAAGAGTGATGGGCTGCTGGGCGAGACCATGGAGTTCAACTCCAAGAAGCGGCTGTATGCTGCTTCGAAAATTCCTCCAGCCAACGGGAAGTGGCCAGCAACTTCGAAAGATAAATACAGCGAGGTTTTTAGCGGGGCCCATGTACTTAAATACGCGGACTTGATCCGAAAGAAACTCAGAGTTGATTCGATCGACGTACTGCAGTTCCATGTATGGGACGACAGCTGGACGGATGATCCTGAATTTCGTTCCACCGTGGAGAAACTGAAAGATGGCGGCTGGATTCGTTTCTTCGGCCCGAGCCTGAACCGTTGGGAGCCGGAGAATGGTATCAAGGCTCTGAGAACAGGACTGGTCGACGTGGTGCAGGTGATTTATAACATCTTCGATCAAGCGCCCGAGGACAAACTGTTCCCTCTCTGCCAGGAATTGAATGTGGGGGTGATCGCGCGCGTGCCGTTGGATGAGGGGAGTCTTGGTGGCAAGATGACGATCGAGACACGCTTCCCGAAGAGCGATTGGCGCTCCGGCTATTTTGGCCCGGAGAATTTAGCCAAGACGATCGAGCGGGTAGAGAGACTGAAGAAAATCGTGCCGGCGGGTATGACGCTTCCTGAAGTGTCATTGCGTTTTATTCTGTCTCATCCCGCGGTGAGCACAACAATCGTAGGCATGCGCAGTCCGGAGCATGTGCGTCAGAATGTCGCCGCCAGCGACGCCGGCCCGCTCGACTCCGGCCTGCTGGCTGAATTGAAAAAACATCGCTGGGATCGCAAGCCGCAGCGCTGGTCGGATTAATTTCGCTATGCACCCGTTCCGGTCACTGGGGATCTACAATTTTGGTAGCAAGGGGACCAATCACGAAGTACAGTCTGTTCTTAGTTGCCCGTAACTATGAGCACTTATTCACGTCCGTGCCTAATTAATCTCCTGCTTAACTTGGCACTGTTCTTCCTCCTGCTTACGGCCACGGTCCACGCTCAGAACCCGCGAGGATCGCTGCGTGGCACGGTTCAGGATGCGACCGGCGCACGCATATCCGCCGCCGAAATTGTTGTCCAGCTGTCGGGCTCGTCGGTGCAACGCGAGGCCATCAGTGAAGACCGTGGCGAATTTCGTCTGGATGACCTCTTCCCTGGCAAATACCGCGTGACCATTAGCGCCGCGGGCTTCGCCCCTGCACAGGCGGATGTATCGATTACGGTTGCTACGGTTCGCGATATAACGGTCACCATGAAGCCGCCGCCGGTGCAGGAAAACGTGAACGTCCAAGGGTCGGCGTCTTCCATTACTACTGAACCGATCGGACTAGCCAGCGCCGTGCATCAAGGAGTAGTCACCACCCACGATCTCGAAACTCTTCCGTTGGCCGCACGCAGCTTTGCAAATATCGCTTATCTCGTGCCGGGAACGGAACCCGTAGAACCTTCCGACCCGACCAAGGCGCGTATCACCGCGGTCTCCACCGGCGGAAGTTCAGGGTTGAATAACGAACTCTCGGTGGACGGCGGTGATAATTCCGACGATTACATCGGAGGCTTTCTACAAAACTTTTCGCCAGATGCCATCCAGGAATTTGCCGTGCGAACCGCCCAGGAAGATGCGGACACTGGAAATACCACGGCAGGATCGGTGGTCATCACGACCAAACGCGGGACGAACGAATGGCACGGCAGCGGTTCATTCTATGAGCGCGCGGCTGCGCTGAATGCCCGCTTCCCCATCGAGAATCCGGCTCCAAATCCCAAGCAGCCGTTCTCCCGCCAGAATTATGTTGGCACGCTGGGTGGACCAATCAAAAGCGACAAGCTGTGGGTCTTTGCAGCGATGGAGTATGTTCACGAAGATGCCAGCATCGCTTATAGTCCGGCTAGCACCACTCAATTCGATGCTCTGGCGCAACTTGCATCGGAGGGCTTGATTCCCGGCGTTTCTTCGATCACCGTTCCCCAAAATGTTCCCATTCCGTTCCGAGACTCCATCGGGTCGCTACGTTTCGACTGGGCGCAATCCACAAAGTCGCAGTGGTTTCTGCGGACTTCAGAGGACAACTACCTCACCCACAATGCCCTCGTGCAGCAGGCGACACTTCCCTCAACCGGCCTTACCACGCATAACAACTATTGGAATGCAGTGATCAGCAATCAATACAGTTTCAGTCCGACGTGGTTCAGCAACTTCGTGTTCGATCTCAGCGCATTGCACCTAACCCAGGCTCGCAACTCCACGCTGGGGTTCGCGCTGGCGTTTCCCTTCAGTTCCACCTCGCAAACCATTTCTGGATTTGAAACCTTCGGTGACAACCAGTTCGCCACGCCGATCACTCTTTTCCCTGACCTTCGGAACCAGGAAAAATATCAGCTCCGCTATGACGTAAGCCACGCAACCGGCGACCACGCATTCAAGTTTGGAATCAACTTCATTCATGAACCGGTCCTCAGCGGGGCATTTGCGGGGAATGCGGAAACGCTATATGCGTTTACCGAGGATCCGACCTATTACCTCAATCAGCCGCCTTCGGTATTCCTCAACGATTTGGCGGCGGGAGCTTCGACCACGCCCGCACACGACGGCAGCTTCTCGCAGAATGTGCAGCGGATCGGGCTCTACGCGCAAGATTCCTGGCGAGTAACCACTCACCTAACTGTGAACTATGGATTGCGCTATCAGACTACGTTCGGCCTGTTTGTGGGATCAGGCCGCAGCCAGGACGAGAATCCAGCTTTTGTTACCTTGCAGGCGTTGCAGATTCCGGTGAGCCTGCCGCACGATGACCGGGCGCAATTTGGGCCGCGGCTGGGCCTCGCGTATTCTCCCGGCAATAGTGGAACAACTGTGATCCGTGCGGGCTTTGGGATGTTTTACAACGACCTCGCGCAGAATGGGTGGGCCACTGCGTTTCAAGGCGTCAACTCGAGCAATGCGGCTAGGGGCTCATGCTCGTTTGTGGCGAATCCCGGCTCTACGCCGACATATTCGACCACCGGTCCCGCTTGCATCTCCGGCGATGCCGCTGGAGGAATCGGAGATCTGATCGCCGGCGGCTACAAAACGCCCTACGCGATCCACATCACCGGCGGGGTTCAGCACGCATTCAATCCGCACTGGACGCTAAGCGCCGACTATACCCACGAAGAAGGCAACCATGGATATCGTGCCTATAGCTTCACCGGCGGAAGCAATCTGTTCACGCCATTGATTCCCGTGTCCGACCCGAATTATGCGAGCGATCAAGCGAGCGTGGTTCCCGATCTGAATCTTTTCAAGTCTGATAACCGTTCCACCTACAACGCCATGATGTTGCACTTGCAAGGCAACGTATCGCGTCGCTTCAACCTGACGGCCAACTACACACTATCCAAGGCCAAAACCTGGGGATGCCTGCTGGGCGAGCTTTTTGACTATGTGAATGGAGTTTGTAATCCGCTGGATCCTTTCGGGCCTGGAGACTACGGCCCATCCGGAGAGGATGTTACTCACCGCTTCGTTCTTGCTGGAACCCTTTATCTTCCCGGGAAAATTGAACTGACGACAATCACGCAGGCGGAGAGCGCGCGACCTTTTACCATCACGAATGCGACGAATACCGGGCGCATTTCAATCAATGGTGTGCCCGAGAGCTTGGATGAGGTCCGTGGAACTCCATATATTCAGGCGGACGTGCGGGTGAGCCGGCCGTTCCGGCTGGGCGAACGCTGGGAGGTGCGGCCATTTGCCGAGTTCTTCAATCTGTTCAATCGCAACAATCCCGGCGCGAATTACGTTACAAATATTGCCTTGCTTCCGGTTCCCTCCGGGCAAGCGCAACTCGGCAACATCACGGACCTCTGCACGAATGCGGCTTGTACTGTCACGCAGCCGATCACCAGCATCAACCAATTGCGGGTGCCCGGCGGGGCTTTGGGAGATTTTTTTGGACCGGGAACCACGGTGGGCATTCCTTTCGCTGCGCAGCTCGGCGTGCGAGTGACTTTCTAGAACACACCTACCTGTAGCCATGGACTTTGGTGTAGTTGTGCAGAGCCAATCTCACTGCCACAATCCAACTGCCCGACTTCCTCTTTGTCACGGAGACGCCTTACCATGAAACACGTCACGCTTGCCTTCGGCCTGTCCCTTCTGCTTTTCCACATTACAATCAGCGCTCAACAGAAACCGGCTTTCAGTGACGAGACGGCTGCCGTCCAAGCCACCGTCCGGAACTACATCGAGGCGTATTACACAGGAGACGCTCCTCGCATGCAGCAAACTCTGCATCCGCACTATCTGAAACATATGATTCACGGGGATATTCCGGTGCGGGAAAAAACTGGTTCCCAAATGGTGCAGGAGGTACGCTCGCACGGGCCCGCTGATCTTCCGCAAGGGGAGAAGACAGAACAGATCAGCGTGCTGGATATTGCAACAGGCATCGCCTCCGCCAAACTGGTCACTCCACACTGGGTGGACTACATGACACTTTCAAAATCGGATGGGCAATGGAAGATTCTCTCGGTGGTGCAGCGTATCGACGATTAAAGCGGGAGAAAGGATTCTGGGGTGGGAAACGGGAATCGAACCCGCAACCGTCGGAGCCACAGTCCGGTGCTCTGCCAGTTGAGCTATTCCCACCACCACGCTGATTATAGCAATTGCCGTTCGCAGATGTCGGAATCTCTTTCCTGGGAACAGTTGGCGTCTTCATTTGGTTGGTGAGTTGCAAACTGCCCGGCGATCAGTCGACAGCACACGCTGCCAAGCACATGAAACACAGTCGAGAAGGACAGGCAGAAGTACGAAAAGGAAAAGTTATCAAGAACGTCCGAGAGCAGGAGATAGAAGCGTACATACAGCTTCTGACTTTTCGATTGCGCGACGGGACTGGCGAATTCTACGCTCACAGTTCCTGGGTGAATTTTCCGCGGTTACCAAATTTGTTCCGCTTGTAAGGTTGCGGGCGCAACAACTTATCCCCGGCCCACGCCAACGTATTCAAAACCCATGGCGCGCAAGCGCGTAGAATCCAGCAGATTTTTCGTGTCAACGATGATGGGCTTCTTCAGCAAATGCTTGATGCGTTCGAAGTCGAGAGCGCGGAATTCGGGCCATCCGGTGCCCACGACCAGCGCGTCCATACCTTCGGCGGCGGCGTAAGCCGAATCGCAATAGCGCACCGATCCGTTGAGCCGGGTTTTGGCGTCGGCAAGCGCCACCGGATCATAAGCCCGCACTCGCGCGCCTTTTGCAACCAAGCTTTCCGCCAGTCGCACGGCCGAGGAACCCGCCACGGAATTCGTATTCGGCTTGAAAGCCAAACCGAGAATTCCCAAATCTTTGTTCTCGACTGAATTCAAAACCAGTGCGATTTTATCGACCAGGCGATCCGCCAGCGTATGGTTCACGTCACGAGCCGCACCCAGCACTTTCAGCGGAACACCGTTGTCATGCGCCAACTGCGCCAGCGAATCCATGTCCGACTCGGCGAACACGCCCCCCATGCCCGCTCCCGGCTGTAGGCAGCGTGGCGCGATCTTTTTGTCGAGCCCGAGAGCGAGCGCAAGGTTTACAGCGTCAGCTCCGACGCGCTCGCATAGCGTGGCCACTTCGTTAATAAATGAAATCTTGGTTGCCACGAACGCCGTCGCAGCCTCCCGCACCAGTTCAGCGGTGGCCTGGTTGGTGACGATCACGGGAACTCCGCGCATCACCAGGGGATGGAAAATCTGTTTGAGGATGTGAACAG
>JBAVZU010000240.1:0-9530 GCA_049588915.1 Candidatus Sulfotelmatobacter sp.
GCATAACCACAGCGTGGCCGTGTTTCACCGCGGCACCACGGCTACTCCCGCTGGTGTGGAGGAGCTTCGCGGCGACCGCAACCAACTGACCACAAGCGCTGACGAACTAAAACGCTTCGCTCCGGACGTTGTAATTGACCTGACCCTAAGTTCAGCTTCGCAAGCGGAAGAGCTGATGAACATTTTCCGCCGCGCGACTCAACGCATAGTCATGCTGAGCAGCATGGACGTCTACCGCGCCGTAGGCATTACGCACGGCACGGAAACTGGAACGCTTCAAGAGTTGCCCCTTACCGAAGAGTCGGAACTGCGACGCACTCTGCACCCCTATCCGCCCGAGAACATGCAGATGTTGCGCAAGACCTTCGCCTGGGTCACAGACGATTACGATAAGATTCCCGCCGAGCGCGTCGTGATGAACGACCGCGAGCTTCCCGGCACCGTCCTGCGCCTTCCCATGGTCTACGGCCCCGGCGATCCCTTGCATCGTTTTTATGCCGTAGTGAAGCGCATCTCTGACAAACGATGCCACATCATTTTCCCCGAGACTCTGGCCGCATGGCACTCCCCCCGCGGCTACGTCGAAAATGTTGCCGCGGCCATTGCGCTCGCCGCTGCAGACGAACGCGCAGCGCAGCGCATTTACAATGTCTGCGAGGAGCCTTCCTTCAGCGAGCTCGAATGGGCACGCAAGATCGCCTCGGCAATGCACTGGGATGGTGAATTTGTAACCCTGCCCGATGAGCGCACGCCGCCCCATCTTTTGCAGCCCGGCAATGCCGCGCAGCATTGGACAGCCAGTTCGGCACGTATCCGCCAGGAACTCCGATTCCAGGAACTAGTAGCAATCGACGATGCAATCCAGCGGACAATAAGCTGGGAAAAAGAAAATCCGCCGGCCTTCGCGCCTCTCGCGCAATTCGATTATCCGGCAGAAGATGCCGCAGTCGCAGCCCGCAAACCAGTTGGCAAGGTGGTCCGTAATGTGGTCCCTTAGAATAGATCAGTCAACAATCCTATGATCCATCCCTGGCACGATGTGACTCCCGGCGATAAGCTCCCGCAGGAATTTGACTGCGTCATCGAGATCCCTTTCGGCTCGAGCGTGAAGTACGAACTAGACAAAGCCAGCGGCCTGATCAAGCTCGACCGCATTCTTTACTCCGCCGTTTACTATCCGGCAAACTACGGCTTCATCCCGCAAACACTGGCCGAAGATGATGATCCGCTCGACGTCCTTGTGCTCTGCCAGGAGCCCGTGGTTCCGCTCACCATCATTCACGCCCGCGCCATCGGCCTGATGACGATGATCGACGGTGGCAAGCCCGACCATAAGATCATCGCCATCGCCACCGAAGACCCCGAGTTCAACTCCTACCGCGAGGCTGCGGAGATGCCGACTCACCGCATGCTGATGTTACGGCGTTTCTTCCAGGACTATAAACAGCTCGAAGGCAAGGCGGTTGAAGTTGACGAGATACGTCCCGCTGCCGAAGCCTATCCCATCATCCTCGACGCACTGCATCGCTACAGCGAACAACGCCGGAAAGGCTTCAGGATTCCAGAAAAACACTGAGCAGATCGGACAATGCCGGGTCTGATTTTCTCATGCGCATGCCTTGTACTCTCGTAACTTCGTTTCGCGTCGAATCGCCAATAGAATTTAGCGAGTCTAGACCTTCAATTCTGGGTTATTCACTTACGTAACTCGCTGACGTGATTCACTGACGAGGTTCATTTTCTGCCGAAAGGCTTCGAGGAAACCATGAAAATTGCACGAAATTGCAGCCTGATCCTGTGCCTGGTTGCTCTCTGCTGCGCTGCCAGCTTTGCCGACGAACCGGGAAGGCATCCGGCATATCTCCACGCCCTCACCGATCTACGCCACGCCCGCGCTCACTTGGAAAACCTGGCTCCTACCCATCACATGGACCGGGAAGAACAGCACGCCATTGAAGAGATTGATCGCGCGATTGAGGAAATCAAGCGCGCCGCGATCGACGACGGCAAGAACCTGAACGATCATCCTCCGGTCGATGCCCGCATGGATCGCGCCGGCCGTTATCGCCGCGCAATGGAGCTGCTGGATAAAGCTCACAATGACATCGCGCGCGAAGAAGACGATCCATCCGTGCGCGGACTCCGCAACCGCGCTCTCCATCACATTGACGAAGCGCATCACATCGTCGATCATCTGATCATTCAGGCTGCCAATTACTAGAAACTAAAAGAAAGGGCCCGGCGATGCTGGGCCTCTCTTCTTTCTTTACGATTCTTCCCACCCTCGATCCATTACCAAACGTGGCAGGCGTTCTCCGCCACCATCGGTTGACCCGCTTTGCATCCCCACGCCTTTTGAAATTCCGGCATGTTCTGGACCACGCCGTTGACGCGGAATCTGCCCGGCGAGTGAGGATTCGTAGTGACCTGCATGCGCTCGTATTCCGGACGCCGCTTCTCACACCATACCCGTCCGAATCCCAGGAAGAAGCGTTGTTCGGGCGTGTAGCCATCGATTTTCTGGCCTTCTTTTCCGGTCTTGTCGTCGTCGATCATGTGCTCCAGCGCCATCAGCGCGATGCGCGCTCCGCCGTTGTCGGCGGTGTTCTCTCCCAACGTGAGACGGCCATTGAGCTTAAGATCATCTACCGCTACAAAGTTCGAGTATTCATCGGCAACGCAACTCACGCGTTTTTCAAATTCCTTGCCGTCCTGCTCCGTCCACCAGTCCCGCAGATTTCCCTGGGGATCATACTTGCGACCCTGATCGTCGAATCCGTGCGTGAGCTCGTGGCCGATCACCAACCCGATGCCGCCGAAGTTGATCGCGTCGTCCATGTTCTTGTCAAAGAACGGAGGTTGCAGGATTCCCGCCGGAAACACGATCTCGTTATACGGGGGACTGTAGTACGCATTCACCGTCGGCGGAGTCATTCCCCACTCCTTGCGATCGAGCGGCTTATCAATCTTCGCGATCTCCCGTTTGGACTCGAACTCCGTCGCCCGCTGCACATTCCCCAACAGATCGTCGGGCTTGATTACCACCGAACTGTAGTCGCGGTACACCTCTGGATAACCGATCTTGTTGCGAATGGCCTGCAACTTGATCTTGGCCTGCTTTCTCGTTTCGTCGCTCATCCAGGACAAACTTTGAATATCCTCGTCCAAAGACTTTTCCAGAGCGTCGACCATCTTCAACATGCGCTGTTTTCCTTCGGCGCCGAACGTGGCCTCGACATAACGCTGCCCCAAAGCCTCTCCCAGCGAAGCGTCAGTGAGGTCCACGCAGCGCTTCCACCGGTCCTGAATTTGCTTTTGACCCGTGAGCGCCTGCCGCATTTTAAAGTTGGCATCCACAAACGGCTGGGAAAGCCAGGGAGCGCTTGCCCGCAACACCTGCCAGCTCACGTAAGTCTTGAGAGCATCCAACGGCTCGGCCTCGACCACGCCATTGACCTGCTTGAAAAAGTCGGGATTGCCAACGTTCAGTTCAGTAAAGCTAGGAGCTCCCACACCCGAGAAAAAGCGATTCAGATAAAAATCCGGCGCCAGAGCCACAGCTTGATCGCGCGTCATTTTGTGGTCGCGGTTTTTCGGATCGCGGCGTAAGGTGCGATCCATGGAAGCCTTGGCCAGCGCCGTTTCAACGCGCAGCACAGTCTTCGCCGAATCTGCGGCCTGTTCAGGTGTTTGTCCGGCAAGCGTAAACGTCTCGGTCACATAGTCGACAAAATGTTCGCGCATGTCGACCATGCGGGCGTCGTCTTTGATGTAGTAGTCGCGGTCAGGCAGCGACAGCCCGCCCTGGTCGATGTAGGCAATCACCATATCGGCGTTATGCAGATCGGAGTTCGAAAAAAAATTGAACAAGGGACTCGGTCCGGTCACTTGCACACGTGCGATCACGTCGATCAGCCCTTCTTTGTCCTTGGCCGCAGCCACGCGATCCAGCTCGGGCTGCAGAGGAGAGAGGCCTTTGGCATTCACCGTCTTCTCATCCATGCATGATTGATAGAGATCTCCAATTTTTTGATCGATGGCGTTGCGTCCGGCTCCTCCCGCGGCAGCCTTCTCCAAAATCCCGCGCTCGATGTCCAGATTGCGCTCATCGAGTTCCGAAAAGCTTTGCCAGGATGGACGGTCCGCAGGAATCTCCGATTTCCTCATCCAGTTGCCGCAGGCGTACTGGAAGAAATCCACGCAGGGATCCACACTCTTGTCGATGTTGTCGAGACTGAAGCCGGGCGCAGGTTTCGTGGATGAAGCGGTTTGCGCAAAGCCAGCAGCGGCAAAGCAAAGCACGAAGGAAGCTAAGAAAACGGACATCCGCATATGAGACTTCTCCTGGAGAACGGATGCGATTCTAAGCTCGCGCCATCCTTCTGTTCAAGAACGGAAGGCTACAGCTAGCGGACGGTTTTGATTTTTCTGAATTGATTCAGCCTGCGCAGCGGAACCTCGACAATCAGGCCCACTAACGCATACGTAGCGCTATTTGCCAGAAGAACCCAGTACAGACGAATCGGATAGAAGCTGAGAAGCGCGATCGGGCACGTTAGCCGGACAAGAGGCAGAATCGGATCAGCCAAGGTCATTCCCGGAGGCTGTGTTACTAATGCATAAAGAGCCCAGAACATCGCGACTAGAAAACCCGCACTTGCCCATACGCCGAGTCGGTATTTCATGCCGCCGCTCCTACTGCGTCCGCTTCAATAGTCTCACCATTGCCAGATAACTCCAATCAAAACGCGGCCCAATTCCGCCGGTCGATGAAGCTTGGCGGTTCGTAAGTGTGTCCCGAGGCAAGCCGGCGTTCTTCTCTACGGGTCGACCACAAGAGGAACGGACCCAGCGATGCAGCCGTTAATCGCGCCACGAATGGAAATTCGTTTTCGACCTCGCGGCGCAGCTTGTGAATCTTGTCGCTCACCCCGCCATTCACTTTTCTGAACTCTCGCTCCATCGCCCATAGCGCCGCATTATAGGCACCAATGATTTTTTTAACCTGGCGCCTGAAACGCTCTCGAACGCGAGGATCGGGGTAATTCTTATACCGCTGCCATCCCAGAAGCATGGTTTGGCAAAGTCGATAAAGACTCGGCCCATTGCGCTCAAAGTCGCGCCAGAAGGCCCAATCCAAAAACCTTTTCGAATCGTCGCGGGAGATTGCCGCGTGCCGGAAATTGAATTTAAATTGCCCATGGATATCCGCCGGATCAATATCCCTGAGCAGACGGCCCTGGTCTTGCATCTCCTGATACAGCGGCGTGCCCGGCACCGGCGTGTAGAGCATGAACTGATGGAAATCCGTCTGGTAGTCGACCGCCCACTCGATCTCGCTGATGATGTTATCCGGCGTGTGATGTTCGAGTCCGATGATCGTCGATCCTTGCACCCGGATGCCATGTTCGCGCAGTTCGCGCGTCAGCTTCATCAGATCCTGTCCCTGCAGCTTGCCATAGGTCGAGCGGGGAGACTCCAGGCCCATCCACACCCAGGAAACTCCGAGTTCGACCAGCTCCAGCATGCTGTATTTTCGAATCGCGTTAGCGGAGGCAAAAATCGAAAGCTCCCAACTCTTCCCTGCTTCCTTCATACGCTCTAGTAATCGCAGAGCGCGCTTGCGGTGCAGCAGAAAGTTTTCGTCCATTATGAAAAAAGAATTCACTTCGAGCTCGGCTTCGATGCCGCACATCACATCGAATAGCTCATCGCCGGTCTCGTAGAAATTAACGAACTTCCCTTTACCGCCAAAGAATGCCGACGTCGTGCAGAAGTTGCATCCCATCGGGCAACCGACCGATGGAATGATGGTTGCTGCCGTCCCGCCCTTTCGCTGTGGCAGCCGCACCCCCATAATGCGCGTCTCTAATCCCGAAACGATCGCGGGATGGCGGATGGGCGCATGCTCGTCTTCTCCCAGATAGCGGCGCATCCAGGAAATTCCTTCGCCGCATACAATGTGGTCGGCATCGATCATGGCATCGAGGCCGGGAATGGCGGCAACATGTCCCCCCACCACGATCACCGAGTTTGGAGAGAGTTCGCGCACCATTCGGCACATCTCCCGAACCTTCAACACGTTCACGATGATCGAAGAGATGCCGACAATGTCGTAATGATTCGCGGTTAATTCCTTGGCAAAGACTTCGCGAGTCGGGAAATCCAGGACGCTGCAGGGCGCCGAAATATTTTCCTGAATCATCATGATGCCCCAGGAACGATGGAACATGCGCAGCGAAAAGCTGCCCTGGGCGCGGGTTACCTGGTTATGATAAAGCTCCATTGGATTGATGGAGCGGCTGCCAAATTCGTCGTCTTGCGCGTAGGGGCCAAACACGGAACTCAGAAGAATACGGGCGTTATTACCTTTTGGATGAGTTTTCATTTGTTGTTTTTTTAGCGTAGCTTCCGACGAGAGTGCTTCGCGGTGACCGCGAACACATTACGAAACTATTACATGGATCAAATAGGCCGCTGAATGTGGCAATCAGGATGGGCGCGGACTGAACACACCTCGCCGTGCAAAACTACGAACACAGGTATAATCAGAAGTTCATAAGATCAGAGTGAGGTTCCTCCATGACTTCTTCCAACGCTTCGAACGGAAACGGCAATAATGGGCAGGGCGTGCCAGAGCCTCGAGCAGAGTGGATCTCGCGGCGCAAGCGCGAGAATACGAGCGGAAATTTTTCGCAGATGCATTATGCCCGACAGGGCGTGGTCACCGACGAAATGGGTTACATCGCCCACCGCGAAAAGCTGGCGCCCGAACTGGTACGCGACGAAGTGGCGCGCGGACGCATGATTATTCCCGCGAACATCAACCATCCGGAACTGGAACCGATGGCGATTGGCGTGGCTTCACTGTGCAAGATCAACGCGAACATCGGCAACTCCGCCGTAACTTCCGAGATTAAGGAAGAGCTGAAGAAGCTGCATACAGCCGTGCATTACGGCGCCGACACGGTGATGGATCTCTCCACCGGCGGTAACATCCACGAGATTCGCGAAGCGATCCTTCGCCATTCCCCCGTCCCCATCGGTACCGTGCCGATTTACGAAGCCATCTCGCGAGTGAAGCGCGTGGAAGATTTGAACTCGGAAGTGATGCTCGAAGTAATCGAAGAGCAGGCTGCGCAAGGCGTGGACTACATGACGATCCACGCCGGCGTGCTGGTCCAGTATCTGCCGCTGATCTCGAAGCGCATCACCGGCATCGTCAGCCGCGGCGGCGCGATCCTCGCCCAGTGGATGGCTTACAACCACAAGCAGAATTTTTTGTACGAGCGCTTCGAAGACATCTGCAAAATCATGAAGAAGTATGACGTCAGCTTTTCCCTGGGCGATGGCCTGCGTCCCGGGTGCGTGGCCGATGCCAGCGACGAAGCCCAGTTCGCTGAACTCAAGACGCTCGGCGAGCTAACGAAGATCGCCTGGAAACACGATGTGCAGGTAATGATCGAAGGCCCTGGGCACGTCTCCATGGACAAGATCAAGGAGCAGGTCGAGAAAGAAGTCGAGCTCTGCTACGAAGCTCCGTTCTACACGCTCGGTCCGCTGGTCACCGACATCGCTCCCGGCTACGACCACATCACGTCGGCCATCGGCGCGGCCATGATCGGATGGTACGGCGCGGCCATGCTCTGCTACGTCACGCCAAAAGAACATCTCGGTCTACCGAACGAAAAAGACGTGAAGGACGGCATCATCGCCTACAAGATTTCCGCGCACGCCGCCGACATCGCCCGCGGACGCCCCGGCGCCCGCGACCGCGACGACGCCCTCAGCTACGCCCGCTACAAATTCGATTGGGAAAAACAGTTCGCGCTCTCACTCGATCCCGAAACCGCCCGCTCCATGCACGACGAAACCTTGCCCGACGACTACTACAAAGAGGCAGCCTTCTGCTCCATGTGCGGCCCGAAATTCTGCTCGATGAACTATTCGTCCAAAGTTGACGACTATAACAAGCAGGTGCACGGCATCGAGAAGAAGGATTATTCGGAGTTGGTGGAGAGGCTGGTGTCGCTGAAGTAATACACGCGCTTGAATCTACTCCAAAAGCGAGGCCTATGGATCACCACGAGGCAGTCCGGAAATTTGAACATTTGATGTTGAAAGAGGCCGATCACGCACGCGAAGTAGCGACAGAACTGGAGGCCTTGGTGCCGATCCTGACGACCGAGAACTCTCGACAGCTCGCGCAGTTGCAAATAAAGGCCAGCCACAAGCAAGCCAAAGAGTTTCGCGAATTGGCGGAGAAGGTCAAAGAGAAATAGCGCCGGGCAAGCCCCGATTCTGCTCGATGAATTATTCGTCGAGGGTGGACGAGTACGACAGGGGGTTTCCTGGGATTGAAAGGAAGGATTGTTCGGAGCTGGTAGGAATGCTGGTGTCGATCAAGCAGGCATGCACGCGGGCATTTACGCCCGCCAAGTTGGCTTGCGCCTCGTTACGCGAGAAGCGATCCTGCTCTTTGGCGGAAGCAAAAATCAGGCCCCATTTCGTCAAATTCGAAATGTAAGAGGGCCGGGCCGAATGATGGTGAGCGCCCTGTGCCCTACCCTTGGATTCGAATGCTGGAGGGAATCGACTTGTGAAGCGAAGCGTAGACAACGTATGAGGTCAGGCCCTCCGCACCGGTACCGAGGAGGAAAAGCAGGATAACTCCGAAGCGCGTCAGTCGCCGCTGATCCCCTATGCGGATTCTTACTCTGGAGAATTCCGTCGCGACCGTCGCAACCGACATCACGACGCCGACGATTGCCGTTATCAGAGCCAGACGGTCGGATTTATGGTTTTCGGGTTTGCTGTCCACCAATGCCTCTTTCGGCTGACCGGCGCCGACAATTGTTCCGGTTATCGAGGTCTGCTGTCGGGTTTTCCAGTGTATATGATTTGGAGCGCAAGGCCGTCGTTTCGCTCGAGAATTCTGAACGACAGAGGTAACACATTCTTTGATGTCTCGCTGATTTCCCCCTGGCCAGATTTGTCACGCTTCTGCTCATCTTCAGAATGCGCGAATCAAGGATCTCGCACCCTGGCTCAAGCTCGACCTTCACTGGTTCGAGAACGTCCTCTGCCTTGATCGGAAGTTTGCCGTCGTTCCAGAAATACACAATTGCGGCGCTCACGTTGGCATTTAGGTCCTTACCCTTATACAAAATCTGTAGCTGCGGGGGCGCTGGAATGGAAGTGTCGACGATTCTCGCGCGCGCAGGCCCGATGTAATAGGTTGGCGCTCTTTCTTGCACCGACTGGTAGTGGTAGTAGACGGCGAGCCCGAGGCTCACCGGTGCGATGAAGCGGAGGCTGTAATCGACGAAGCGCGGCAGTGCCATCGGTGTCCATCTCTCAGTCAAAGCATTTGTAGCTGAGTCTTCGGCTGTAGCTGAGTCTTCGGCTGATTAGATAACCGTGTCGGCTCCCAGTCGCCGAGTAAACTTGGTGCGCTCAAGCAACCAGGGCTCGGAGAAAAGGAGCCGAGCACATGAAGATTGTAGGTTGTGATTTACATACGCGCTACC
>JBAVZU010000241.1:0-9221 GCA_049588915.1 Candidatus Sulfotelmatobacter sp.
GAAGAGATGTCCCGGCACGGAACTTTCTACGATCCAACTCTGAGCGTCGTCGAAGCTTTCAATGAACTGGCTGCGGGTAAGACAGACCTCCTCAAGCGTTCACTCGTCCAGCAAGTTGCTCCCCCGGAACTATTGCAAGGAACCGAAAAAGCAATGAGTTCGGATGAGACCAAAGCGCTTCGCACATCGATCGCGCAATACCCAATCGATATGTCGGTCGCGATCGATAACCTGAAGCGCGCACGCCAGCACGGAGTTGTGCTGGTCACGGGCACTGACGCCGGAAATTACCTCGTCATTCACGGACCCACCGTGCAGCACGAACTTCAGCTCTGGGTCCACGCTGGCATTCCGCCGGCTCTGGCCCTACAGGCCGCAACCCTGAATGCCGCTCGACTGCTTCGGATCGACAGCCACGCGGGCTCGATCCGTCGGGGCAACGACGCTGATCTCCTCGTGGTTGATGGAAATCCTCTTGACGACATAAGCGCAACCGAACGAATCTCGCTCGTAGTTTTCAAAGGCGAACGCATCGAGCGTACCGATCTATTTGACCAGCACTGATTTTAGGCGGCTCCTGTTGGCCACGAATTTCTTAAGATGGACGACACTTGGTGCATACCGGCAAGCGGATTTCCCAGGTCTGTCCCATGTAGGAAAAAGTGCAGTCGCTAAACTCCAGGTCTGAGCCGCAGTCTGTGCACGCTCGAGAAGCCGAGCGGGCGCTCGCCGAATTCAGAAAGTCGATGATTGCACGAGGAAAAGCACAGTCTAGCTTTTTAGATACGTCTTCGCTCTTTTCGGGGGGCGGTCTGCGAATTCTTTCCCGGATCACTTCGTTCACATAACATTCTTCGTGGACAGACTTCCCAAATGCATCGACTTTTGTTGTTTCAAGCTCTACAAATTCGTTGCAAACAGAACACGTGGAGAAATTGGGTCTGCGATCAAAATTTAAGCGAATGGGCATATAGGTCCTCTGAGCGATGAACGGATTGCACAAGAGACCGACGCCTGGATTTGGTCCGACGGAGGGATGTGAAAGAGTCCTCTTGGAATGGACTCCTATAAAAGGCTCTTAATTGTGGTATACGCTTCTTGTCAGGAGAACGCAATCGCGCAAGACTAGATCGAAAGGCGGGCGACAAAGTTATCTCGTCTGGTCCTTTGAATCGGCGAGTGAACGCTCTTGCTGGTTCATGAAAGCGCGCACGGAAATCTCCAACTCCATGGAAACGGTATCGGACATCTTGATCAGATCTGAAACCAGATTGCTCAGATCGATCAAGAGGAAGTTGCGTCGAACGCAGGCAGAAATCACATCTTGGAGCAATCGCGCCTCGGCAATGAGCATCGGCACCGAGTAGCCCTGGTGATATCGGAGCGTGCCGTGCTGTTCGGCGGCCCGCTGGCGTCCCTCAGGGGACAGTTCGCTGCCACGCGCATGCGCAACGGCCTCATCGAGCAAACCTGGAACATGATCACGTCTTTCGGCTTCCGACAACTTCACGTTCATCAGCTCGCCATGCTCCTGCACTCGCTGTAACCAATGTTCGATCACCCAATCCTTGCCGTCATCGATAACGTCCGCCACTCGCCTGGTTTTCTGTGGTCGATTCTGCACTTCACCGTGCGCAAGCGCGGATTTGATTTTATCGACCAGTTGCTCGACCGGCGTTCCTTTGGTCAGATAGTCGTTCACGTGCTGCCGCAAAGCTTCGAGGGCCGTCTCGAACGCGGGATAGCCAGTGAGGATGTACGTCAGAGCGCCAGGATGCGTTCTTCGCATCGCGCTCACCACCACGAAGCCGTCTGAAGGATGGCCAAGGTTGAGGTCAGAGATGAGCACGTCAAAGGAGGATTGCGCAATCAACGCCAAGGCCTGCGGTACTGTTCCTGCCGATGTTACGGCAAAACCTTCGCTTTTCAGGACCAGGCTCAACATCGTCCTTATACTTTCTTCATCATCCACAACCAGGACGGTTGGTGCTGCGAGCATTCCGCTCTTTCCTTTCCAGTGCGCGTCTGGGGCTCAATAAAATGCGGGCTGTGCAGTCCGCTGGATCTAGCTGTCGGAAACTTGAAGGCGAAGACGTAAAGTTGATGCAAGAATCTCGATAAAGGTTCGAAAGGATTGAGGTGTAAAAGCCAGAGGATTAATTTTGTCGATGATTGTGTTGTTGCTAATTATCTATTTCGTTAGATGTTTTTTACCCGGAACCTTCGATTGCTTTGGCGCCGCTCTCGCGAGATTCTCGTCCTGACTGCTTCGAACGAAGTCCCATGACGATCGAGTGCGGGTCGCCTTCATCTGAAACCACTATGTCGGCATCTGGATTACTTTCATCCGGACGCCGGGCCAGATAAATGATTACACCGGTCGGACAGTTGCGTCGGAAGAGACTCGCAAGGTCTTGGTAGATAGCGAGGGGTGTTACGTAGCTGGTCAGGAAAACTCCACATCGACCCATCTCGATTTCAAATCGGGCCTGCAGAGGGGTGCTTACGGAGATGACCTCGAATTTGTTTTCGCGGAGCGCCGACTCCGCGGCCCGTAGCCGTTGACCATCAGGATTCAGCGACAAAACAGAATTTTCATAGGCCATTCGCTTTCTTGGATGTCGAACCAAAGTTTCAGGTTGTGACCCATTCGATAGGACTTCAAGAAGGGAAGCGATCGGTAGTTCTCTTTCGCGTAGGCATACCGTTCTCGCCTCTTTCAATTCACTTGATGTGTTCGGTCCGACGTCTGTAGCGGAGCTTCGCGCCCGCGCGCAGAAACGCTCTCCATCGCTTCGACGTTGCCGTTCCGTGCCAGCAAAGCATAGTCGAAATTATTCACCGTCGGGCAAATGTGTCGTGGGAGGAGATACAGCACCTCGCCGATCTCTGGACTGGTTGCTTCCTCTGTTATCGCGATCGGGAGATGCTCTTCGCTGGGCGCTAGCGGCGTAAGTTCTGGATGTCCAATGACTACACAAGTAGGAACCCCGGCATCAGCGGATACTGTCTTGTGTCCCGCGTCGCAGGTGACGATCCCGGGATGTGGACAGCTCACCACGCGTGCAAGTACCAGCGCTGCGGGCCGATAGCCATATTCAGGGAGTTGCTCAAGACTGGTGGCGTCGCAATAAACAACTGTTCCAGGGGAAACGCGATGGACAAAATTGCCTCGCTGAAAACCTTCGTAGGCGAGCGAGCATGGAAACGTAGGCGTCCCTGAAGTGATCACTTCTGGTACATACACGCCCGAGCGCTCTAACTCGCCTACTATTTCCAGCAAACGATCATAGCCGCGGTGTGCCGCCTGCGTACGTTCGCCCGCCTCTAGCCCTCCATATTGGCCGTCGTAATAATGCAGCCCCCGGAATTCCAGGCCGGCACCGGAAATCTGGCGCGTTAAGGCTAGCACTTTGTCCCTCTGGCTCTGCTCGATGCCGGTGCGATTCATGCCTGGATTGATGTCGATAAAAATTCCCATCGGGCTGCCGCTCCATTGCCGCACCTGCTCTTCGTTCTCGGCGAGTACGGAAATGCGCACATGTTGGAACTCCTTTGCGATGTCGCGTGTGCGGCACGCATTCGCGCTCATCACGGGATACGCGAGAAGCACGTCGCCAGCTCCGTTGCGGCAGGCCACCAGAAGCTCCAGCGTAGTGGCGCACTTGAAGTTGCGGATGCCCCGGCCAATCAACATCCGCAAAGTGTGGCCTAGCTTCGCAGTTTTAATGTGCACCCGCCAGCGATCGGCGTCCCCGGACAGCAACTCCAAGGTCCGCTCGATATTTGCCGCGACGACATCCGGATAGATCACCAGCGCAGGTGTCAGTACATTTTCGGTAGCTGACACGAGGTATCGCTGGTCCCAATTCCAGTCGCTCAACATGCATTTCTGCGTTGCCATCTCGGCTTTGATGATAGCGCGTAAACAAATTGCGTGCCCCATATTGTCGCTCAACATTAAGCGACAATGGCATCTCTTCAAGAGAGCAGCTCAGAAGAAGGAACAGCGCTGGTTGACGGCTCCAACCTCTGAGAGTAGGCTCACTAAGTTTTGTGCGCGATGGAACCGCCTCCGGCAAATCATTCCGAGCGATCAGATTTGGTTCGGGGCTTAGGTTTATGGTCCGCGACTGCGATCGTGATTGGCGACACTATCGGCACAGGCGTTTTTCTCGTCACCAGTGACATGGCCCGCGCTGTCGGCTCGGCCACACTGGTTTTCGTTGCGTGGATTGTCGGTGGCCTTATCGTGCTGTGTGGCGCCTTCTGCTATGCCGAACTAGGCGCGGCTTTTCCTAAAGCAGGCGGCCCTTACGTCTACCTGAACCGCGGACTCGGACCTCTCTGGGGATTTCTTTTTGGCTGGATGAGTTCTTTTCTGGAGCGGCCGGTGGCCATGGCGACGCTGGCCGCAGGATTTCTGCGATTCGCTGGATTTCTTTTCCCAATCGTCGACACGCCCCTGTTCCGGGGACATTTCGGAAGTTACGTCTTTACCTTCACTGCTGCTCAGCCACTGGCGGCGTCCGTGGTGGCGGCCGTCACCGCCATCAACTACTTGAGTGTGCGGATGGGTGGGGCAATCCAGGTGTTGCTGACATGCGCGAAAATGGGAACGATCATCATGATCGTCATCGCCGGAGTCCTGCTCGGAAAGCAACATCTGATAGAAACCGCCCCGCTGGTCTCCTTCTCGGGTTGGGGAACAGTCGGCGCCGTGCTCACCGCCTTGGTTCCTGCCATGTGGGCCTACAACGGCTTCAATGACCTCGGAGATTTGGGCGAAGAAATAGTGTGTCCTCAGAGGAACATTCCCGTTGCAATTATTTTGGGCCTGCTCACCGTGGGCAGCCTCTATCTGTTGGCAAATGTTGTTTACTTTCGCACACTGCCCTTCGCGCAGATCGCTGCTTCCACGCACGTCGCGTCGGATGTAGTGCAGTCCTTTGCAGGCTCCCGCGGGGCTGCCTGGCTCACGGCGGCGATGGCCATCTCGGCGGTTGGGGCACTCCACGTGGTAGTTCTAACCGGCGCGCGCATCCCTTTTGCCATGGCGCGGGATGGTGTTTTTTTCCAATTCGCCAAGCGGACTCAACCCTCTTTTCGCACGCCCAGCGGAGCGTTGATTTTTCTCGGCTCCATCGCGGCGCTGCTTGCCTTGACTGGAACTTTCGAAGAGCTCTACTCACTCTTTGTCTTTGCGGTCTGGATCTTCTTCGCGCTGACTGCAATCGCGCTCCTTCGTTTGCGCAGAACAGAGCCCGACTTTCCCAGACCCTACCGTGCGTGGGGCTATCCGTGGACGCCGCTCGTTTTCTTAATTGCGGCAATGGCCTTGACGGTGAACTTGTGGATTGCCCGGCCGGTACGCTCTTCGCTTGGCTTGGCAGTGATTGCGGCTGGCATTCCGTTTTTCTACCGATGGCGCGAGTTGCCTCCTTCGCCTGCCACGCCACCGACTTAGCTTTGACGTGGCAACCGAAAATCTCCACACAGAAACCTGGGGTAAAACATGTTTACGTGGGCGAACAAAAAACGAATATGCTATAGGATTCTCCCTATGGCACGCCGCCCTGATCGCGGAGACGATGAAGTGTTGAATGAGAATGATCTAAAAGAACTGCGTCACAATCTTGCACACTTGAGTGCATCGGCGGTTCTGGACTTTTACGAGCAAGCTTATAGGGATTGCCGTCTGGTTTACAGGCGTCTTCCGAGCCCCAAGAAGATCCAGACACTCGTGCAGGTGTGGAAACAGCTCTGGAAGTGGCGCTAACTGCATGCCTTTAGCGCAGAGACTTTGCTGCGCCCGCGCGGGTAGGAAGATGGCACGTCTCCTTGATGGCGATTTACACCGCGGCGGTAGTGTTTTCCTGGTTCACAGTCGGGTTCGGGAAAACCGGCAGAAGACTGGTTGACGCAGAACATGGATCGACCGTAGGTCACGAGGACGGGTTTGACGATTCACGGTTCAATCGCGGGCGTGATTCAGCCGCCAGATTTGCCTACTTCACCAGCTTCTGAATTACCGCGATGAGCTGATCGGCATTAAATGGCTTGACGATCCAGCCGGTTGCGCCGGCCTTTCGTCCGGCATCTTTCTTCTCCGCTTGAGATTCGGTGGTGAGCATCAAGATGGGGATGAACGAATATCCCGGGAGACCGCGGACGGCACTGATCATCTGAATACCGTCCATCTGAGGCATGTTCAGGTCGGTAACAATCAAGTCGAATTTCGCGCTTCCGGCTTTGCCGAGGCCGTCCTTACCGTCGATCGCTTCGACCACTTCGTAGCCTGCCTTGCGCAAGGTAAAGCTGAGCATCTGCCGAACGCTGGATGAATCGTCGACTGTCAAGATTCGTCTCATACCTCGTCCTCATACCGCATTCTGCGAAAGTTCGACAGCTCTCTGCACCGGTCAGACTCAGAACAGCTCGACGCTGTTACCTCCAAACGTCTGTTGCGCAATCGGCAGAATCACGCGATGTCGGACTTTTCCCCGATAATCGCTGCTCCACACAGGGCTCCGCTTGTGGTGGCGCTCTGGCGGCAACAACTTATTACCGAGCGAGGCTATTTCTGCTCATCGGCGTTGAAGATAGGAACTTTAGGGTCCGGTGGTTCGTCGGACTCGAGCTCTAGAGCGGCGGGTTTCGCGCGTGCGGAGGAGTTGCTGGGTCTGCCGAGAGTAAGTTTATTGCAGATAGGATTCACATGATCGTACGCGCGCCGAGGCATGGCACGCCGCCCCGTACTCAGTTGGGTCTTTGAAATTAAGAACTGATAAGCAACGTCGGCAGTGAATCAACTAATAAATGAACGGCAATGCCGCTCACTCAACTCCCGATCTTACGAACTTCTAATGAACGGGTGCGGGTTGCGCACTTTGCGGAGCCGTTGTGCTTGGACTCGCAAAATTAACTTTCGGAGCTTCGCGCGATGCCGGAGCGGCTTCGAAGTAAGCCTCATTCGGCTTGAAACCAGCGATTCCGGCGAAAAAGCTGTTGGGGAACTGTTGCACGTACGTGTTGTAATCCCGAAGTGTGTCGTTGTAGCGTTTGCGTTCGACCGCGATCCGATTCTCGGTCCCGGCCAGTTCATCCTGCAGCCGCAGGAAATTCTCATTGGATTTCAACTGCGGATAGTTCTCCACAACGAGCAGCAGGCGACCCAGCGCTCCGTCGAGTTGTCCGTTCGCCGCAATCTTTTCTTGTGGCGAGCCCGCAGAAAGCAATGCAGAGCGCGCCTTCGCGATATCCCCGAAGACCGTCTGCTCCTGTTGAGCATAACCCTTCACCGTCTCCACCAGGTTCGGGATGAGGTCGGCGCGGCGCTGCAGCACAATATCCACTTGCGACCAGGCCGCCTTCACCGCCTCGTTCTTGCTGACCAGCGTGTTTTTTACACTCACGTACTGGCCAAAAGCGAACAGAACAATCAGCAACACAATTGCGATCACCACCACGACAGCAATCAGAGCCTTGTTCACAGTGTTCTCCTGAAACGCATGAATGAACTCTACGCCGAGCCCGCACTACCCGAGTCCAGCATTTTATCAACAGCAGCCGTCACCTGTTCGAGTGCTGACAGATATCGCGAAAATACATCCGCTACATCGAATTTCTTGCGGGATGCTTTTCCTTCTCTGACATCGAGCACCTGCAAAACGCTCGAGGCATCAAACCCAATTCGCTGAGCCAACGCCTGAACGGCCTCACGCTTTCCGACCGGAGCATTCTCCTCCAGCACCATCAAGGCATGACGAAATAAAGTGGCGAATGATGAGACCGATCGTACCAGCAGCTCCCACATTCGCGACTCTTTGTCCGCCGCCAGCAAAAGATGCTGACGCAGCAGCGCAAGTTTTTCCCGCAACTCGTATTCGACCTGGACGCGGTGTAAGGTGGAAGGTATCGAGAGATTCGCAAAAACATCGTCGCCAAAGAGCACGCGGTGATGCTGTTTCACATCCATTAATTCGATGGCAAACACGTCGGTTGATCGCGCAATCTCGTCGCGGGTCATGAAAAGAGGCGGCGGTTGTTTCTGCGAATCCCACCATTTCACGGCGGGTGAGAGCGCTTGCAAGGCCGCAAACGAATTGTCGCGAACCACGCAAAACAGATTGATGTTGGAGAAATCCGGATGAAAATCTCCCGCAACCGAAGATCCGAATAGGATCACGCTCTCCAGGTTCGCTCCCGCCGCCGCTCTAAGGCGAGTGACAAATTCGCCGATCTTTTTTTCAGGAACCATTCGCGTCCTCGCTCGTTACCAGCTGCTGCTTGCCCCACCACCGCCAGAGCTGCCGCCTCCGAATCCGCCAAATCCACCACCACCGCCGAATCCGCCACCACCGCCACCAAAACCGCCGCCACCATAGCCGCGTCCGCCTCCGCCAAACATGCCAGAAAAGAGCATCCAGAAAAGTACAGTTCGAAGTGGAGTAAAAAGAACGATCAGCACGATGATGACCAGCAGGATGATGCCGCCAGCTGATATCCCTCTGCTTTGCGGTTCCATGCGCTCCGCTGGAAGTGGCGCCGGTTGCGGCGTGGTGAGTTGAATTCCAGCATCCTGCGCAATCACGCTGGCAACGCGCGAGGTAACCAGCAGCAGCGCCTGGCTGTAGTTGCCTGCGTGCAGCAGGGGAAGGGCTTCCCGCTGAAATCCTCCCACCTTCCCATCGGGCAGAATAGGTTCCAGTCCGTAGCCTACCTCAATGCGGGCGCGATGGTCGTTGATCGCATACAGAATCAGCACTCCACGGTTGGTAGCCTTGCTTCCAATACCCCACTGGTGAAACAGATCGACGGCGTAGCTCTCGATGTCGGAACCATCCAGGGACTTTATGGTAACCACGGCGATCTGCGCATGCGCCTTCTCGTCGATCTGCCGGCAGATCTCATCCAGCTGCGCAATCGTCTTCTGGTCCAGAACATGCGCGAAATCGTTGACGTAATCGGTAGCTTTAAGCTGGGCGGTCGGTTCGGCTTGTACAGTAAGGACCAGCACCAAAGCACTGGCCACGACCAGGCACGCTTTTGCTCGCCACTTCATTCGAAGGCGAAATTGTACAGGACCCTGGCCAGGAAGACAGCGGCCAAAAAGAATGAACTGAGCGCAAACCTGGTTTTCGGAAGAAGGAAACGGGAAGCGTACCACCCGGAGCGCTCCCCGCGTCTTGAGGATTATTGATTCACACGCAGCAGCATCA
>JBAVZU010000242.1:0-4946 GCA_049588915.1 Candidatus Sulfotelmatobacter sp.
CTGCTGCCACAGCCGCACGCAGGTGCGGCCGCGAAAGAATTCCATGTTCAATTTTTCAAAACGACTCGCATTGATTGTTATCAGTTTCGCATGGTTCCTACCGCTCTTGTCGCAGCCCATGGTTGCACAATTGCCGATTTCACCAGCGCCGGCGACCACTTCCGCAAAAACCCAGACCGATCCGCTGAATCGCAACACGCCCTACGGCACAGTTTTTGGATTTTTGCAGGCAGCGCAGTCGGGGAACTACGCCATCGCCGCGCAATATCTGCAGATGAGTCCGGCACGCCGTCAAACCGAGGGTGAAGCTCTTGCGCAGAAACTGTACACAGTAATGAACGACGCCTTCGCCGGAAACTTGAAGCCGAGTCGAGATCCCGAAGGCACACCACAAGAGGGCGTTCCCGGCGACCGTCAGAAGCTGGGAACCATGTCGGCGGGTGATGTCGAAGCGGAACTGGAGCTCGTTCGCGTTTCCGATCCGAATGCCGGGAAGATTTGGCTCATCGCTTCTGACACTTTGGCCAAAATCCCGGAACTCTACGACCAGGTCCAAGCCCGGCAAGTAGAGACGCGTTTGCCCAAGTGGGTGGTGAAGCACCAGTTCGCAGGGATGCCCTTGTGGCAATGGTTCGCACTGCTCATATTCATTCCGTTGGCCGCGGCGGCAGGCTGGCTCGTGTTGATGGTTCTGCAAGTTCCTGTGCGCTGGTGGGCTCGCAGGCACGGGCACTCCGAACAGGAGGTGAAATCGGTATCCGGCCCGGCATGGCTCCTGATAGGAACGCTCATTCACAGAATTCTCGCCGCTTACCTGAGCATGCCGCTATTGCAACGCCACTACTACACACAGGTCACGGCGGTTTCGGTGATTGTCGGGACCAACTGGATCCTTTGGCGCGTAATTCGCTGGTTTTTGCAAGGGGTACGAAACCGCACCTTAGCGCGGGGCTACGGCGGCACGGGGTCCCTAATGCTGCTCGGCGAACGCCTCGTGAAAGCGTCCATTTTCATAATGACGATCT
The DNA here is from genome assembly GCA_049588915.1 of Candidatus Sulfotelmatobacter sp. Lineage (GTDB taxonomy): Bacteria > Acidobacteriota > Terriglobia > Terriglobales > Acidobacteriaceae > Sulfotelmatobacter. The sequence goes on from JBAVZU010000242.1 coordinate 1,026, forward strand.
TCTTCATCCTGGGCGTGCTGGGCTTCAACTTGACTACGGCGCTGGCTGGTGTAGGGATCGGAACCCTGGCGATCGGCTTTGGCGCGCAGCAAACTATAGCGAATTTATTTGGCGGTGTTTCAGTATTAGGCGATGAGGTGATCCGTGTCGGAGATGTCTGCAAGTTCGGCGATCGCACTGGTACCGTCGAGGACATTGGACTGCGTTCCACTCGCGTGCGCACGGAGGAGCGGACGCTGCTTGCGATTCCGAATGGCACAGTGGCCACCATCAACGTGGAGAACCTGAGCCGTCGCGATAAGATGCTCTTTAAGACCGGACTCGGTTTTCATCTCGATACGTCGCAGGAGCATCTTCGCGCCGTTCTTTCCGACATTCGCCAGATTTTGAGAGGCCATTCCAAAATCGAACGGGACAGCGTTCGTGTGCGGCTCATGGAACTCGGCTCCAGTTCGCTGAATGTGGAACTGCTTTGCTATGTGATGACCAGGGACTTCGATGAATTCGCCGCCGTTCGAGAGGAACTTTTGCTTCAAATCATGAACCTTGTGGAGGGTTCGGAAACCAGCCTCGCGTCTCCCTCGCAGACGCTTTATCTCAGCCAGGAATCAGCTTCTGACACAGCCAAGGCCAAAACCGCGCGGCAGATAACTGATGCGAGCCAGGGCAAGCAGCCGCCTTCCTCAAATGGAGTAGACCCGAAGCAAGACACGGGAAAAAGCGTTGGACGCAATGATTAGGAAACTGAGTGCGAGCGCCGCGTCAACCAAACCAGAAACCGGTGAGTTGGATAGTAGACGCCGACCGGAACAATAATCAGATACATCAGAAGATAGAGCACTCCTGGCATTACGTGTTGCTCGCGAAAGAAGGGTCCACGAGCCCAGTTCACATCGGATTCAGGATGCCAGAAATAATTGATCGGTACCACGATCCACGCGGTAAGGGTCTGCAACTTCCAACCTCTTTGGTCGTAGCCCAAGCGCCAGATCGCCCATAGCAGCAACGGAGGGGTGACTACGTGAAACAGGCTCATCAATCGAATCGACAGCGGAATATGTTGATCGAACATATACTCCGTGCCGCCAATGAGGTGTCGTCCACTGACCATCGCTCCCACAAGATCGATAGAGAATAAAGACTGGAATAGCAGTAATCCGCTTGCCTGCCACGAAAATATCAGTGAACTTTCCAGCCAAAGAGCAGCCGTAATAAAGAAGTTGCCGAGATCACAGAAGAAAAGAAAATTCTGCGGACCGTACTGCCGCCAGTACACGGGCACCCAAGCGATCACAGAAGCAGTCCACAGCAACTTGATCCATAGCGGGATTCGCATGCAACGGTATTGTATGCGAGGGGCCGGACTCGATGGCAGACGCTCTGGAGCCCGCTTCTGGCAAGCCCGAAACGGCTATTCACCAATTACCAGCGTAACTTGATGCAGCTTACGGGTGTACCTACGATGGTTTTAATATGGGTTACCAAGCTCTCCTTTTCTGTCCCGATGAGAAGACAGCTCGCGTCGTAACGCAGGTTCTAAGCGAGTTGGACTTCGAAATAACTACCTGCGCAGAACCCTTTTCCGCCGTTAAGAAAATGATGGGCGGGCGTTTCGACGCCATCGTAGTAGATTGCGACAACGAGCAGAACGCCACGCTTCTTTTTAAGAGTGCACGCAATGCCCCGAATAACCAGTCGGCTCTGGCTGTGGCCGTGGTCGAAGGGCAAGCGGGTGTGGCGAAGGCCTTCCGGATTGGAGCAAACCTGGTTCTCACCAAGCCCATCAATGTTGAGCAGTCTAAAGGTACGTTAAGGGTTGCGCGAGGCCTACTGCGCAAAAGCGAGAGCGCAAAGGCGGCGGCGGCTGCAACGGCCAAGTCTGTGACTTCGGCGCCTGAGAAACTCGTACAAGCGGGTCAAAGTGCCGAACCTTCGCTCACAGCAGTAACAAGCGTAGCCATCCAATCCCCGAGCATCTTGCCAAGCATCCCGGTGCCAACCGTATCAGAGCAAACGCCCCAGACTAGCTTTGCCGCTTCGGCCTCCAGCGGCGCCGCTGAAATGGCGACATCTTCGCACCCTGCTGTTGGAAATCTGAAGCAAGATTCTTCGCCCTTATTAACAGCGGAACCCTCGCCAGCGCCTGTCGTTTTCGCGCCGTCTCTGGAAATTACAGCCGATAAACCGGTAAATGTCGAGCCATCGAATGCCGGGTTTTCGGCAGAAACATCCTCAGGTTCTGCGAGTGCACCGGCTCGGGCGCGCGAGGTGAAACCGAGCCTTTCCGCTCCTGACAAGTCTTCCGCAGGAATTTTTGTCCCCGACACTTCGAATGATAAGGTCGCAGCCAACGCGAAGAGTACTCCAACCAGGAAGGCCGTACCTGCGCCCACCTTGGCCTTTGACAGTGGCGTCGAGAGCGTCACCAAAACCGCGGTAAGCACGAATAAGAAGCTGTTGATGGCGGTCGCGGCCACTGTGCTGGTTGCGGCAACTGCTTACAACATCTGGATGCATTTGGGACGCTTTAGCGGTGCGGGCGCCTCGACTTCCCCTCGGCCAACAGCAACTGCCGCTGTGCCGCCTCAAACTGTGCCAGTTCCTTCTTCCGCGGCAGCTTCGGCTGAATCGACTTCTTCGTCGATGAAGCCGACCTCGAAAGTCGCACAACCAACCGGGAATGCGAAGACCGCAAATCCTGGAGAGGACCAGCCGCAAATGCGTCCAAACCAGGCTGACCCTGGAACCAGCGCATCCAAGAGCGCGGGGCACCCCATTGTGCTCAAAGGGGGCCACGTGCAAGACGGGCGATCCGCGGGTTCAAACGATGCGGTCGCGCCCGCCGTGGCCATGATTGCCGAACCGGGAAACGGTGGATCGCTGCCCAATCTGATGAATGGTGCGGGTAGCGCGCCGGCTCCGGTGCTTCAGACCATGAGTGTTTCACAAGGAATTTCTCAGGGGTTGATCATCAAGAAGATTGCGCCTTCGTATCCCTCAGCCGCTCTGCGCTTGCGGATGGAAGGGTCTGTACAACTTCTGGCGACGGTCTCGAAAAAGGGCGACATCTCAGCCGTAAAAGTTTTGAGTGGGGATCCTAGTCTGGCGAAAGCCGCAATGGATGCGGTGAAACAATGGAAGTACAAACCCTATCTGCTCGATGGGACTCCAGTGGAGATACAGACACAGGTTACGGTCAATTTCAAGCTGCCGCACTAGTCTCAGCAAAATTGACGAGTGCTGATTTTTCAATTGTCGATCAAAAAGCCTCTTTCTCCGCGGCCTCTGGGAAGACGCTGCTTGCGGAGTTCCCCTCAAAAACTGAATTTAACCGAGAACTCCATCACCCGCGGAGATCCCAGCGCAAAAACGCCTGAACCTAGTCCCAGCCGATTGCTGCTGGGCTGTTGGCCCGACGTGCCATTAACCGAGCCCGTGGTTCCACTTAGGACGCCGCTAAGCGGGTTATTGGGTCCATCAAAATTCGCAAAATTCATGACGTTGAAGAATGAAACCCCCGGCTGTATTTGAAAGTGTTCGCGATATTTGTAAATCCAATTGAGGCTCACGTCGAGGACTCGCAGCCAGCCCATGCCGGCTTCATCGTAAGGAGCGGCGGGTACTGTCTGTTGCACTGCACCCAAAGCGGACAATTGCGGCATCGTGAACAAACCGCTGGTGAGCAGCGTCTGCCCGGCAGGAGTCGGCTGTCCCGCGAAATTGTGATTGTAGTTGTTGATCACGCTGTTGATGTTGTTTCGATCAACGCCGTGGCCAAACGAGCCGACGTTCGTCCCAGAGAGCACGTCGCCGAGAGAACCGTTCGAGGCAAAGCTGCCATCTCCCGTGCCATCCCCCGTGATATCCGTCTGGAAGATGCCACCAGGGTTGCCGGTTGGATTCAAAGTAAGCGTGACGGGC
>JBAVZU010000243.1:0-3985 GCA_049588915.1 Candidatus Sulfotelmatobacter sp.
GGGCAAGAACGACTCCAAAGCCCAGTCCGAGTTTCTTCCCGAGGGTAAGCTTCATTTTTTCTCCGCCGAATCATCACGGACGCCAGCTCGAAGGTCTACCGCATTTCGTAAAACTCGAGGTGTTTCACGTTCGTAAACGGAATGCGCTGACTGGGTATTTATCGGCGGATGTGGTTGAAACATTAAACCGGGCCTCAGAGGGAGAGCGAGCAATGGCAGATTTGGCCCGCAAAGAACCAATCTGGAGGTAGAGCTTTGCGAGTGACGAATGGAAGCGGTCTCGTCCCTCTATAACACGGTCTTCGGACTACCGTTTTGCAGCTTGCAGACGCTCTTCCAGAGCTTTCACCTCCAAATTCAATCCTTCCGGGAGATGGCTGCCGAAGTGAGCAAAATGTTCCTTGATCAAAGGCACTTCTGCCAGCCAGCCATCGATATCGATGCTAAGCAGTTCCTTCACATGCGAGCCTTTGATGTCCAGTCCGGCGGTGTCGAGATCGGCCATCTCTGGAACCCGCCCAATCGGAGTGTCGTTCGCATGCACCTTGCCCTCGCAGCGCTCAAAGATCCATTTCAACACGCGGCTATTTTCGCCGTAGCCGGGCCACAGATATTTGCCGCTCTTGTCCTGACGAAACCAGTTGACATAGAAAATCTTCGGCAGCTTCGCCGCGCTCGAGTGCATTCCCATCCGCAGCCAGTGCGCAAAATAATCGCCCATGTGATAACCGCAAAATGGCAACATCGCCATGGGATCGCGCCGCAACTGTCCAACCTTACCCGTGATGGCAGCGGTGGTCTCGCTGCTGACAGTCGCGCCGATGAATGTTCCGTGCTGCCAATTGAATGCTTCGGTAACCAGAGGAACGATTCCTGCGCGTCGCCCTCCGAAAAGGATCGCATCGATCGGCACGCCTCTCGGGTCCTCCCATTCCGGTGCGATGACCGGACACTGCGACGCGGCACAGGTAAACCGCGCATTCGGATGGGCCGCGGTCCTTGGTGTTGCCGGAGTCCATCGCCGCCGCAGCCAGTCCACGAGCTTGGCCGGCTTAACATCGGTCATTCCCTCCCACCACACATCTCCATCCATGGTGAGAGCGCAATTCGTGAAGATGGAGTTCCTGGTTACGCTGAGCATGGCGTTAGCGTTCGACTTCATGCTCGTGCCGGGCGCCACGCCAAAGAAACCATATTCCGGATTGATGGCATAAAGGCGGCCATCCGCGCCGAATTTCATCCAGGCAATGTCATCGCCGATGGTTTCCACCTTCCACCCTGGAATCGTCGGAATCAACATCGATAAGTTTGTCTTTCCGCAAGCGGACGGAAATGCGCCAGTCATGTATTTCGCACGACCCGAAGGGCCGGTCAGCTTCAGAATCAACATGTGCTCCGCCATCCAGCCTTCGTCGCGCGCTTGTACGGCTGCGATACGGAGGGCATGGCACTTCTTCGCCAGCAATGCGTTGCCGCCGTAACCCGACCCGAAAGACCAAATCTCACGAGCCTCGGGAAAATGGCAGATATACTTATGCTCTTTGTTGCAGCGCCATGTCGCATCCGGTTGATTGGGACCGAGCGGCATACCGACCGAGTGAAGCGCCCGCACAAATTCGCCATCCTCGTCCAGAACGTCAAGCACGTGGGTTCCCACGCGAGACATAAGGTGCATGTTCGCGACAACGTAGGTTGAATCCGTGATCTCCACTCCGATCCTGGAAATCTCCGAGCCGATCGGACCCAGGCTATAAGGAACCACGAACATGGTGCGCCCAACCATGGAGCCTGCAAACAGCTCCTCCAGCCTTTGTTTCATCTTTACAGGATCTTCCCAGTTGTTGGTGGGACCGGCGTCTTCCTTATTTTGTGAACAGATGAAGGTTCGATCTTCTACGCGGGCCACATCCGCGGGATCTGACCGCACCAGGAAGCTGTTAGGACGCTTGGCCGCATTGAGAGGGATTGCGGTCCCGCTGAGCACCAGCATCCGCAGCATCGCCGCTTGCTCTTCCGGCGAACCATCACACCAGTGGATGCGATCGGGCTTGCACATCCGGGCTACCTCTTCGACCCAGCGCTCCAGCCTGGGGTGGCGGCGGTCACTCGACGCCGCATCAACTTCTATCGTGGTAGTGGCCATAATTGTCTCTCCATAAAATGAACCGCGCGGATGGCTGATGCGCGTCGTTAAGGATTATTGAACGCGACGGGCATCGCCTGGAACCGAATGCGAGATTCAGCAGGCGTCACATGGACTTAGAAACACCAGCGCCGTGGATAGGTTGTCCGTCCGGCGCGTTGAGTTGCCGTGGGAACATCATCTCCGCAATGCACGACCGTCAAACATTCTCTCTTACTTAGGGAGATTATTCCAGTGAGGATTCTGTCCGCGCTGAGGCAATGAAGTCAAACTGGGCCGATGCGTCGAGTGTCACGGCAGGATCGCCCATTGCCAAAATGTCACATTGAACGGTGATTTCAATCATTGCGCCACTTTGGGCCTAGGCCTGAAATGGAATGGTCAGTCATCAGACCATTCAGATGCCAGCCCTGCCGCGAAACCCGTCAATCCCATCACCGCGGCGCTCCTCGAGAAACGAAAGATGGTCGCGGAACTCATCGATGTGCGCACCGCTGCCGGCTCGTCTCCTTCAGCTTCACGCCGCCGGGCGCCAACCCGAACTGGTCGGGGCTTTTATTTTTGGCGCCACTGCCGTTGTGCTAGGCCTTAGGTCCTTTTCGTACACGACCCCATCACGGCTGACGACGAAGGTCATAACCCCCGACGACTGGTACTCCGCGCGGGTTTTGCTCTCAGCAGTAAACTCAACCAAGTTCGATTGTCGGCAGGCGGATAGCGCGTCGGTATTCGGACGGCCTGATGTGCCGTCTCTTTTCTGATCAAGGCTTTGAATCGCGGGTCTGTGGTAGACGACTGCAATGAGCACGTATGATTGAAATGGCTGCGAAACAGAGCTAGAGTTGAAGGGCCTCATTTCCTGCGGCTCCAATTGACTTTCTCCGGAGCGCGAGAAACTTTTGACCATGAGCTATCCGCGAAAGAAGAAGTCCATTGCAGAATCAACTTCAGGTTCTCTCCCCGATGGATTAGCTTTGGTTTCGGTGGGAGAATTTCTCTCCATGGAGTGCATACTTCTGATCTTCCGTTTGCCTCAATTCTTTACATCGCGCGGCGATGGCTTTCGCTTTCCCTTACGCCTAGCGGCCGAGGCGCATGAATGACGCCGGCAGCTGTCCCCACCGTGTTCGTCGTCGATGATGACGACTTAGTACGCGCGGCCATCCGAGGCATGTTGAAGTCGGTTGGCTTGCATTCCGAGACCTTCGGGACGCCGCAAGAATTCCTGCGCAGCAGGCGCTTGGAGGGACCAAGTTGTCTTGTGCTGGACGTGAGACTTCCTGGAATGAACGGCCTCGACTTTCAGCGCGAGTTGGCGGACGCGGGAGTTCACATTCCGATCATCTTTATCACCGGTCATGGCGACATCCCGATGACGGTAAAGGCCATGAAATCCGGCGCGGTGGAGTTCCTCACTAAGCCCTTCCGTGATCAGGATTTGCTGGATGCGATTTACCAGGCACTGGACCGCGACCGGGTGGTGCGGGAACAGGGGAATGAGCTTGCCGAGTTGCGAAAGTGCTACGAATCGCTGACCACGCGCGAGCGCGAGGTCATGAGCCTGGTGGTTTCAGGCATGCTCAACAAGCAAGTGGCATCTGAGCTCGGAACCAGTGAAGTCACCGTGAAGATCCAACGCGGACAGGTGATGCGAAAGATGCGGGCTGAATCGCTGGCGGAATTGGTGAGAATGGCAGCGAAGCTTGAGCCTCCCACCAAGACTTAGTGCCATTCTAAGCGTGCCTGAAAGCGAGCTGAAACGACGGATTCAAGCCGTCATTTACAGGCCTCATACCAAAGTATGATAACGCCACTCTAAAGCATGATTGCCTCGTGCAGGGC
>JBAVZU010000244.1:0-34323 GCA_049588915.1 Candidatus Sulfotelmatobacter sp.
GTCGGGCATTCTGGTGAAGGTCCATTCGATCGACTCCTTCGAAGCGGATTGGTCAGCACCATCAGCTTCTCCGGTGTTGCTCGAATGGACTATTCACTTCTCGGGAACAACGTGTTGAAAGATCACAGGTGGCCCACTCAAGGCTCACTCTTGGCTTGAATGGGGATGTTCACGCGTCACGGACTTAGTCCGACGGATAAAACTAGATCGTCCTCTTGCCTTGGGGGCTGACGCGTTTTCACCACGGCTGGCAGAGTCGTTTCGTTACTTGGGCGGACAGGAGTGTCTGCCCCACGTGGGGCGCGGCGCGGCCGGAGAGCCGAGGGCCAAGAATCTCAGAGGACTCCCTGCCGGGCCGCTGCTGGGTATTGACGGGCGCGGGGCGATTGCTTTTGCCCCGCAGACTGGAGTTTCTCAGAGATCATCGGCGTCAAGACTTTCTGTGCGGGGCCCTAAAACTACGCCAGCAGAAACAAGATCGGCGTTGGGGCGATTGTAGCAGGGCACGGGCAATAGGTACCAAGCGTGTGAGCCCGACTGAGACCCGTAAGCCGGCGGAAGCCGCAGCCCGATGTCGTCACCCCCGCCTAAATCCACACCCCGTGTGACATCTGCCCTTGCTCCGCAATTCCGATTCGTTCATCCTTGTCCGAGCAAAGGCCGTAGATCGAGCTCCGCGAGCCCGACCAACAATCGGCGCGTAACTCGTTTGTTTCAAGGATTTTGCCCGTAAGCTGAAGTGGCTCTTGGATTGTTTCAGCTTTTGCCGCTAACTCTATGATTGCAATACCGGAGGGGTAATAGGGGTATACCCAAAGCGAGGAGTGAGAAGGGTGCAGGGATCCTTCGTCGGAAGGCCTGCGCTTGGGGCGCAGGTCTTCGCTTCCTTAGGATGACAACACCGCGGCGTGGATTCGGCTATCCGAGCTCTTCCATCTACAGCTGACGCATCACGCCGACGATCAGCTCGCAGATGTTTAGGAATCGTTTCCGGATGAGGTTTTGCGGAATCCACCCTTTAAAAAACGAGGGGTACCCGCGCTTATTGAAGCCATTCTGTGCCCATGTTGTCGTCTGTGATAACGCGGGCGCCTGCGGTGCGAGCGCGGATATGGTCGGCCGATTCCAAGTTGAAGAGCCCGGGCCGTGTGTCGAAGTCCATTGTGGTCGCCATAGACATCACTTCTCGTAGCCGTCGGCGATCCAGTTCCTGTGACAAGTCAAACACTGGTTTGCCATCGATTTTGTAATTCGACATGACATTGAGCCAGCGTCTTGCGTCGAGCTCCAAGGGTGAGTCGCTGACAATCATAAAATTTGCCACGCGCATTCCGAAAGGAAAAACTCTCACTCCGGTCAGCATGGCTTCTTTGGAGTCGGTGGTGTTGTAAAAATGCACGCCACCCGAGTTTAAATGCTGACGAATCAGCCGCAAAAATTCTACCGACAGCAGATTGGACGCGTTCGAACGCCAATGATGCGGAGTATTCATTACTATGACGTCGAACTTTCGCGCGGGGTTGCGCACCAGCCAGCGGCGCCCATCATCGATGTCGATCTGAACCTTCGGGTTTTGCAGCAGGCTTGCCACCTCTGGAACTTGGCGGATGAGCCGCAAGTATCCGGGATTGATTTCGACAATCGTCAGGTGCTCGATCTGGGAATGGTTGGCGAGAACCTGAGCCCACGATCCAGAGGAGAGTCCAATCATCAACACTTCTTTGGGATTCGGATGAAAGTAGCTCAGTGCGAAAATCCGTTGAATTCCGTTCGAATCGTTTACCAGGCTAACGTTGAAGCGTCCGTCGTAGATTCCTCCGCCAAATACCATTCCCGAGTGCGTAACTGCGATGACTCCATTCCTGGTCTCAACCACGGTTTTAAATCGAGGGCCAGGCACATAGCTGCTCTTCGACATCATTCTTTCGTACATGCTGGAAAAGAGAGGCTCGGGAGCCTGGCTCACGAACAGAGCCGCGATTAACATGCCGACTGCCGCTAGAATAAAAGTGCGTCTTTCCAATCCTGCCCTCAGCATCAATACGGCGCCTAATCCAAGGCCAAGCAAAGTCAGCACGACGCAGACGTATCTTAGCGGAAGGATGTCCATGAGCACGAAACCAGTGAGATAGCTGCCCAGCGCCGAACCAGCGATATTGCTCAGATACAAGTAACTCATACGCGCACCGGCACGTTCATCTGGAGGAATTGAGATATGGCAAAGCAGCGGGAACACAGTTCCGAGAAATGCTGCGGCCAGACCGATGGGCACCAGCGCCCACAAATAGGAAACGTGCACCACTATCCTGAAGAGAATGGGGCCAACGAGAAATCCGAGCAGGTTCGCTCCAACCACGGTGCCCACCAAAAAGCGCATGAAGCTTTGCGGCTTTGTGATCTTCTCGCAGATACGATTGCTGACCAGCGACCCAAGGCCGATCCCCGTCAGATAGGCTCCCAGAAGGAAGGCAAAGCTTTTCGCTATTCCGCCGGTCGTGAATGAGAACAGCTGATACCACACGATCTCGTAGCCCAACGAAACGAATCCCGCAATGCCGGCGGTTATGACCGCCGAAGGGAAGCCGATTTCAGGGAGCACGGGAACGTTTGCATTGGTCGTACCTCTGGCATGTTGTGTCGGAGGTTCATTCGGTAAGTTCACGGATGATATCTGGCTGCGCGCGGTCTGCCGTTCTCGAGTCGCCAGGTGCCAAACCAGCACCGTGGCGCCCAGGAATGCGTTCAAACCCGCTGCCAGCATCACGCTTTTCGATTCTCCCAACCAACGCATCAGGAACACTCCCGCACAGAAACACGCTGCAGCGGAACCCAGAGTATTGGCGGCGTAAAGCGCACCGACCGATGTGCCCACATTGTGCGAGAGACGAACCGCGTAGGTAACCAGGATCGGAAGAGTTGAACCCATCAGCACGGTCGGAACCACGACCAAGCCAAAAGCCGTAATTCCAGTCCGGAGTGGTGCAGAGCCCGCCGTCAAGTCCGCCGCCCAGTGGAAAACCCTCAAGGAAACAATTCCGTACGACGCTATCAGCAGTTCCACTACACCGAAAACTCGGAGCAGGGGGATATGTTGGGAGCGCGAGATCCTTCCACCCAACAGACTGCCTAGGCCCAGTCCCACCATGAAGGCACTCACTACCATGGTGACCGACTCGACGTTCACGCCATAAAGTGTGAACAAGGCGCGCTGCCAAACGATCTGGTACAAAAGCGCAGGGAACCCGGAAACAAAGAAAAACAGGTACAAGGCAAACGGCGTCGATCGAGCCAATGAAATATCTTCGGGGAGTGGTGCAGCAAGGGCTCGCGTCGCAGCGGCCGAAGTGTATCCGCTCATGCTTTCCTCTGATGCTTCAGCGACGCCTACAAATCGAAACCGAGGAGAAGGCAGAACGCCGTTTCCAGAGTTTAGCTGGCTCGACCTTTATCACATTCCAAAATGGATGCACCGGGAAACGAAAGTAACAACATGCAGCCCTGTCCGCCGGCCTTTGACTTGCTCGGTTCCGACTTGCTCTTGGTTACAAGCTGCCGCAACCGATCCGGAGAAATAAAAAGCACGGCTCTTAAGCCGCGCCTGAAACCAAAAGAACTTTTTCAGCCTCTCTTAACCTCTCTTAAGCGACCCGTTTTCGCCCGCCCTTTTCCCACCACACAGCGGGATCCTCCGGCCGATTCAGCATCTGCGACAATTCTTTCTTGATCTCGGCCAAGCGGTTGGCGCGCATCTCGACCGCCGACTGGTCGATCTGGTTGTCCGCACTCCTACTGGAGTTTTGGGCGTTCAGGTTCCGAAGATCCGTGATTTCCTGACGAAGACTGGAGAGGTGTTCCAATATGTATGGCATAGACCTAATCTTACCCTAGATTTTCGAAGCCGCCAGAATTTTTCCGCCATACATTTCTGTTCGTCGATGTTGGGTTTTGAGCATGGTTGGAGCTGAATTTCGGATGATCTGTAAGAGATATCCCTCCCCTCCCCCAAGGGTCTCAACGGAATCATCATCTTAACCAGAAAATTCCCTCAAAATACGTTGTCTAAAAGGCTTATACATCAAAATACGTCGGACAAAGGAGTTACGAGCCGATTGTCGGTCGGGCTTGCCGAGCTGGCTACACGGCCTTTGCTAGGACAAGGATGAACAAATCAAAAGTGCGGAGCAAGGTTAGATATCACATGGGGCAGTGGATAGTGACGGAGCATGCGGCCTCTGGCCGCGGCCTTCGGGAGTTAATGAAAGTTCAAAATCCCCAGGAATGATTGTTTGTGAATCCCATCTTTGTCCAAGAACCGCGCCAAGGATAAGGCACCAGCAATGATTCCAAATCATTCCGATAGTTTAATGCCCGCCCCACGCTAGTTTTACTTCGGCTTCGCCGACAGAGAGCGTACATAGTCAACGAGGTCCCATCCGTCTTCGGCCTTGATGCGGTCGCCTTCGGGCGGCATGTCTTGGTGCCCGTTCTTGATGACGTAGAAAATCTCACCGTCAGTACGGTCTTTCAGCGTGTTGGGATCGGTGAAGTCGACGATCTTCAGTTTCATATCGGCTGCGATGTTGCCTTTTCCGTCGCCGTCTTTGCCATGGCACATGGCGCAATCAAGGTTCCACCATTTCCTGGCACGGGTAATCGATTCGGGCGAAGACTTGATGGGGTTAGGCCGCTTGGCGGCCTCTGCCGGGACGTCCGCGTAAGTGGGGGTAGCCGCCTTTGGTGCGGCGGGTTGAGTCTCCTGCGCAAAAACCAGCACTTGGAAAACAAATGTCAGGGAAACGAAAAGTGCAAAGCGAGAAAACGATTTTGATATCAATGTGGACATCGGAGCCTCCGATGAACCGACAACTAAGTTCAAGGTGATCATAGAGCCCGGCTGCAGAAGTGGCTGTGACGTTCATCACAGCCGGTGCTGCCGTTTCGTCGACGCTAATTTTGCAGGAGAGCACAGCCCGCAGGGACCCCACGAAGGGGCGTTCGAGGGCTAACTGCGCTTGCAAAATCAACGGGAGTCGGGCAACCTCGGTGACATGATTCGAATGAAGACGTTCTGTCTTTTCGTTTTCCTAACGGCAATTTTCTTATTCGTAACAACAAGATTGGGATGGACACAGGCGCCGGAAGAAGGCGCGAACGAGGTACAAATCTGGGCGGGCGGCGGACATTCGGTGGCGGGCGGAACTTCGCTTACAGAAGCTTTTGATGCCGGCGTCCGCTATGGACGGGTGCTTACCGGTCCGCACTGGCCGGGGATTTTGCGGGGACGGTTTGAGTATGCAGTGGATCTGGTTCCGGTGTATCTGATCTTTCAGCCGGCGAATACGGCGTATGGATGGGGATTTAATGCCTTGGGACTGAAGTGGAATTTTGAGCGCCGCGGTCGGTTTTCGCCGTATCTGGAGCTGGGCGGCGGTGCACTATTCAGCAAGCAAAACATTCCTACTTACACGAATGACGTGAACTTTACGCCCAGCGCGGCTTTCGGGACGCATATCCTTAGCGAAAAATATAACTGGAGTGTAGAAATGCGTTATCTGCACATATCGAACGCCGGCCTCGGCGATTACAATCCGGGGTTGAATACGGTGCAGGTGCGGCTGGGAGTGGGAAGATTTTGGAAGAAGTGAACAGCAAGAAACGCTGGATTCTAAATTCATGAACCACGAGGGACACGAAGTTTCACGAAGCACTTCTTGGTGCCCACAGCGTGTCTGGGGATGGGTTGGAAGCGATGACCAAACGGCAATAAGTGCAATCGCGATTTACGCGAACCATGTCCAAGAATCCCTACTTGAGGAACACAAAAGAATTGAGAGGCTGTCGTAAACGGCTCTGTACTTCTGACGAATCTTTCTTGGTGAACTTCTTAACTGTTCCCGGATCATACACCGCACGTGAAACGACATTTTGGATACCCAACTCATAGCATTTTCCCTTGTGAAAAGTTCGATACGCAGGCCCCGATTGGCCTCCACTTGTCCAGTTGTCGCCGATCTCAAAAGCTTTAAAGGTAATGTGATTGATCGTAGTCGTTTCCGCTTTGGACTTGATTACGAACCAATCTGGCGACCCTTTTAAGCACACCTCCTCGGTCTTCGCTGACAAAATCTCTGAAACGTAAAATGTCGCGGCAACAAAGATGTCCTTGTCTTTAAATCTTTCCTTCGGATAAGCGAAACAGGCCAGGGTGGCTTCCTCGCTTCCCATTCCACCGCAGATCGAACCCTGACTCATACAGGCTTCTGGGACCGAGGAACCAGTTCCGTTCTCCTGTTTTCCCAATGACGCGCAATCAACTAGCATGTCTGAATATTTGAATTGGAAGATACCATCCGGGCTGGTGAACGTTCGCAGCGGAGTTTGTGCGGGCAGCGGAATCGTCAGCCCAAAAAGGCAGAGTGCAATAAGTGTTCTCATCTGACTAGCACCTCATTATGGACACGATGCACGCGAAACGCCAAACACATGTGGAAGCTAATGAGCAGTTTGCGTCGTAACTTGCGTCGGCATCTGGACACAGTGTTGCTGTATTCAGATGGGAGTCGGATTATCGTGTCCGAGAATAGGCGACGGGGTGACCTTAATGAAACTTCGCGTCCTTCGTGGTTCATGAATTTAGAATGCCTCCAGCGGAGAACGGTGAGGGCTTTTCGCGAACCGTGCCTTTCAATCACGATATGGCGATTGAGTCAGCAGGAAGGTGGAAGCTTCTCTGCCGCCCCAGAGCGTCGATCGAGTTTCGCATAGCCGGAATCATGCCGGTTGAGGAACTGGAGGCTTACTTGAATTCGATTGCAGTTGCCGCGACAGGAGGCCTCGGTAGGTGATCTCCGGATCTCGGGCATCTGTATGTAAAATGATACCCACGCGCGGCTGCGCTATAAACAAATGTGGAAGGACGTATTCAGTGGGTTCCGTCTTCTCGAGGGAGCCCTTCTGGTATTCGCGGCAGTCGGTTTCCTGAAGTTCTGGGCACGCACTCGCTTTTGGCTTCCAAAATACGTCCATGTTCTCGCTGGTTTAGGCCTCATAATCGGTGCGTGGTGCGCGTGGGCGTTACCTGTGGACGCTCCGATAAGGAACGAAGGCCCGATTGCCCGCGTACTGTTGGCGCTCGCACTCCCCGCAATAATCTACTTCTTTTTCGTGCTCCGAGGCGGACAGCGTGCGGCTTTCGACCGCTCTTTCTCTAAGTCCGTCCCGTGCCCATTTTGTCGAACCCCACTAAAGACGTCGCCTCCCAAAGTCCAAGGCGCACTAACAACGACCCAGTTCGCTGAATCCGAATGCCCTCACTGCGGCCACGCGTTCTCATAGATCGCGACTTCTCTTCCCAGCCTAATAGCCCCCACCCTGCCACTGTTGGCGAGAGCAACTGTCGCAAACGGCGATTGTGCCCAGAAACCGTGTTATTGCGTTAATGGCGCACTTAAAAGTTCCGGTTCCTAACGGGTAATGTTCGGACAGCACTGATCACTGCAAGCCTTGCTTCGATTACTGCAGCCCAGCTATTCTTCTCACTTATGTCAACGCTAGTGGAGTGCGTTCCGAATTTTTCTGAAGGGTGCGACAAAAGCAAAGTGGACGCTATCGTTGCGGCCATGAAAGTGGATGGAGTCTACCTGCTGGATCGCGAGATGGATGCGGACCACAACCGCAGCGTGATTACGCTGGTGGGCGAGCGGGAAGCAATCCGGGAGGCGGCGATTCGCGGGGTGGGGAAGGCCGCGGAGTTGATCGACCTGAATGTGCATAAAGGAGCACATCCTCGGATGGGCGCCACCGATGTGGTGCCGTTCATTCCGATCGATGGCGTGACGATTGAAGACTGCGTGGCGATGGCGCGGCACGTTGGGGAAGAGATCTGGAAGCGCTTTCAAATTCCGGTGTATCTGTACGAAGCGGCTGCGGCAACGCCCGAGCGGCAGAACCTGGAGAACATCCGGCGCGGGCAGTTTGAAGGGATCCGCGAGGAGATTGCGACCAATCCTGCGCGGCGACCGGACTTCGGCGAGGCGAGGCTACATGCGACGGCGGGCGCCACGGTAGTTGGCGCGCGTAAGTTTTTGATTGCCTACAACGTATTCTTGAACACGCCGGATGTAGAAATCGCCAAGAAGATTGCCAAGGCGGTTCGGTTTTCGAACGGCGGAATGAGGTTCGTGAAGGGTGCGGGTTTTCTTGTGCGGGGACAGGCACAGGTCTCCATGAATCTGACGGATTTTGAGCAGACCCCGGTGCATCGCGTGTTTGAAATGGTGAAGCGCGAGGCGGCGCGATATGGCGTGATGCCGGTATCCAGCGAGATCGTTGGATTGATTCCGAAGAAAGCGCTGGAACAAGCGGCGGAGTGGTTTCTACAGGTGGAGAACTTTGATTCGTCGCTGATTCTGGAGAATCGGCTGACCGCTGTGATGAGTGGAAAAACAGCAGTGGGCGGGTTGAGGGCTGGAGTGGAACCATTCGTGGAGCAACTGGCTGCGCCCACTGCGACGCCAGGCGGGGGCAGCGCGGCTGCAGCGGCGGGTGCGATGGCGGCTGGACTGGCTGTGATGGTGGCTTCGATGTCGCGGGAAAAGAAGGCGTATGTGCAATACGAAGCGCAGTTGAGCGCGGCAATCGCGAGGTTAGGTCCGCTGCGAGAAGAATTGAAGGCAGCGATTGATGCGGACGCTGAGTCCTACAACTCGGTGATGAAGGCTTACAAGCTGGCGAAGACTTCGGGCGTGGAAGAAGGCGAAGGCTTGATCGAAGCCGCTTTGAAGCAAGCGACGACGGTTCCACTGGGTGTGGCCGAAAAGGCCCAAGAGGTGGCGGGGATCGCGGCGGGTCTGGAAGAGATTTCGAATCCCAACATGAAGTCCGATTTGACGACCGCGCAGGCTCTGGCGCGCGCGGCCGTCAGCGGCGCGCTGTCGAATGTGGAGATTAATTTGGCGTCGATTAAGGATCAGGCGTTTGCGGCGGAAGTTAGGAAGAGGGCTGCGGCCCTCGGCGGCTAAAGCCGCGGTTATTTTTTGATCGGTTATGGCACGACTAAAGTCGTGCCCTTCCCGAGCCTCTAGTCTCCCGCACTGATAGCTGGCGCTGATTCGGTTCTGGGTTGAGATTCCCACCAGGCGCGAAGCCCTTGGCGGATCAGTTTGAGGATGGTGCGGCGATTTTCGGAGATTACTTTCCACCAGGCGAAGCGGCCCAGCATGGGGAAGTAAATTCCGCGGAAACAAAGGCGCGCGATCAGGATATTTACGCGGCAGCCGATCGGCTGGTCATCGATGGCGTCCACCGCCTCGGCAATCGCTTCTGAACCGTAGGAGTGGGACCAGCCGTAGTTTACTTCGGCGTGGGCTTCGTCGATTGTCATCTTGAGCGGAGTGTGGGCCATCGCGAAGGGAATGAATTCCTGCCAGTGTTTGGGACGCGTAAGGCGGCCGGCGACGTCGAGACGCTTGTAGAGTGGGGTTCCGGGTAGAGGTGTGAGCAAGCCGAAGATAGGCAGACCAGGCGGCCAGGTGCGGACTTGCGCGAGCGTTCGTTCGGCGGCGCCTACCGTATCGTTATCCATGCCAAAGATGAAGGATGTGATGGCGTAGACGTTGCGCTGCGCCAGGCGGTGCAGCACGGCGGAATATTCTTCCGGCTTGTTGAAGCCCTTATTCATGTCCTTGAGATTGGCCGGATCGATTGATTCCATACCGATGAAGACCCATTTCCCGCCGGAGGCTGAGATAAGGTCGACGAGTTCCTGATCGCGCAGCAGATTGGCACTGATTTGTGCCACCCAATTTACTTGAGCCCCGGCGGCGATGATATCGCGCAGCAGGGACTTGGTGCGTTTGAGATTAATGGCGAAATTGTCGTCAATGAAGAAGACGGCAATTTGTCCGCGTTCTTTTCTGGCGCGAGCCTTGAGAAGCAGGAGTTCGTTGACGACACTTTCGTTGGTGCGAAAGCGGATGGAGTCGCCAAAGAAACCGGTCACCGTGCAGAACTCGCAACCATAGGGACAACCGCGTCCGGATTCAACCGGCACGATGCGGAAAGTTCCCCAGCCTTCGCCATGTTTTTGCAGCCAGTGGTGAAAAAACTTAGGGACAAGGTTAAATTGTTGCAGATCGATGGTGTCCCAGGGAATTACGGGATACGCTTTGAGCGAGGGCTTAAGCTCTTTACCCGCCGCATCGACCGGCGCGTAAATGTCTTTCAATTGGCCGCGCGCGGCGTCCTCGACGATCAGCGGCCAGGTTTCGTCCGCTTCACCGAGAGCTACTGCATCGGCGTGACGAGAGCCGCCATCGCGCCCGAGAGCTTCATTCGCCATTTCTGTGACGTGAGGTCCGCCCATCACCACGGGGACGCCGACGGCGCGGACCGCGTCCGCCATGCGATAGGCCTTGGCAATCATTCTGGTCATCGCGCCGATGCCAACCAGATCGATTTTATGTTGGAGGACGTAGTGCGCGAGGCCCGCTTCGTCCATTGGTTGGGCATTGCCATCAATCAACACAACTTCATGGCCTGCGGGAGTGAGGGATTGTAAAAGGAACATCCAAAGATGCGGCATGAAATTGCGCGTAACCCCGTTGTCGGGGTTGTAAAGTAGAATTTTCAATGGTCCCTGTTTCTGAAGCGACGGAATCTAACGCCCAGGAGTGCGTGGGAATGGTGGCTGGGTCGACTTTCATCTTACAGCGAAAGTTACGCTACCAGACAAATAAATGTTAGGCAACGCACAATAGGGATTCAATACCGGTGGCAAAACCCTTGTCCCATTTTGGGAACGATCAGGACCAAGCAGGAAAGGTCAACAACAGGGATCAGATTGATCACAGGGCTAGCACCTTCGGCTGTGCAGGAAAACAACTGCCAGGCTTAGAATGGGTGACGAGATAACGGGAAAGCCTGAGGCAGCATCTAATTGCAAGTTGTGGGCAATATTCCGTTCCCTATTAGAGTAACCAAATTTGTGAGGTCCTAAAGAGTTATGAAGACCGTTAAGGTTTGCCTGGGTTCTCTGGTTCTGGTCGCGGTACTGTTGAGTGTAGCGAATGCTACGCCGCTGAATTCATCGGCGCGTGCAGTTATTCCCGCGGACTTGCAGCAGTTGATTTCCGTCGATTACCGGACACTGAAGGACTCGCCGACCGCGATGCAACTCAAACAGCAAGTGCTTCCCGATAATTTGAAGCAGTTTGAGGCGGCTCTGAAGGGTGTGGGCATTGATCCCGACAAGGATGTCGACTCCTTGGCGTTCGCTTCGTTTCGGACACAGAAACAGGGAATCAAGGGAGTTGGAGTCGCGGCTGGGCCTTTTGCGATGAAGGTTGTGCTCAAGAAGATGACGCTGCAGAAAATTAAGCCTACCAAGTATCGCCTCTCGAACATTTATCCGATGGATGGCGGCATGGTTATGTGTTTCCTGGATGACAGCACGCTGTTGTTCGGAGAAATCTCTGCGGTCAAGATTGCGCTCGATACCCGCGATGGCGAGATGCTGAGTTTGGATACCAACCAGACGATGGCCGATATGATGTCGAGTGTAGATTCTTCTCCGGTGTGGAGCATTCTGGATCAACAGGGGACGCAGAATGTGATGCGGTCCGCGTTGGGCGATGCAGCCAAGGTCGCCGATTATGACACCATCAAGAAACGGTTGCTGGGATCGCGTTACACCATGAGTTTCAACGGGGGAGTGAACTTCGATCTGACTGTGGTTTCCTCCGACTCCATGAGCGCCGCGACTTTGTCTTCCTTGGTGAAAGCGGGGCTGCTGTATAAGAAGATGAGCGCCACCGCGCCTGAAAAAATAGCGATGGATAACACCAGCGTGGACTCCGACGGCTCCGATGTAAATTTCCACTTCAAGTCAAGCGACCAGCAGTTTCAGTCGATCATGCACTCGGAACTTTTTGCGGCGGTTTCGCACTAAGGACAAATAAAAACACCTCAACTTCGCTCAGGGCAGGCTTCAGCACTGAGGCAATCGAGCCTTGGTGCTTTTTCTTTTGAATTAAATCCTTTGTGGGCCGGTGGCGCTTTCACTCTGACTTCCGCGAGCCACGCTTTTCGCGCGCCCAGCCTTCCTTTGTAATTTGGCGGGCGCGCCCGAGGGCCAGAGCATCGGCTGGCACGTCTTCGGTGATGCACGATGCAGCAGCGACGTATGCGCCTTGGCCCACGCGAACCGGGGCAACCAGAGTGCTGTCGCTGCCGATGAACACTTCATCTTCAATGAAGGTGGTGTGCTTATGAACGCCGTCATAATTGCATGTGATGGTTCCGGCGCCGATATTGACGCCGGCGCCGATTTCGGCATCCCCGAGATAGGTCAGGTGGTTGGCTTTCGATCCCTTACCCAGCTTGATCTTTTTAGTCTCGACGAAATTGCCGACATGCGCGGCTTCTCCGATTTCGCTGCCGGGGCGCAGATGAGAATAGGGTCCGAGGACGGCTCTGGGTCCGATGCGAGCCCCGTCCAAAATGCAACCGGGGCGAACAAGAACGCCTTCGTCGATTTCGGAATCGCGAATCACCGAATAGGAGCGAATGCGGCATCCCATCCCGATTCGCGATCGGCCGAAAATCTGGACGAAGGGTTCGATCACCGTATCGGCGGCAATTTCGACATCGCTATCGATCACGCAAGTCGCCGGATAGAAGATGGTCACGCCCTCTGCCATCAGGTCGTGGCACTTGCGCATGCGCATCTGGTAGTCAATAAAAGAGAGTTCAACACGCGTGTTGGCGCCAAGAACCTCGACGGAATTTTCTGTTTTCCAAACGACGACGCGCTGGCCGGCCCGCCGCAAGACCTCCGCCATGTCGGTGAGGTAATACTCAGCGTGAGGATTGGCGGTGGAAAGTTTCTTGATGTTCTCGAACAATTGCGGCGCCGCAAAAACGTAAAAGCCAGCATTGATCTCATGGCTTTTCTTTTGAGCGGGGCTGGCTGATTTTTCCTCGACAATAGCGCGCACTTCGGCGCTGCGGGTGCCCTTCCGGACGACGCGGCCATATCCGGTCGGATGCTCGAGGTCGGCGCTGAGCAAGGTCATCGCAGCTTGCTGATCCAGATGGAAGTTGAGCAACTTAGCAATGGTTTGAGGAGTGATCTGCGGGGCGTCGCCGGAGAGCACAATGACGTGGTCATAGTCGGAGAGCGCCGATTGCGCGACCATCAAAGCATGGCCGGTGCCGCGCTGCTCAGATTGCAGGACGAAATTCACGCCCATAGGACCGAGAGCGGAGCGCACGCGCTCGGCCTCGTGCCCGATGATCGCGAAAACATCGCTTGCTGGCACCACTCGCGTAGCCGCTGCGATGACGTGCGCCAGCAGCGGCTTGCCGCCGACTTCATGCAAAACTTTCGGCAACTGGGATTTCAGGCGGGTGCCCTTGCCGGCGGCCATGATCGCAACCGCAACGCGCGGAATGGAGGTTTTGATGACGGACTTATGGCGGTTGGATTTCATCATCTTCATCTATCCCAATATATCGCCACGCTCGCTTGGTGCAGAAGATACGATCGGGATTCGGGATTAAGGTCCGCGACGTTCATAGACCCAGGCCGCCGTCGACGGCGAGAATTTGTCCGGTGATGAATTGCGGCGCAGTGGCGAAAAAAAGGACGGCGGCCGCGACTTCATCATCACGCCCATTGCGCTGCATCGGCGTTTGTTGGGCCATGCGGCGCATAAACGGCGCCGCGGATTTTTCACCGAGATCTATCATGCCTGGAGCTACAGCGTTAACGGCTATCTCCGGCGCCAGAGCCTTCGCCATGACCTTCGTAAGCATGTGCAGCGCGGCTTTGGAGGAACAATAGTGCGCGTGCGTGGCCCACGGGCGAAGTCCGCCGAGCGAGCCCATGTGGATGATGCGGGCTTCAATTTGCCCCGAGAGCTTTGACCCGGAAAGCTTTGACCCGGAAAGCCTTGATCCCGGTCGTTTTCGGCGCATCCATTTCAAAGCCTCGCGCGAAACCAGGAAAGGTCCGCGAGCATTGGACGCGAAGATCGCATCCCACTGGCGCACGGTAAGGCGCTCGAAGTCGGCGGTGGCGTAGTTGGCGGCATTGTTGACCAGAATGTCGATGCGGCCGAGTTCGCGTCCCGCGTCTTTCATCATGGATTTGACGCTGGCCTCGTCGGTTACGTCGCATTGAAGGGCAAAGGCCCGCACGCCAAAGCTGGAAAGATCGACCACGGTGTGCTGCGCTTCGCTTGCGGAAGTGCGAAACGTGATAGCAACGTCAGCGCCCGCCCGGGCGAGCGCGAGCGCGCTGGCGCGTCCCAGACGGCGAGACCCACCCGTGATGAGACACGCCTTGCCGTGCAAAGGCCTGGGATCGGAGGCGACCATTTTCGGATTCTACTCCTGAGCTTGGCGCCAAACCCGGAACGACCACTTGAGCCGGGGATTAGCTTTTTTTCTTGAAAGAAGGTGATGCGGCAAAGGTACAATCGCGGCGTGCCCGAGTCGCGCCAGGTCGTGATTTATTCGCGTAAAGGTTGTCACCTGTGCGAAGTGGTGAAAGAAAGCCTGACGAAACTCTCCCGCCGCGGCGGCTTCACCTGGCGTGAAGTGGATGTCGATGCGGACAATGAACTTCGGCGTCAATTTAATGACGAGGTGCCGGTCGTTTTCATCGATGGCCGTAAGGCTTTCAAGTATCGCATGGACGAAAAGGAATTCTTGAGGAAGCTGGCAAGTTAGAGCTGTTTCGCACCGTCCTGCGCTAGTCGTGTATTTCATGACACATGCGTGTCTCGGTAGACACATTCCTAACCGTAA
Source organism: Candidatus Sulfotelmatobacter sp. (assembly GCA_049588915.1). Classification (GTDB taxonomy): domain Bacteria; phylum Acidobacteriota; class Terriglobia; order Terriglobales; family Acidobacteriaceae; genus Sulfotelmatobacter. The sequence continues at coordinate 14,812 of JBAVZU010000244.1, forward strand.
AGTAACCCTAACGTTCCTACTCTCAACGCATGTGTGCGGCAGTCTCCTTGCAACAAAGACAGAGCAGATCTCTGACTGAGGAGAAAATCTTTGCTGCGACAAATCCTTGCACTGGCCTTTATTTTCGTGTGCACCACCATCGCATGGGTGATTCTGGGGACGACTATTAACTCTCGGACGTACGACAGCAATCAGCAACTGCAGGGCCGCGTGGGTTCTACCTGGGGTACTTCGCAGCAGCAGTCGCCTCCAACGGCGGCTTACTTTCTTGATGACGTCGAAAGCTCGACCACCGTCGAGAATGGCAAGGTAGTCGTTCACAGCCACACGATCCACCATCAGAATTTTCTGCCGATGGAAGCAAGCCAGATTCACGTGAACTTTCGTCTCAATCCACGGCAGAAGGGATTGCTCTGGTACAGCACGTACGCAGTGGATTTCGACGGGGACTTCATCTTTCGCAACGACACGGCGGAGACGAGGAGGGTGGATTTCCGGTTAAAATTTCCCGCGCAGAAAGCCATCTACGATGGGCTGCAAATGAAAGTGAACGGTCAGTCATTGGCACTCTCGAATGACGACCAAGGCACTGCGGCGCAGGCCACAATAGGTCCGGGACAAACTGCGGCCCTTCATGTCGCATACCGCTCGCAGGGACTGGATTGTTGGCGCTACCAGTTGGGCAACGGAGTCGCCCAGGCTCGCGATTTCATGCTTACCATGCAAACCAATTTTCGGGACATCGACTTCGCCGATGACACACTCTCACCCACGTCGAAGCAGCCAATCCCGGGAGGCTGGCAGTTGACATGGCAATACGCGAATCTGATTTCGGGCTTTCAGATCGGTATGACTATGCCGGCAAAGCCGCAACCGGGGCCACTGGCGGGGGAAATCAGCTACGCTGCGCCGGTATCGTTGTTCTTTTTCTTCTTTCTGATGTTCATCATCACCACACTGCGCAAGATCGACCTGCATCCCATGAACTACTTTTTTCTGGCGACGGCGTTCTTCGCCTTCCATCTGTTGCTGGCTTATCTGGTAGACCATATTTCGATCCATGCAGCCATGGCTGTTGCGTCCGTAGTTTCCGTGACGTTAGTAGTGAGTTACCTGCGTGGTGGTGGGCTTGCGCTTCGCCGCGCTGGAGGCGGGCACGGCGCAATTGATCTATCTTGTGTTGTTCTCTTACGCGTTCTTTTGGAAGGGATTCACGGGCCTGGCAATTACTATTATCGCCATCATCACGCTGTTTGTGGTGATGCAGATGACTGGTAGGATTCGCTGGTCTGAGCGATTCGCTGCACGCAGTGGAGCGATCTTGCCAAATGCGCCATGAAAGATCGCGGCTTCGCGCGTCGCGCCCTTTCTAAGTTTGGATCAATTTGTAATTTCCAGACACCACAGCGTTGAGTCGGCGAGTCATCCTAGACTTACGCCAGATCCGGAGGATTTCCGCTACAATCATTCCGCTCATGCTGCGCACGGAACTCTACGCTGATCCTGACAACATCTTTGTCCATGATGCGATTCTCGACTCCTGCCGCAGGCATGGGGATAAATTGGCGCTCGTCGATACCTCTTGCGGACGGCGCCTTACGTATGCGGAATATGGGGAGACGGTCGAAGCTTTGGCGCGAGGGATGGTTGCAGCCGGGATAAAGCCCGGGGAAGTGCTCGCGATCTTTCTGGCGAATTCGTGGGAGTTTTGTGCGGTTTATCACGCGGCGACGCTGGCGGGGGCGATTCCAACGTTGCTGAATCCGACGTACCGCGAGCGTGAAGTGCGGTATCAGTTGGAGAATTCGGGAGCGGTGCTGCTCATCACCGATGCGGCGAATATCGATGGCATCCCTCTGGCGGGGTTGGGCAATCTGCGGCGAATATTTTGCACGCGAGTGCAGGCAAGTGGAACTGAGCTGTTCTCCGATCTGCTGAGGCCCGGGACTGGCAAGCTGCCGAGTCCGGATCACGGATCGCAAGAAACCTTGGCAGCGTTGCCTTACTCCAGTGGTACGACGGGCCTGCCCAAAGGCGTGATGCTCAGCCATCACAACCTGGTGGCCAACGTTTATCAGTTGCTGGGTCCGGGTGCGGTGCTGCTGACGCCGACCGACAATTTGCTTTGCTTCCTTCCGCTGTATCACATCTATGGATTGAACGTGGCTCTCAACCCGATTCTGCTGATGGGAGCCACGCTCGTTCTGATGCCGCGTTTCAACGTCAGCCAGGTGTGTTCGCTCATGGTCGATGAATCAATCACCACTATGCTCATGGTTCCGCCAGCGATGAACGCGCTGTGCCTGGCGGCCGAGGCAGGGCAGTTTCCGAAGAGTCATCGCGTTCAGTGGGTGAAGTCCGGAGCTGCACCTCTGGCGCCGGACCTAGCGCGCAGGTTCTCGGCATTGACCGGCATTCCGGTTTGTCAAGGCTACGGGATGACGGAAGCGTCGCCGGTCACGCATGTGGGTTATTTCAGTCCAGAGTTATACCGGCCGGATTCGATTGGCCATCCTCTGGCGCAGACTGAGTGCCGCGTGATTGGGGCTGAGCATCTCGCAGCGTCGGCCAGTGTAAAGGAGGTTGCGGCGGGCGAGCCAGGCGAGTTGGTGATGCGCGGTCCGCAATTCATGCAGGGCTATTGGAAAGAGCCGGAAGCCACGGCGGCCGTGCTGCGCGATGGATGGTTTTGGTCTGGCGATATCGTCACTCGCGACAGCGAGGGTTTTTTCCGAGTGGTTGATCGCCGCAAGGAGATGATCAAGTACAAAGGATTTCCTGTGGCGCCGGCGGAGGTGGAAGCCGTTCTGCTGGAGCATCCCGCGGTGCGGGAGTGTGGAGTGGTGGGGCGCCCGGATACGGCCGCGGGAGAAATTCCCGTCGCGTTTGTGGCTCTGCGTGAAGGATTTGTCAACTGTAAGAAGATGGAAGAAGAGTTGTGCGCCTTCGTCGGCGAGCGGCTGACACACTACAAACAGCCTCGCGAAGTGCATTTTGTAGAGGTCGTCCCCAAAACTGCCTCTGGAAAGATTCTGCGACGGGAGTTGAGACAGTTCATCCGCTGAACGAGGAGCTCGTCCGCTACGCGAGTTTTTAGTTTTAGAAGTGACGTTTCAGAAGTAGCGCTTTAGAAGTGACATGGAATTGACGATTTCCTGACAATCTTTTTCCTGGTTCGTCCCAGACTCATCCTTGAGATACCTTTCGTGCTGATCGAGACCAGCGAAAGCTTGTGCCGCGAGCTGCTGAAGGAAAAAGTGCTGGTGATTAAAGGGGACGCCAAGCGGCAGGATATGCTCCGCTCTGCCGGAATGGAGAGAGCGCGCGGGGTGTGCCATCGTAATCGACAATGACGCCGACAACCTTTACATCACGGTGACCGCGAAGGCGCTAAATCCGAAAGCACGGATCATTACGCGAGCCGGACAGTCACGCTACGCGCAGGCTATGCGCAATTCGGGCGCCGACGAAGTAGTCATTCCGGAGTATGAAGGCGGTCTGATGACGGGACGAATGGTTGCTAAATTCTATCCCGCTGCGCACTCGAATCTGAAGTGAGCAAAGTTCTATTTTTGTGACCCGGTCTCACCGGCGATGTTTTTCCCGCTCAAGAAATTCCAGATCGCCTCGTTGGCATTGATTGCGTTACTGGTTTTGCCAACCTCTTTTTCGGTCATGTACTGTTGGCCGCCGGGCCACGTGTTACCGCCATCCTTCACGCTATAGAGGATGACTTGGGCGTTGTCTTGGCAACCGCTGTAAGTGTAGGTTTTGGTTTCTTTGCCGCCCTTTTGCAAGGGCGGAATTTTTTCCTGCGCCGGCTTTTCTCCGCAGCGATCGAACTTCGCCCAGGTCTTGGCGCTATCTTCAGCGGAAAGGACGTGGAAGCGTCCTGGTTTGTACGTTCCGCCATTATAAGGAACGATGGGGTCGTCGGTGCCCTCGATAAAGAGTGCTGACACGGCTCGCGAAGGAAGACAAATCATGGTTTTAGGCAGGCTTGCGCCTACCGCAGCAACGGCCGCAACCCGGTCCGCAGTGCTGCAGCCCAGGCGCAGCGCCATGAAGCCTCCGTCTTCCAGGCCCGTGGCGTAGATGCGATGAGTATCGATGGAATACTTCAGGGGCAGCTGGTCGAGCAACTGATTGATGAAGGCCACGTCATCCGCTGGCTCTGGCCGATTTCTGTTTTGCTCAGGATTTTGTCCTCCACTCTGACCGCCGGCGGGATATCCCCCTCCGCCGCCCGGGTAACCGCCACCGCCACCACCGGGATAACCTCCCCATCCTCCGCGCCGACCCCCACCGCCACGTCGTGGCATCATCTGTGAAGCCTGTTCCGGGTGCACGCCGATATTCCATTCTCCACGAGCCGCGTTGGGATAGACCGTGATGATTGCATCCTTATCGGCCAGTTGGTTGAAAAGTGTGAGCCTCGCCATATCGTCGGCGTCCTGATTGCGGCCGTGAAAAAGTATCACGACAGGATAGTGTTGCTGCTGGTCGTAACCTTTCGGCAAGCGCAAGATATAGTCGCGTGAGACGTTATCCACGTCGATCTTTTCGTGCGTCTCCTGCGCGAGTATCGGAGCAACGAAAAGCAATCCGGCAAAGCAAGCCGCGAGTGAATATGCAAGTTGAGATTTTCGGAAGATTCCAGGGCGGAAGGACGAGCCTTTCAACGTCATTCTTGCCATTCCTTTGATTTTAGTGAGAGCGCAAGAAGAGGAATTGCAGACAGCCGCGTCCGCGCAACCTGCGCGCCCAACCCTTAAGAACCCCCAGCGGTGTCCCGAGGTTGCTACAGATGACCTATGCCTGTGCAAAGTTTTGTAAAAATTCGCGAGAGCCCCATTCAAGCGCGTGGCCATTCGCCGCGACGCGAGCTCGCATTAGCGCGGCGGCCGCCCCTCACGAGCCGGTGATGAACTTGTACTGATCATCGGTTAAAGGCACGACGCTTAATCTTCCCTGCCGGACTAGAGGCGAGTCGGCGAATAGTTTGCTGGCCTTCATCTCGGCTAGAGTGACCGGCTTCGCCAGGGTTTTTCCGACCTTGATTTTTACCTGCGGATTCTTGGGGTCGGCTGGATCCACCGACACGGCCGTTGCGGAGCCGACCGCGCTCTTTTCGTCACCTGTGTGGTAGATGATCAAGTGCTCACCCGCCTTCATACCACGCAGATTCTTGAGAGCGACAGGATTGGTGACTCCGTCCCAGATTGTGGTGTTTTCTCGCTGGAGATCGGCGAAAGAGTAAACCGTCGGTTCGGTTTTGAGGAGGTAGGGCATGCAAGGGATTTTACTCGCGACCGGACGAAGATTCACGCGGTGATTGCCGCCGATCCCAAATCCACAGCCGTAGGCTGAGGGAAAACCAGAACGTCAAAACTGAAGTGGGTGCTACTGCGGCTTGGCGCTTGGATCCGCGGGAGTAGGAGTCTTGTCGTCCTTCTTCTCCTGGGTCTTCTCTTCAGTAGTGCCGTTGTGGCTTTCGTAAATGGAATATTGACTTTGCGGACGCTTCAGCTTGATCGTGAAATTTAGCTTGGCCTTCGCTATGTCATAGTCCTCGCCAAAGGTCTGGAATCCGGAGGCCAGAACCTGCACACGGAGCCTGCCATACGGGACGCCATCAAAGCTGGTCTTGCCGTCGACATCGGTTTTTAGTTCGAGATCGCCTCGGCTTTGCTTGCCGTTCGCTTCAACCGGATGCATGATCACGGCGGCATTGCGTATCGGCTTGCCGTTGTCGTCTTTGATCACGAGAAAACTCAAAATGGCAGTGGGCTCTTCTTTGTCCCGCTGAGCGGAGGCAACGCCTGCCATTGTAAGAAGCAGACAAACCAGCGCCAGCGCAAGCACTCCCGCCTTCACTTCACATTTCGGCGAAGCCACGAGCAGTTTCATATGGGACATTCTAACGGCTTGGCGGGGAGCCTGGAAGAGCAGGGAAAGAAAATAAAACCAAAAGTTAGGACGGCCTGTTGGATCGAGTTCTGCGTCCTCCGCCACCGTCTTGCGATCCCAGTTGCACCAGGTCACTGGCGACTTTGGCCGTGTTGTGGCGGGCGACATTACCCTCGTCGAGATAATCCCCCAGTACAGGAATCACTCCGAGGGCTTCGATCGCATCGAGATCGGCAACAATCTGGCAGGCACCTTCGAGCGCGTATTTGGTCTTGAGTTCATCCGAAACCGGCGTCCGGTTGATCAAAGCAAAATCAAAAATCTGTTGCCCGGCGTGGCGGTTCAGGGCGCGAATGTGATCGGCTGCAGTCAGCCCCAGGCTCTCATTGGCCTGAGTCATCAGGTTGCAAAAATAGACCTTGGTGGCGGGAGAGTTGACGATAGCCTGGGCAATGCCATGCACCAGCAAATTAGGAATGAGGCTGGTAAATAATGATCCCGGCCCGATGCTGATGATGTCGGCGTGCGCGATGGCGTCGAGCGTCTGCGGCAATGGATCTACGTCCGCGGGGACCAGGAAAAGCTCTTTTATGCGGACTTTGCTGGCAGTGATCCTGGTCTCACCGCGCACGCGAGTACCATCTTCCATCAGGGCTTCCAACTCGATATTTGAGGTGGTGGCGGGATGGATGTGACCGCGCGTCAGCAGGATTTCTGATGAAAGGCGCACAGCCTCGGAAAAGTCATGTGTGATGGAAGTTAGCGCGGCCAGAAAAAGGTTTCCAAAACTGTGACCCTCGAGGCCGGAGCCTTTGTTGAAGCGGTGTTGGAAAAGCTGGGAGAGCAGAGCTTCGTCCTCGCTCAGCGCCACGATGCAATTGCGGATATCGCCGGGAGGAAGCATGTTCAGTTCCTTGCGCAGGCGTCCGCTCGAGCCGCCATCATCGCTGACTGTAACCACGGCACAGAGGTGCCCGATGATCGGTGTGTCCGCGCGTGCCGCCGCCATCTCGGCGGGGGTTAGAGCAAAGCGCTTCAGTCCCTTGAGCAGAGTGGAAAGGCCGGTGCCGCCGCCGATGGCGACAACGCGGAGGCCACGCTCGCGCGTAGCCTTTTCCATCGTCAAAAGCTCTGAGATTTTTGTCTCCATCGAGTGAGTCTCGACTGATTGCCCAGCTAGAAAGATTCGTCTTCCCGGAAGGAGCCTTCCGACGACGCAAGATCGGCAGCGGGATCTGGGTACAAAAGCTCGGTAAAACGAGGATCTTCAGCCAGGTTATGAAAATCGGTGTCGTTGCGCGCCTGATATCGTAGTGCCGCATTCAATTGCAGAGCCTCGTCGAGATGCTTCAGCGAGTCCTCTACATGGCCGGTAAGACAGTCCAGAGCAGCCAGCCCGTAGATGACGAAATCCGTCTTAGGGGCCTGCTTCAACAGTTTTTCGATATGCTCGCGAGCGGTGACGTAATCTCCAACGTTCATTAGAGAGACGGCGTAGTCGAAATGCTCCTCAACCGTTTTGAACTGCGTGTTCGTCGAACGCTCGAGGTGTTGATTGCAAATGCTGAGATGGACGGCTGCGCGGTCGCTCAACTCTTTGCTGCCTCCGGCGAGAACCTTCTGAAACAGCGGCTTGGCCTTGTCAAACTTATGCTCCTGCAACGCACGCAAGCCAGCTTCATAGCTCTGCAGGGCCTGGGAGGCCCTGGGGTCGTCCGCTATCGATGATTTCTTGGGGTTAGCCTTCTGAGCCATGTGGAGAATTTTTCCTGTGCTCGTCGTAATCGGACTCCTTAATTGGGACTGGTTGCTTCAGTATCACTCATCGGGCGGGTAGAGGGCAATGCGTCGGCCAAGGCTGAGAGTCTCGCGTACCGAGTTAGACAAGACAGTCAGATATTCACGTTCGAACGCCAATCGGCTGGCGATGAGCCTACACTCTAATTTACCGAAGCAGACGCCTCTAGATTGATCTGCTTCCAATCGCCCTTGATAATGCCGGCACGAATCTGGCTGGCCGTCTTGCCCGCCTTGTGCTGCTCGTAAGAATAGTAAAGCTCCTTAAGGCAGGTGGCGCATCGCGCGCCGTGAGTGCTCTCAAAGCAGCTGTGCAGGCTGTTGTGGCCCATGCGGTCACAATAGCAGTAGCAAGGCTGTTGGTGGAGAATAGCGGGGATCTTCGAGGCCAACTCGTAGGCATGAGTCTGATAGGGATACTGGGCGTCCGCTCCCCAAAGCTGATCTTTCGTAAGAACGGCTGGAAGTTTGGTGCCTTTCGGCGGAGGAGTTGCGTTGTAGGCGGGGATGCCGCTTTCTTCTTCTTGCGGAGCGGCCCAGAGAGAAGTCATGGTCAAGGTAACCGTTAAGAGCAAGGCGAGGGTAAGCGCACGATGGACCAATCTGTACTGAAGAACTCGAGTCGCTGGCATATGTCTCCTACGCTTCATATTTTAACCTTCTTTTCCTAAGGAAGAATGGAAAACGCAAATCCGGCCCGATAACGACGCAACCGGGCCAAAGCGGACGTGATCTGTATACAATAGGAAATCGCATGTCAAATGCGCCACAAATCAGCCCGAACCTAGGCTCAACTCCTCCGCAGCTAACGGTCAGAACTGCAGACGCGGGCGGACGATTGCGGCCGGGTCTGGGGGTATGGTTGCGGGATCTGATTCTTTCGCTGGCCATTTCGGCATTCATCATCGTGTTTATCTATCAGCCGGTTAAGGTGGAAGGCACCAGCATGATGCCGTCGCTCGAGGATCAGGAGCGAATCTTTGTCAACAAGTTCGTCTACCGGCTGGAGCCGATTTCGCACGGGGATATTGTCGTATTTCGTTACCCGCGCGATCCTTCGAAGAGTTATATCAAGCGCGTGATCGGGGTTGCGGGTGACCGCATTCGGATCGATAGCGGGCAGGTCTACGTGAACGGCGAAGCGTTGGATGAGGACTACGTGCCGCCCGCTTATGCGGACTCGCGCTCGTACCCGGAGACGGTGGTGCCCCCAGACTGTTACCTCGTGCTTGGAGATCACCGCTCCATGTCCAACGATAGTCGTGACTTTGGGCCAGTGAATCAAAGTTATATCTACGGCAAGGCTGTCTTTGGCTATTGGCCGATGGATAAGCTGGGCAGGGTGCGGTAGCGAGACATTTTCTGAATGGCGAAGGAACGAAAATCACCGCAGCAGAAGAAGGAACTAGAGTACACAAGAAATCACTTCACGTTCGGATGGGTTTCTTCGCGCAATTTCCCGCAGACTTGGAAACGAAAGAAAGCACGGGTTAATCGGAGTTATCGCCGAAAGAGCGAGGAGATTCTTGCGGAAGTAAAGCCGGGAGTTGCTTCCGACGAAATCGAGTCAGTGGCCGAAGACTTGACCGCAGCACGCTTTCAAAAGTCGATAAGCCGTAAGCGGCTGCGCAAGTCCGGTGTGGTTACGGTTGGCGAGAAAATCAAACGAAAGCTGGAAAGGCGCAAGGAAGCGGCTGGACGGCATGGGCGGCGTGATCAAAAGCATGATAATGCAGCTCGCTCCGCCGTAGAAACTCTCAGTTCGCTTCAGGGTGAGCGATTGATTGAATTCGTCAGGCGCGCGGATCTGGTGTGTAATGCGAGGAACCCGGCGGCGCTGAAGAGCGTGCTGCCATGCAAAGACCAGTTCGGTCAGGCGTTATATTTCCTGGACCGCATAGCCGCAGGTGGGTTCGAAAGAGACGCTTTACAGAGGAACCCGGAATTGAATAAGGCTTTCGGACGTTGGCTCGAGAAGGCAAACCGGATTCTGACAAAAATTCAGCGTACTGGGGAAGTGAAGGTGCAACAGAAGAAAGTTCTGCGAACGAAGTTGAAGGCCAAGGGCCAGCCAAACAATCCTTAAGATTTCCACACGCACGCTATCTTCCGTGCTTGGTCCTTCCCGTAATCCCTGCTAAAATCCTTAAAATCCATACACCGGAGCGAGAATGCAGGCTATCCTGCTTGGAGATCACCGCTCCATGTCCAACGATAGTCGTGATTTTGGGCCAGTGAATCAGAGTTATATCTACGGTAAGGCTGTGTTTGGATACTGGCCGATGGATAAGCTGGGCAAAGCGCGGTAGCGGGCGTCTGTCGACCACGGGGTGCTGCTGTGGCTCATCCGATCGGAACCAGAAAATGAGGATAGGATTCATCCTCGTCCTGTTCTGGCTGGCTCGCCTTCGCGTCGCATGGACGCAAACAAACGAGGCTGATCAGGCCAAAATCACCGTCAATAAAATCGACGGGAGCGTACCAGGCAAAGACGCGTACATCATTAAATACTACGTTGACAAAGCCACTTCCGAATCCGGCTACGAAACCGGAAGTCTGCATATTGTTTACAGCGACAAAACTGAAGTAGTTAAGAAACTTCCTCCGAAGCAAAAGAGAACCGAAGACGACGTCGCGTTCAACGAAGTAGGAATCGATGAACCGAAGCTGGCGGGCGACAAGCGAACCATCGCCTGGACAGAAGACTTTGAGAATTGTTGCACGTCGTACTCCATCCCTCTCGTGTTGGCCGTCTATCGCTCAGGCAAAAATATTGTGGAAGTACAAGAAGGAGACATGGTCTGGGATTGGATGTTTTTCGATGGAGGGAAACGCATAGCGGCTGTGTGGGGAGCGGTTCACTTATCAGACATTGGCGATTATCAGCTCAACGATACCGAGACGGGCCAAGTGATTGACGAGGCCTTGGGGAACGCAGAGATCGAAGGGAAGAATGGGACCTTCCACGGTCTTGGTTCTGACGCTCCGGCGTGGGCCAAGGAGCTGGAAAAACTCAATCGATAGTGAACTTAATTCGGACCGGCACATTAAACCGGCGAGATTCCGAGATTTCCACACTGGCGTCTTCGATTCGCTGTTGGTGCCGGGCCCAATCCCTGATAAAATCTATAAAATCCACACACCGGAGCGAGAATGCAGGCTATCCTTGCGCTGGAAGACGGGCGAGTCTTCCGAGGCAAAGGCTACGGCGCCAAAGGCGAGTGCTACGGCGAAGTCGTTTTTAATACTTCCATCACCGGCTATCAGGAAATCTTTACCGATCCTTCCTATTCAGGGCAAATCGTTGTCCTGACCAATCCTCAGATCGGCAACTACGGCACCAACCACGAAGACAATGAAGCTACCCGTCCTTGGATCGAAGGGCTGATCGTTCGCGAGTTCTCGAGAGTAAGTTCGAACTGGCGCTCCTCGCAGGTGGCCGAAGAATATCTCGAACAGTTCAAGGTTCCCGTGCTCTCGGATATCGACACGCGCTCGCTCGTGCGGCATCTCCGCGATCACGGGGTGATGCGTGGAGTGGTTTCAACCCTCGAAACTGATGCGGAAAAACTAATCGCCAAGGCAAACTCGATCCCGAAAATGGACGGCACCGATCTCGCCAAGGAAGTCAGCACAAAACGGCCTTACGTATGGGAAGTGGGGGAGCGCTCGCATGAGCCGGTGGCCGTGGTGGGTGTGAAGGACGAGCCCGAGCGATTTCATGTAGTGGCTTATGACTTCGGCATCAAACAAAACATACTACGTAAGTTACGAGGCGAAGGCTGTCGGGTTACCGTGGTCCCGGCACAAACGCCTTCGGAAGATGTGCTCGCTTTGAAACCGGATGGAGTGTTTCTCTCCAATGGTCCCGGAGATCCCGAACCGTGCACCTACGCCGTGGATTCAATTCGGCGGTTGATGGGGCGGCAGCCGATCTTTGGGATTTGTCTGGGGCACCAACTTGTTGGTATTGCGCTCGGCGGAAAAACTTTCAAGCTGAAGTTTGGGCACCATGGCGGAAATCATCCGGTGAAGCAGTTGAAGACCGGGAAAATCGAGATCACGGCGCACAACCACAACTTTGCCGTCGATCCCGACTCGCTGCCCGAGAGCGAAGTCGAGCTTACTCACATCGACCTGAACGATCAGACTTTGGAAGGCCTGCGGCACCGGAACCTGCCGCTATTCAGCGTGCAGTATCACCCCGAAGCGGCGCCGGGTCCGCATGACTCGCATTATCTGTTCAAGGATTTTGTGAAGATGATGGAGGAGTGGAAGGGGTGAAAGGCCACTCAACAGAACACGTGCATTCCGAGCCCGCTGACGCCGTCGGCGGGCAGGTGGTCTCTATAAGTCTTAGAAAGAGCCTAGGAGCCTTTTACACAGAAAGGAACGCTGCTGATCGCCTTGTTGCTTGGACAGTTAGCGGGGGATCGGAATCTGTACTCGACCCGAGTTGTGGCGATGGGGTATTCATCGAAGCCGCAGATTTTAGGCTCCGAGGTCTTGGATGTGGAGCGCCGACGATCTACGGAGTCGATGTATCTGATGAGGCGCTCTCTACAGTGCGCGAAAGGGTCGAAAGCGCGAAATTGGTTCGTGCTGATTTTTTCTCCCTGATCCCCAATGACCTACCTAGGTTTGACTGTGTGGTGGGAAATCCACCGTTCATCCGGTACCAAACATTCAATGGTGACAAGAAATCTCTAGGCCACCAACGCGCCAGAGAGGCGGGTATCAGGCTGCCACGGCTCGCGTCCTCTTGGGCTCCATTTGTGGTCCACGCGTCTCGGTTCCTGCGCCGAGGTGGACGGCTTGGCATGGTGATGCCAGCTGAACTTGGCCATGCAATGTATGCGCGGGAGGTCCTGCGGTTTCTAAGTGAGAACTTTCGGCACGTTGCGATTGAAATGTTTAGGGACAAGATGTTTCAGCATTTGAGCCAGAGCACTGTCCTGCTTTTTTGCGATGGGTTCGGAGAGCGAAGCCGGACATTCGTCGTGGCAGCCTCGGACGATCTACAAGGAAATGATCGCCAGCTGTCGAAAGTAGACATCGATTTAATTAGGGGTGGGGAATTCCGTTTCAACCACTATCTTATTCCGACGGGAGTACGGTCGCTGTACGAGTCTCTAGCAGCCGATCCCAGAGTGGAGAGACTTGGCGATGTTGCGGACGTTGGAATTGGGTACGTGACCGGATCAAATGATTTCTTCCACCTCTCTGCGAAGGAGGCGGGTGACTGGGAACTCCCCAAGCGCTTCCTGCGCCCCTGCCTGATGAGCCTCCGGGGTTTTAAAGGGATTGAATTTCATCGGCAGAATTGGAAGACGAAGCGTTCTGAGGGAGAAAAGGTTTATCTACTTTCATTGCCATCAATACCAGTTGAGGAGCTTCCTCCGACTGTCCGGGCCTACCTTCGTCAGGGCGAGCTTAAAAATGTCCCGCTGCGATACAAGTGCCGCATTCGTCAATTTTGGCATTCGGTCCCGCACGTCCGCACAGCCGATGCTTTTCTCTCGTATATGTCGGGCGAGCAGCCAGTGCTCGTAAGCAATGCTGCTAACCTTGTTGCACCTAACACGCTTCATGTCCTGCGTTTTGGAGCAAAAAGGAATCCGCTCCTGTACGCCGCTTCTTGGAGAACCTCCCTGTCGATGTTGAGTTGCGAGCTAGAGGGACATGCCTTGGGTGGGGGGTTGTTCAAGCTTGAACCTTCTGAGGCGAAGGATGTACTCGTCGTTCGACCTCGGGGGCCGATCTTTAAGAAACTGGCTGTGCAGTTTGCCAGCAATCCTCCTATGTCTCCCGAGCAGCTTTCTGATATCGCTGATCGGTTTGTGCTGAGGCGAGTTCTTGGCCTTAGTCAGAATGAGTGTCTGCTTCTGCGCGATTCGGCAGGAAAGATTGAGTCATGGCGAAAACACAATTGAGCCCAATTCCGGTTCAGACACTGGAACACGCCCTTAAGGCCTTATGCGGAAGCTTGAAAACTCAATCCGGGCAACACATAAGGCCTTTCCATGCACACTGTTCGAACAGACTCGTTGTCGAGGGTGGATTTCCGCCAGAGTGGCTACGTCCGTCTCCGCCCTTGATCAGCAAACAGGGGCCGAACAACAAGTATCCGCTGACATATTCAGAAGGTGCCGCAAACCCCTCGGAACAGAGCGTTCTTGGCGCTATGAAATACAAGAACGTCGACGTTACAGTAGTGATTCCCGGCATCGGCCCTGCTCTGGGAATTTCGGCAAAGAGTACCGGGAATGCCTTTCGAAATCTGACCAATCGAATGGAAGAAGCGCCGGGCGATTGTGTGAACATTCATATGATGTACCCGGGATTTGTCTTCGGGTTTCTTCACCTCATCAAGTTCGCAACGTTGACAGACGTAACGAGTGCGAATGATGCCTCGTTCGACTCGAAAGGCAAGCCTCTTGATAGCATTGTCAGATACCACAACGCGCTGAGTGCTCTCACCGGCCGAACTACAATCACCGATCCGGCGATGCGGTACGAGTCTGTGGGACTGTTGGTCTATCAGTGCATTGGAGGAAAGGCTGTAATTCTACCGACCTATCCTGCCCCTGAGAGCCCGATACATTTTTATAAATTCTTTCAAAAGCTCTACGAAGCCTACGACCTGCGTTACGCATACCCCGACTCCAGTGGGCGTAATCATCGTAAAGCGTGGACTGTTCCGCAAGGGACGTGGAGTGGAAAATTCGATACGGAGACGGGGTGTCCCTGGGAACCTCGACTCAGCGCCGGAGACGAAAGCATCAGTACGTAGCAAAGTTGGAGACGGTAAAACCTGAACCAAATGCCCAAACGCACTGATATCTTAAAAATCCTGATCCTCGGTTCCGGGCCTATCGTCATCGGGCAGTCGGCGGAGTTTGATTATTCCGGCACGCAGGCTTGCAAGGCGCTTAAATCGGAGGGCTATCAGGTGGTGCTGGCCAACTCCAATCCGGCAACCATCATGACCGACCCGGAGATCGCCGACCGTACCTATATCGAACCGATGACGCTCGAATATCTGGAAGAGATCATTCGCATCGAGCGGGAACTTTCGCCAGGCACAGGATTCGCGGTTTTGCCCACTGTCGGCGGTCAAACGGCCCTCAACCTAGCAATTGAACTTTCCGACGGCGGAGTTCTTGAGAAGTACAACGTGAGTTTGATCGGCGCGAATGTTGAGGCCATCAAGAAAGCCGAAGACCGTCTTTTCTTCAAAGACGCGATGCAGAAGATTGGGCTTGACGTGCCTAAGTCGGCGTTGGTGAACAGCACAAAAGATGGGCTGGAATTCGCGGGGAAGATTGGTTTTCCCGTGATCGTGCGGCCATCGTTCACCCTTGGAGGTTCTGGCGGCGGCATCGCCTACAACCGCGAAGAATTGGTCGAGGTGCTGACCCGCGGTTTGGATATGTCTCCCGTGCACGAGGCTTTGATCGAAGAATCAGTGCTGGGATGGAAGGAATTCGAACTTGAGGTGATGCGCGACACCAGGGACAACGTCATCATCGTTTGTTCGATCGAGAACTTCGATCCCATGGGCGTGCATACCGGCGATTCGATCACGGTGGCCCCGGCACAGACGCTGACGGATCGCGAGTATCAGGCGATGCGCGATGCATCGATTGCGGTGATTCGCGAAATCGGAGTGGACACCGGCGGATCGAATATTCAGTTCGGAGTAAACCCTGAAACCGGGCGCATGGTAGTAATCGAGATGAACCCGCGGGTTTCGCGCTCGTCGGCCTTGGCGTCAAAGGCCACGGGATTCCCGATTGCCAAGATCGCCGCGAAACTTGCTGTCGGCTACACGCTGGACGAGATTCCCAACGACATCACGCGTAAGACTCCTGCTTGTTTTGAGCCGACGCTCGACTATGTGGTGGTGAAAATTCCGAAGTGGCAATTCGAAAAGTTTCCCGGAGCGGATGAAAATCTCGGCGTGCAGATGAAGTCGGTGGGCGAAGTGATGGCGATCGGACGGACGTTTAAAGAAGCGTTGATGAAGGGTATTCGCTCACTCGATACCGGAAAGCGCGTGGGCGGTGACAAGATTGAGCCGAAGATTCTCACGCAACGACTGGTCACGCCGCATCCCGAGCGGCTTGCGTATATACGGTATGCTCTGCGCCAGGGACACACGGTAAAACAGGTCGCCAAGATGACCTCCATGGATCCGTGGTTTCTCTACCAGCTCAAAGAAATTAACGACATGCAACTCGAACTGGAGAAGCACCCGATGGAATCGATCCCTCGCGAGGTGCTGCGTGAGGCGAAGCGCATGGGCTTCTCCGACGGGCGGCTGGCGAATGCGTGGCGGCTCGAGGGCCAGGAAAAAGTTCGGCACCTCCGCAAAAAGCATGGCGTAATGCCCGTCTACAAGCGAGTGGACACCTGCGCCGCCGAGTTCGAAAGCTTCACGCCCTACCTTTACTCGACCTACGAGGACGAAGACGAAGCCGCGCCGACGGACAAGAAGAAGATCATTATTCTGGGCAGTGGGCCAAACCGCATTGGGCAGGGAATTGAGTTCGACTACTGCTGCTGCCACGCGTCGTTCGCGCTGCGCGAAGATGATTACGAGACGATCATGATCAACTGCAATCCTGAAACTGTCTCGACCGATTACGATACCAGCGATCGTCTCTACTTCGAGCCGCTCACCTTCGAAGATGTATGGGCGATTTATCAGCATGAAACCTCGAAAGGCGCGCCATGCGGAGTGATCGTGCAATTCGGCGGGCAGACCCCTTTGAATCTGGCTCTGCCGCTGAAGGCCGCGGGCGTCAATATTATTGGCACATCGCCGGAGTCGATTGATTTGGCCGAGGACCGCAAACACTTCAGCAAACTGCTGGCAGAGCTGCAGATTCCACAGGCCGCAGGCGTGATGGCAACCTCATTGGAGGAGGCGATTGAAGGCGCAAAGCGTGTGGGATATCCCGTGGTCGTGCGGCCATCGTATGTGCTGGGCGGCCGCGCCATGGTGATCGCTTACGACGAAGAATCAGTTCTGCGCTACATGAAGGAAGCGGTCGAGTACTCGCACGACCGTCCGGTGCTGATCGACCACTTCCTCGAAGATGCGATTGAAGTGGATGTGGACGCACTCTCTGACGGCGAAGATGTGGTGATCGGCGGAATCATGCAACACATCGAAGAAGCCGGGATTCACTCTGGCGATTCCTCGTGCGTGCTGCCGGCTGTGGATATTCCGCAAGCACTGATGGATCGCATGCGCGATTACACCTTCAAACTAGCTCGAGCGCTCAAAGTGGTTGGGCTGATGAACATCCAATTCGCCATCCCGCGCGGCGACGGCGGGAGAGCAGGGAACGGCTCAGAGGGAAATAAAGTCTATGTTCTCGAGGTAAACCCGCGGGCTTCGCGTACCGTGCCGTATGTTTCGAAGGCGACCGGCGTTCCCTTGGCGAAGATTGCGGCACGCCTGATGACAGGACGCAAGCTGCGTGAGTTCTTGCTGGAAAACATCGAGCGCCATACCGATCTCGACACTGGAAGCTGCTACTACGTGAAATCGCCGGTGTTTCCGTGGAATAAGTTTCCTGGCGTCGACACGGTGCTGGGGCCGGAGATGAAATCCACGGGCGAAGTGATGGGCGTTGGCGACAGCTTCGGTGAAGCTTTCGGCAAAGCGCAGTTGGCCGCCGGCCAGAAACTGCCGACGCAAGGAACCGTATTCATCAGCGTGACCGACCATGACAAGACTCACGTGGCAGAAGTGGCCCGCAAGTTTGTCGATATGGGTTTTAAGCTTGTGGCTACTTCCGGCACGGGCGACGTAATTGAAGCGGCAGGCATGAAGGTAGAGCGCGTTTACAAAGTAAAAGAGGGCCGCCCTAACGTGGTGGATCTAATTAAGGGCCAGCGAATTCACCTCATCGTCAACACCCCGAGCGGTCCGGAGCCTTGGTTCGACGAGAAAGCAATCCGGCGCGCCGCGGTGATGGCGCGCATTCCCACGATCACTACGCTTTCAGCAGCGCGCGCGGCAGCGGAAGGAATCGCTGCGCTGCAGCGTGGGGAAGTGAATATCCGAGCGCTGCAACAGTTGCATGCGGAGAGAGCCACCTTAAACGGTAGTAAAATTCGCTAGGGCTGTTCGGTCTTAAGTAAATGCCCTTCATTCCTTACGTGCGCGCGTTTATGCTGCTGGCAACTGCTGGTTTCTGTCCTATGCTTTACGGGCAGACCAGCGGGCGGGCGCCATACCTTATTGAGTCGGCGCCGGACATGCGTCTTGCGTTTTGTTCCGCCTCCAAGTCCACAGTGACGGATTTTGATCTTTGGCCGCAGCCACGAGAGCGATCTCTGGGATTGAACGTCTCACTGGATTGCTTGCCACATCCATCAGAAAAAACCTGGCCTTGGCCAGGATTGTGGGAACGTGTGCGGTGCTCGAAGGGTTGCCAGATCTGCGGAACCGTCTACGACAAGAAAACTTCGCCTAAGATTTGCACCAAAGGTTAGGTCATGCTATTTCATGCTCTCTGCGTACATCGCCACCGCTGCGTTCATCGCTCCGTGCGGCTGGAGTGTGTTACAATTACTGCTAATGAGTAATACACTGACAGTTCGCCTGCCTCAGGAGCTGTTGGAGCGGCTGCGGGAAAAGTCTCGGCGGACGGGCCTGCCGATGGGCAAGGTGGTCCGGCAATCGCTCGAAGTCGCGCTTGAGCCTGATGCAAATCAGGCTTGGCGAAAATTTTCCGGGGTGATCAAGGGAGGCCCGCCGAATGTTTCCTCACGGAAGGGGTTTTCGCGCCGATGAACGCAATTGCCGATACCGGGCTGCTCGTGGCTCTGGGAAGACAGAACGACCAATATCACGATTGGGCAGCGCAAATAGCGGAGCAAATAAGGTGGCCTGTCTTAACGTGTGAGGCGGTGCTCGCAGAGACCGCATTTCATTTAGAGTCTAGCGAGTACGTCCTGGGAATGTTGAAGGATAAGATCGTTCGTCTCGCATTCGATTGTACGAGCCATCTCGACCATCTTTACGATCTCGCGACCCGCTATGCAGACCGGCACCCCGATCTGGCCGATCTCTGTCTGATCCGAATGAGCGAACTCTACCCCCGGCACACGGTCATTACCGTCGATCACGATTTTCGCGTCTACCGCCGGAACAAGCGAGAAGCCATTCCGCTGCTGAGCCCACCCAGGAAGTGATACGCTAAACTCGCTATGCTACTTCACGGTATTTTCCCGCCAATTACCACTCCGTTTTACCCCGACGGCAAAGTCTATTTCAAAAAGCTTGAAAGCAATGTCGAGCATTACTCTCGCACGCCTTGTGCCGGCATCGTCGTGCTCGGCTCGACGGGCGAAGCCATTCTGCTATCGGACCAGGAACGACGCGATGTGCTGAAGTCCGCGCGCCAGGCGACTGCAGCGAACAAGGTCCTGATCGCCGGCACGGGAATCGAATCTGCAATCGAGACGTTGCGTCTGACCGAGTTTGCAGCGGAACTCGGTTACGACGCCGCGATGGTGCGTACGCCGCATTACTACAAGAAGCAGATGCAACCCGCCAATATTCTGTCGTTCTTCCGCACCGTGGCCGATCGCTCGCCGCTTCCCGTCATCATTTACAACTTTCCGCAAGCAACCGGTTACGACATTCCGGTCGAACTGGTGGTCGAGCTGGCGGAGCATCCAAACGTGATTGGCATCAAGGAGTCGAGCGGCGACGTGGAGAAAGTTTGCCGGATGGTGGAAGGCACACGACACATAAGGCGCAGCGCCACCGTGACCGAGACG
>JBAVZU010000245.1:0-3975 GCA_049588915.1 Candidatus Sulfotelmatobacter sp.
TAGCGCACCGCGTCCGCCGCAAACGCCAGCGGCTTCCTCCTAGTCTCCTTATCGAAAACGCCTCGGATCGAGACCCTGCTCCACCCCAAGAGTCTGCCCCGAGGCGTTTCCGATCAAGGCTAGCGACAAACTGGACACTATGGTTACGACCAATCAGGTCGCTGGTTCGCGTAGTGAAAATGCGCGAAGATCCTCCTACTTAGCTGACTTCGAGCACCTTCAACGACAAAGGAAGGCCAGCCCCCGGGGCCGTCGCTATGGAGTTTCGAGCGCCTACCGCAGCCCAGGGGCCCTGAATTTAGACTTGTACTTGTAGAACTACCAATGTCATATCATCCTTCGGAGCGCACCCCATTCCAAAAGCCGAAACCTCTCGGACAATGCTATGAACCACGTGTCGTGGCGTTCGGCGAGCGCAAGTGGAAAGCAGATCTTCCAATCGCTTTTGACCCCATAGCTCGCCATCCTGACCTTCTGTCTCGATGATTCCGTCGGTGCAAGCCACCAGGATGTCTTCCGCTTCAAGTTGGAAGCTCGCCGATTTGTAGCTGGAGTTCTCAAACAAACCGACGGGGCACCCACCTGACTCCAAACGAAACACCTTACTTCGACCACATTCACAGCGGATGACGATTGGAGGATTTTGGCCAGCGTTCACGTATGCGAGTGTCCGAGTCATTGGATCATACTCTGCGTAGAAGAGGGAGGCGTAGAAATGAATCGGCGAAGATTCATGAAGAAGCTGGTTCACTCTCTTCATGGCGGTCGCTGGATCGGAATGCGTTTGCTGAGCCTGCGCTCGAACCGAAGCCTGCAGGTTGGCCATTACGAGGGCCGCTCCCATTCCCTTCCCCGAAACATCGCCGATCGCAATTCCCCATTGCCCGCTCCACACCCGGAAGAAATCGCAGTAATCGCCGCCTACGCTATGGGCGGGTTTATAGAACGTTTCGAATTCCAGACCAGGTATCGACGGTGGGTATTGTGGGATGAAAGCCTTCTGCACTTCTCGGGCCATTCTTAAGTCCAGCCGCAAAAATCCCGAATCCATTTCTGTTTCCGAGTCCGACCAAATCATGCAATTCCTCCACATCTGATCTTCAATCTAGGGGATTGTTGGAAAGCCATATTTCTCCTTCTGTCTGCTGGTTCACAGGGTGGTTGAAGAAACACATTTCCGCCTGTGCTCGGGTTACAATAGAAAACCAAGGGATTTGAGGTGTGAAGCACTGGTGACGTTTTCGTTTCGTTTTTGTGACGGGGTGTCGTCACCTCAGGATGGTCAGTTCCGGTCACGGCAGATGGCGTCTATTTCCGCTGATAACATTCCTTTTCCATAAGACAGTCTGTCTGTGAGGTAAGTGTGCTGTCTGAAGCGAAGTCTTTTGGTTCCTTCCGTCTTGATACAGCCAATCATTGCCTTTGGCGGGATGCCGAGCGTGTTTCGATCACTCCAAAAGCCTATGACGTCCTGTGCTACCTCGTCGAGAATTCGGGACGTCTGGTAACACCAGATGAAATGCTGGAAGCTATCTGGGCGGATACCTATGTAAACCCGGAGGTTCTCAGGAAATACATCCTTGAGATTCGAAAGGCCCTTGTCGACAAACCTAATAATCCCCAGTTCGTTGAGACCGTTCCCAAACGAGGGTATAGATTCATCGCCCCCGTTTGCGTTGACAGCGAGTCGGCTACGTCTGATGCGGGGGAGGCGAGCACATTTTCGACGCCGGAAGTTACTGCGCCACAGTCTGCCCTTGACGACACCCAACTTGCACCATCTGGAAACTCTGGCGCGACCAGTTTGACAAGATCAGGCTGGTCCTCAAGGGTTGGCGCTCACCTTGCTGCCGTCGTCCGGGCAAGAGTCACCAGTCGCTCGACGGGTTGGATGGTGACAATCCTAGGCGTGCTAGTAATCGTGCTACTTGCGGTGACCAGCCATTTCTATCTTCGGGGCACACCTAAGCTCACTGACAAAGATACAATCGTTCTCGCCGACTTCGCCAACAGCACGGGCGACCCGGTCTTCGACGACACACTCAAGACGGCGCTCACCATTTCTCTGAACCAGTCACCCTTTCTGAATGTCGTTTCGGACAACAAAGTGGCGGCAGCGTTGAAGCTGATGACGCGCCCGCCCAATACCAAGCTCACGCCGGACGTGGCCCGCGAGCTTTGCGAGCGAACGGGCAGCAAGTCCTACATCGCAGGGTCGATTGCCAGCCTTGGCAGCCAATATGTTCTAGAGCTAAAAGCGGTGAATTGCCAGAGCGGGGACACACTGGTTGAGGAGCAGGCAACGGCAGCGGCTAAAGAGAAAGTACTGAACGCAGTCGGCGAAGCAGCCTCCAAGCTGCGCGCCGAATTGGGGGAGTCGTTGCCGTCAGTGCAGAACCTCGATGTTCCGCTGGACGAGGCCACCACCTCGTCACTGGAAGCTCTGCAGGCCTACAGCCTCGGGCTACAGGCGTATCACGAGAACGGCGCGGGCGCTGCGTTACCCCACGACCAACGGGCCATCGAACTCGACCCGAGTTTTGCAATGGCGTATGAGGATGTGGGTGTCGATTACCTCGGCCTGGGAGAGGTAGAACGCGCCCGCGAGTATTACACCAAGGCATTCGAGTTGCGCGAGCATGCCAGTGGTCGGGAAAAGTTGGCCATCAGTGCCGATTACTACCGAGTTGTAACCGGTGAACGAGAGAAAGCTGCACAAACCTACCAGGAGTGGATTGCGGACTATCCGCGCGATTACAGGGCTCATCTCCGGCTGAGCACGGCGTACGCCGAGGAAGGGCAATACGAGAAGGCCGTGGAGATCACTCCCGAGAGCCAACGCCTCGCTCCGGATAGTGTCGGTCCATACGCTAATCTCACAAATTTCCAGCTCGCATTGCAGCGTTTCGACGAAGCGCGGCAGACGATCCATCAGGCGCACACGCGAAAATTGGATAATCTCGTACTTCACGACGCCCTCTACGCTCTAGCGTTCATTGGGCATGATCCCTCAGCTATGAGTGAGCAGCAACAGTGGTTCGCTGATAAGCCCGAAGAGAACTTAGGATTTTCGCTTACATCCGACACTGAGGCATACGTAGGTCACCTCACAAAGGCACAGGAATTCACAAAACGGTCTGTAGATTCCGCGACCCGTGCTGACCGTAAGGAAAACGGAGGGATCTGGTTGGAGAATTCGGCCTTGCGCGAAGCTGCTTTCGGAAACTTGAAGAATGCGAATCAGGCAGCGGCGGAAGGCTTGAAGCTGATGCCAACCAGTCAGGGCGTGGGGGTCGAAGCTGCGCTTGCCTATGCCATGGCCGGTGATTCGGCGCGGGCGGAATTTCTCGCGCAAGATCTGAACAAGCGCTATCCACTGGATACGCAAATGCAGTCTCTTTGGCTGCCTGCAATTCGCGCACAACTGGCGCTTAATCGAAAGAACCCCGCCGATGCCCTGAAAAACTTGCAGGCGACGCCAACGATCGAGTTTGGGCAAATTCTATTTGTTGCCAACCTCTCCTGTCTTTATCCGACCTACAATCGCGGCGAGGCATATCTTGCGGTCGGGCAGGGCAAAGAGGCTGCCGCCGAGTTCCAGAAAATACTCGACCACAGCGGCATTGTGTGGAACTGCTGGACCGGAGCCTTGGCGCATCTGGGCGTGGCGCGTGCGAATGCATTACAGTTGAAAACATCACAAGGAGCCGATGCTGATGCCACCTGCGCCAGGGCGCTCGCCGCTTACAAAGAATTCCTCACCCTCTGGAAAGACGCCGACCCCGACATCCCCATCCTGAAAGAAGCGAAAGCGGAGTACGCGAAACTGCAGTAAATCCGCGGCCAACCGACTATGGGCGGTTTTCGGGATTGCTCCCGAGTGACGCTAGTGCTTTTTCGGACGCGACGCCGGGATGAGTGCTCAAGGCTGAAAGAAAGTGTGAGGCGTCGCGTTCGAAAAAGCCGTCAGAAGGA
>JBAVZU010000246.1:0-5614 GCA_049588915.1 Candidatus Sulfotelmatobacter sp.
ACTGGTATCAGCGTTGCGACCGAATTTGAGAATTTCGTGTAGTCCGACCCGGGGAAATGAAGGTGGTCTTTCGTGTTCTGCGAGAAGCTGTTAGGATATTTCTGTGCTAAACATTTGCTCAGGTTTCGTTGGCGGTTCCGTCCATGTTGACTACAATCTGGATCGCCCGGAGCAGTCTATGCAAGTGGATTCGCACATGGCACAGGTGCAGGGAGAAGCCGATATTTGGAGGCGGTTTGGGGGCGGTTCGGACAGGAATCGCGCTCTTTTGTGCAACAAAGGCAATCCCATGCACGGTATGCAAATCGCGCAAAGCCTTATAAACACTGACGATTTCGCATCTTGTTGATTTGGCGAGTGGGGACGTAGTTCAGTTGGTTAGAACGCTGCCCTGTCACGGCAGAGGCCGCGGGTTCGAGTCCCGTCGTCCCCGCCAATTCTTTCAAGTACTTGCAAGGAATTGGCAATTTGCGTCATGGTCCAATTTGGTCCAGTTAGGCCAGTGCTTCTCCCTTGTTAAGTACCATGCGAACAAGTTTGCTTTGCGCCAGCCTCTTGTTCGGCATTCCCGCCTGAGCGTAAAGATCCAACGTAATGCGACTGTTCGCATGACGTAGGAGCTCCTGCACTACCTTCACTTCCTCGTTGTTCTGAGTCAGCAAAGTTGTGTACGTGTGGCGGAAGGTGTGAAACCCAACCCGCTTTTGGATCTTCGCCGCCTTCACTGCCGGGCGTCCATATCGTCGCCAGAGGGTTTCTGGCCAGAGCGGTTGCTTGCCTTTCATCGTCGGCGAGGCAAACACCCAGTCTGTTTCGCGATTGTACGGACCAACCAGCCTTAGCTTGAGCAAAAACTCGGCCAGAGCTGCCGCGCAATCGTGTTATTTTGCTCCTCGCTCGTTTTCTGTTGAGTGCGAAGCAATAGTCCGGAAGTACTTCGCGTCCATCGCAACCCGGAGGGTTGCCCCGTCCAAGCTTTACGCTTGTTGGGCGGGGCCGAAGTCCGCGCGCGCCTGCTTGGTATCATTCGACGGGGTGGCCCGGACTTTTGATCCTGGGGGAAAAGCCGGGGACGCCCGCCGCTCTCCTTTTCCGAGCCGATTAGCCAGCACCCCTACCCCCCTCATTTTTGCAAAGGTAATTATCCCTTGACATCAAGTAGACTTTATGGCATAGTTCTCTTGCCATGAAGCCCAAACAGAGCATTCCCAAGCACTTGCGACTGACCATCGAGGATTTTCTGAGCCGATTCCCAGATGATGAGTCCTGCCTTGAATATTTGAAAGAAAAACGCTATCCGAACGGCATGGCGCAATGCGCCAAGTGCAACAAGGAACGCAAGCACCATCGCGTAACCGGGCGTCCGGCCTATGCGTGCGACTACTGCGGCTCCATGATTTCGCCGATGGCCGGAACCATCTTCGAGCACTCCAGTACTTCGCTCAAGAAATGGTTCTACGCGATGTACCTCATGGGCTCTACTCGTTGCGGCATCTCCGCGAAGCAAATTCAGCGCGAAGTGGGAGTCACTTACAAAACCGCGTGGAGAATGTTCAAGCAGATTCGCTCGTTGCTGTCCGAACCTGACATGCAACTGGAGGGATCGACGGTGGAGATGGATGAAACCTATGTGGGCGGGAAGCGCAAGAACAAGCATGGCAATCGCGGGATACAGCGTGGACGCGACAACGACGGCAAGACTCCCGTGTTCGGCATGGTGGAGCGCGGCGGAAGAGTTCTCGCCTATGTCACTCCCGATGCCAAGGCGGCAACCATCTTCCCGATCATCGCGGAGCGCGTCATGCCACAGAGCACCGTGTACACCGATGATTATCCGATCTACGACAAACTCTCGTTTCATGCCAACGCCTATCAGCACAAGCGCATTCAACACGCGCAAAAGATCTATGTAATGGGCGACGTTCACACTCAGACCATCGAAGGATTTTGGAGTCTGGTAAAGCGGGGAATCGGCGGAGTCTACCACTCCGTGAGCAAGAAATATTTGCAGACCTACTTGGACGAGTACAGCTTCCGGTACAACCGGAGGGATCAGGGCAACTTGATTTTTACTTCGATTTTGGAGCGGGTTTTCGAGCGGGCGTCCTAACAGCCCGCTCCACCATCCGGTCGAAGTCGCCCCATGTGAAAGGTTTCTTGCGCGTCTCACCCTCGGCATTCTTGGCGGAAGGTTTGGGGTGATTCGCCATTCTGTTGCGCCTTCTGGTGCGTGCAATCTTAGTGTGCCCGAAGGCGTGCCCGAATGCAACAGTGGCGAGATGATGATCCCTCTTGGTGGAACAGCGAGGATTTGTTGATGGCTATTGATCTCGGTTATGACGAGAGTGGCTCCGGCGACATATTGATTGTCTCGGCACAGATCGCCATCACCGAGCAGGCCAAGAAGCTTAAAAGGAAATGGCGTAAGAGGCTGAAAGAGTCTGGAGTTCCGTATTTTCACGCCAAAGAATTTGCGAATATTAAGCATGGTGTGTTTGCTGGCTTAAATCGGGAGGAGCGAGAAGAACTGCTGACTGATCTCTGTAAGCTGGTGCATCGGCATCTATCTGGCGGCATGAGCGCCAAGATCACGAAGAGCGTCTACGAACAAAAAACTTCCCAGGAATTTCGCTCGCGATGGGGGACTCACTACACCTTCGCAATACAAATGCTCGTTCAATTGGCCTACGTCCATGCGAACCGTTCCGGCCTGCGCCCCTACTTTAATATCCTCATCGAAGACGGACACCGTCATGCCGCGCAAGCTATCAACATCCTGAATCAAGCCAAAAAGTCGCGCTTGGCGTTTCCCATTGAATCCAAACTTCTGACGGTCGGACTCGGCTCAAAAGCCGATCATCCAATCCTTCAAGCTGCCGATATTCTCGGTTATTCCCTTTGGCAACAGCTTAACGACCCAGATACTGCCTTCCCTATGTTTGAAGCTCTTCACCTCGCTAGCAGTCGCTACAGTCCTTGGTTTGTTGATTTAGACCCTGAACTCGTGGATATCGCGAAAGAAGGTCTAGATAAGTGGGTCGCGAGCCGTAAGGCATTCGGCCAACGACGAGCGCGGAGTCGTGGCGTATAATTCGCGGCGCTATGGACAAGATCGACGAAGAGTTCATCGTGAAGATTCTCCAGATGTTCGAGGAGGCATACCTCCGAAGCTTCGCGTCGCAGACGATCCTTGAGTTTCACAAGGTGCCACACTGGGAGACGCATGTTGAGGGGATGGTTGCCGATCCAAGGGTGCAGCCTGAGTTGCGCGAAGCCTTTCAGCGTATATACGCAAGCTTTGCTCCCGGTCGGACTCCGGCAGATCGTGGAACCGAACTGCTAAAACTGTTGAAGCTTCTGCCAACAAGCGGAAAGATTCAGTAGCGGTTAATCCGGCTTCGCTTTGTCCTGTCACGGCTTCCTCCATTATATACTTGACGTTAAGGGATATTTACCTTTGCAAAATCTACAAAACAGTGCAGTAGCCGCTCTTAATCTGGCGGCGCGTCTGCAAAATCTTTAAGGTTAAAGACTTATATTCAGAATCTTGGAAACAAAGGGCTTATTAGCCTTTGGTTATACCATTTATGCTGCGTTTATCATTGCGCTTAGCAATGATGGGGCGGATTTGAGATTGCCGCAAGGTTGGATGTCACGGCGTTTGGCTGTGGATTCGACAAGTGATTCCATGCGCGAAGATCCCCGCCCAAGCGGAGCTTGGACGGACACCCTCGACAGTGACTGGCCGGAAGGCCCAGGCTCTTTATCTTGCGGGCATTACCAACACAGTGGGTGCCCTGCCTCTACGGTATCGACCGCAGCAATTTTAGGGTTCTCTTCTCGATTTCTTTCCCTGCGGTGCTGGAGGTACGGCGGCGCATCTGCGGCTTGATGCCGTTGTTGTACCAGTGCCAAAGCTCGTCGTGCAGCTTTTTCAGATCGGTCAACAGCTTCGACAATTCTGTCGTGTTGGTCAGCGCATACACGCCACTCAGGTCTGCTCGCTCCCTGTGGGCGTACCGCTTGTCGCGAATCTGTCTGTAGCATTTGTTGTAAACGCGCCGTCTTGCCGCTACGAACTCCTCAAGTTGCCGGAAGTCTGCGCCCGTAGGTTCTTTTACCCTCTTCATCAAGTCGTCTACGATGTGGCTGGCGTTAGGATTTTGTTTTTCTTTCCGCCGCCTGAATGCAGCCTTAGAGAAAATCGCTGAGCAACTCTTGGCGAGATTCAGAAGCCGCTCGACATTGTTGGTCTTATCCTTGTCAAAGATTCTCCCTAAAACTATCAACGAGTTTGACTGAACGGAATCGTCCACCGTGTTCCAAAACTGTGCGTTTCTATTCAATTGATGGAGTAGTTTTTGACTCTTGGGAGCCGCCTTCTTAAGAGCACGCCAGATGTAGAAGCACTGCATGGCTTCATGAACTTCGTTCTCGAAGACACGCAGTTCGTATTCAAATCGTGCTTCCTGATCTGAGATTAGAGTTTTCATTTAGGGATGCACGATGGCCGGGCCAGCAGGCGGCGTGAGGTTGTAGCGCGCCGCGATGGAGCGACGAAGTTGTTCTTTGTAGGCCTCGAACCGCGCCCGCATCATCAGCAACTTCTCATCGAACTGTAGCCGCGTCTGGTAGTCCTTGAAAAGCATCTCCTCCATCATGAAGTCATGGAGCAGTAAGTCGAAGAGTCCTATCGCCCACGTCTTCTCTTCCAGCCCGGTATAAGCCACGTTCAACTGGGTCTGACCATCAACTTCAACGGTGTGAAATCGTTCGCACATCGAGACAATGTTCGCATGGGAACCCATGGTCGAGAGCTGTTTCCAGACGTCATGCAGCAAAGGCAACCCGTCGAATAGCTGAGTCGCCTTGTTGCACCAGAACTCCTGATCCCAAGCCTTTTGATCATCCAGCTTATTCAGCCAAAGCTCTTGGAGAGCGGCGTCTTTCGGCATGTGATGAGCGTGCGCGGCGTACTCGACTGCATCTCTCATAATGGAACGAGCTTCCGGCAGCGTTCCCCCGAACGCCAGTTCGACGGCGACACGCACCTTGAGATAAGCATTCATGTAGACCGTTATCGGGAATATCGTGTTGGGGCCCGTAGCGGGAGTCAGGCTACGAAACTCCTGCATCCAAATCTGATCCAACATCAGGTAATAGTTCCATTGATCACGGAATTTCTGAATCGTCGCGAAGAAATTGTTTCGCCTGAGCCCGTAATATTCCCTGTATTCTGCTGGAAAGTTTTGCTGCTCAAATGGAAGCAATAAGTCATCCGCCGCCCGGGGCGCGACAGGAACGGGGATAGGTTCGGTGCTCATGATTTTTGATTCTAGCGCCTCAACCCACAGGTTCCTCTGACGAGGCTAAAAAAATGGAGCAGCTGTCGATTTTCGGTCTGCCGAACGGCTGAGTGGGTGCCCCGTTGCCGTGGAAGGCTCTTATGGTTTTGCGGGCAGCGGCTGCCAGAGCTCAATCTTATTGCCATCCGAGTCATAGATCCAGGCAAAGCGACCGTAGGATTCATCCATTCGTTTGGCGTCAATCTTTACTCCCTCTTGTTTTAAGCGGTCGAGCAAAGCATCCATATCGTCCACGATGTAGTTGATCA
>JBAVZU010000247.1:0-7824 GCA_049588915.1 Candidatus Sulfotelmatobacter sp.
GCAGAGGTGTTGTTGATCGGGTACGGCATCGTTTCGCGAGTGCTGCTCTCGACGGTCGAGACTCTGCGCAAAGAAGGCGTAAAGGCCGGGCTGTTCCGTCCGATTACTTTGTGGCCTTATCCGTCAAAGGCCTTGGTGCAAGCGGCAGCCCGGGTGGAAAAGGTGATCGTCGTCGAACTAAGTAATGGGCAGATGGTGGAGGATGTGCGTCTGGCTCTGAATGGTAAGGTGCCGGTGGAGTTCTACGGTCGCGGCGGCGGCAACGTGCCTTCGGTTGCAGAACTGCAGCAGCAAGTTTTGACACGCATGGGTGTGCCAGTGTGACGAGGAGCTAATAAAAGGACACGAAAATGGCAAACGAAACCGTGAACCGCGTTGCGGATCCCGAAGTTGATTTCGAATTGAAGTCCGAAGCCACATCCAAGGCCGGCACTGCAATCGATAACGGATACGAATTGGTGCACTCGAAGTCGCCGCTGTTTTACGACCTTTACGAGCGCAAATCAGAATTGAAACACCAGACCCACTACTGCCCTGGGTGCGGTCATGGGATAGCTCACAAGCTGATTGCCGAGGCTCTGCAGGAACTGGGAGTGCAGGACGAGACTATCCTCGTGAGCCCGGTCGGATGCTCGGTATTCGCTTACTACTACTTCAACGTGGGCAACGTTCAAGTCGCGCACGGACGCGCGCCAGCTTCCGCGACGGCAATCAAGCGCTCGTGCCCGGATAAGATCGTCATCTCTTATCAGGGAGACGGAGACTTGGCGGCCATCGGGACCGCGGAGATTGTGCATGCTGCCAATCGTGGTGAAAAAATCACCGTCTTTTTCGTGAACAACGGAATCTACGGCATGACCGGCGGGCAGATGGCTCCCACCACGCTTGTCGGTCAAAAGAGTACCACTTCGCCTTGGGGCCGGCGGCCCTCGAATGAGGGCTTTCCGCTCCACATGGCGGAACTGCTCGCCACGCTGGAAGCGCCGACTTACATCGAGCGCGTAGCTCTTTCCGACAACAAGAACATCATGAAAGCGCGGCGGGCAATTCGAAAAGCGCTGGAGGCCCAGCGCGACGGTGCGGGCTTTTCCTTTGTCGAAATCCTGTCGCCGTGTCCGACGATCTGGGGCAAAGATCCGGTTGAAGCACGGCGCTGGGTTCTCGACAAGATGATGCCGGCATTTCCACTGAATGTTTTTCGCGACCGGCGCCCGGAGATCCCAGCCGGCAACGAACCCCCGCAACGAACCGTCGCCGACGTGCTCGAGATCACTCCGAAGGACCGCACGCGTGATAGTTCCCCCGCAAAGCATCGGCACCGCTTCAAAGATGTCAAGATCAAGATTGCCGGCTTTGGTGGACAAGGCGTACTGCTGCTTGGCCAACTTCTCATCGAGATGGGTATGCGCGAAGCCCTGGAAGTGAGTTGGCTCCCCTCATACGGGCCGGAGATGCGTTCGGGCAGTGCGCATTGTCATGTTTGTCTATCGAAGAAGCGGATCGGGTCGCCACTGGTTTCTCATCCTGACGTCCTGGTGGCCATGAATGAGTTCTCCCTGCGGAAGTTCGCCCATGAGGTTCCTAGTGGCGGCCTCATCCTTTATAACGGCGCCAATCTTCCGGCTGACTTTTCGGCCCCGGGAGTGCAACTGGTAGCGATTCCGGCCGCGGAGATTGCCGACAAGCTTGGTTCCACGAAAGCCACCAACATCGTGATGATGGGCGCCCTGTTGGAGGAGACAGAGTGCTTAGCTCCAGGCACGGCATTGAGCGTGCTCGAAGATAAGGTTAAGAAACTCGATCTGCTTGAGATCGATCGTAGGGCTCTCAGCGCAGGCCGTTTGTTTATCGACGACCAGGCGCACGTGGGCGCGGTAAGTCAGCCCGATGGCTTCGCCTAAAATTTTGAGGTGGAGAGATTTCGTAATTAGCGCACGCCTTCAGAGTGGTCGCAAGCGAACAGTATCAAAACGTCTTCAGTCGGCTTCATCCTGCGCTTCTAGGCGCTCACGTACCAACGCTAATGGCGTGCCTAAACGGATTGCCCTGATATAAAACGTATTTCCTCTTGAGAGGGTCTCATCGCAACGTTCTCCTCCCGCGGCCCCGGCCTCGGCTCTGAGTTGAAATGCTCGGCGAGCCATGTAGTATCATCGTCGCCGATGTTTAAACGGAAACGATATGGAAACTCTGTTGACCAAAGCTCAAAAGGTTATCGCTGTTGCGCTTGCTTGCCTGCTGCTGATCGTGGTTGTGCTTTCGACGATACACCTTGGCTTGGTGATTGCAGAAGAGATTTGGCAGCGTCCGCGGTTTGTTGTTCCGGTGCAAGGCCTGATTGAGACTTTTGGATTCTTCTTGTTAGTACTTATCGGCGTCGAGTTACTGGAGACACTGAAGGCATATTTCAAAAAAGATGCTCTTCACGTCCGGATCGTGCTCGAAGTGGCCCTGATTGCGATGGCGAGAAAAGTGATCATCCTGGAGCCTGACAAGGTTTCAGGTCTAACACTTTTTGGACTTGCAGCTCTTATTCTGGCCCTGGGCGTGGCCTTTTACTGCGAGAGACAGGCTTCCGAGGAACGACCCGCTCAACCGTACTAACTCTGCGGCACCAGTCACTCATTTGCGTGACCCGGGATTCCGGGCCGAATCTGGACGTTTGGTCTCGTCAACACAGCTCACTGCGCTCCATGATGATCGCGACTCTCAATACAGAGTCACGACTGAAGGTGATCTCGGTCACTGCGTCCTTCCCCGCCAATGTTGAAACTCACAACTAGCAGCGATGCGTTGCTGAGTTCTTTTACATCAAGTCCGGAAGGCGCTTCGGCCTCAATGTTCGCTTTCGCAATGAGAATCCCAGGGTTAGTGAGGATCGCTGCTTTCATCAGTTGCAAAACTATACAAGGAGAAGAGACGAAATCATGAAGACCACAAAGCTGGTAATGCTGGTAATGACAATCGCGGTAGGTCTATTCATTCTGATCCCAAATCTGTCATGGGCCGCCGATGATGGAGCCTCCCTATACAAAACGAAGTGCGCAGCCTGCCACGGAGCAGATGCAACGGGCAAGCCAGCCGCCAAAATTCCAAGCCTGGTTTCTGACGAAGCGAAGAAACTTTCGGATGATGACTTGGCCAAGTCCATTGGCGAGAAGGCCAAACACCCAGCTTCGGTCAAGAGTCTGACTCCTGACGAGGTTAAGGCGATCGTGACCTACGTTCGAACCTTGCAGAAGTAGTGGTGGTCGGTATCGGCTGTTCCTCTTTGCGTACCCGCCGTCGTACTGATTCAGACGGCTGGCGAAGAAGCGTGAGGGAGTATGAAGATGTCCGGCTCAATTCGGCGGACGAGCACTAGAGCCTGCCGATTCGTTATCTGCCGCCAGTCTCCTCCTTGGTTCGCTTTGCCGGATGGAACAGTCCACCGGGCTCAGAATGCTGGCCAGTTCGAGCCCGGTACTTTTTCTTCAGCCCGCGAAGGGCATTCAAGGCACTTCTCAGCCTTGTTCCGTCATTTCTACGCAATCTTACTTAGTTTCTCCGGAACGGAAAGTCAGCTGGGAAGCGACGGGGAGAAACTCTCATGAGCAAGACGCTGTTGTATGACGCAACCATGTGCATCGGCTGCAAGCAGTGTGAAGCAGCTTGTGCGCAGCAGAATAAGCTGCCCTACGACGATCGCGTAGCCGCTGAATCGGTGCAGTCTGATCATAAATACACGGTCGTCATGACCAAGGACGACAAGTTCATGCGCCGGCTCTGCATGCACTGCGAACGTCCCGCGTGCGCCTCAGTCTGCCCCGTCGGCGCCTTCCACAAAACCAAAGAAGGGCCGGTTGTATACGACGTATGGAAATGCATCGGCTGCCGCTATTGTATGGTGGCCTGCGCCTTCGCCCAGCCCAAGTACGAGTGGGGGTCGCTAAATCCGCGTGTGCGCAAGTGCATTATGTGCCCGGACCGCGTGGTCGCTGGCAAGCAGACGGCATGCGCCGAGATCTGTCCGACGGGCGCCACCAAATTTGGCGATCGCGATGATCTCATCAAGGAAGCACAGGGCCGACTCCGTGAGAATCCCTCGAACTATCAGCCTCGAATCTACGGCCTTCATGAAGTGGGCGGGACCTGCGTCCTTGTTCTTTCCAGCGTGAACGTGGAAGAGTACGGCTATCCATCCTCCGCAAAGATTGGAGAAACCCCCATGCCGGAATACACCGGGAGAGTAATGGAGAAAGTTCCAGACTTTATCCCTGTGTGGTCGTTGGTGTTGGGCGGCATTTATTGGATTTCGCATCGCCGCGATGAAGTGGCCGCCGCTGAAGCAGAAGAAAAAAACGGGAGAGCACGATGAAGATCAAATTGACCTTCTGGAGGGTTGTATTCCTGGTAATTATGGCCCTAGGCCTCTACTCCACGTTTGTACGATATTTCCACGGCTTAGGGGCTATCTCGAATATGTCAGACCAGTTTCCCTGGGGACTCTGGATCGGCTTCGACTGTCTGTGCGGAGTGATGTTGGCGGCCGGCGGTTTCTGCGTGATCGGTGCAGTTTACCTGTTCAACGTCGAGCGACTGCACAGCGTAGTGCGGCCGGCAGTGTTGACGGCATTCCTGGGCTATTTGCTTTTCATCGTTGGATTGTTATTCGATCTAGGCCGCCCCTGGTACATCTGGCACCAGCTCATCTATATGAACCCGCACTCCGTGATGTTTGAGGTTGGCATGTGCGTGATGGCCTACACGACGGTGCTCTTTTTCGAGTTTCTTCCCAACGTGCTCGAACGCTTCAACCTGAACGCTCCTATCAAGTGGATCAAGAGAATCTATCCCTTGCTGATTGTTTTGGGCATATTGCTCTCCACCTTGCACCAGAGTTCGCTCGGCTCCCTCTATCTGATCATGCCAAGCAAACTGCATCCTTTTTGGTACACCCCTGCGTTGCCTTTTCTCTTCTTCGGATCGGCGGTAGCGGTCGGCTTGGCGATGACGATCTTCGAATCCACGCAAAGCGCAAAAGCTTTCGGACGGCATCTGGAGCTTCCAGTTCTGGTTAATCTTGGCGGGGCATTGTTAGTCGCATTGTGGGTGAACGCTCTGCTGCGCTTTGAAGATTACTTCCATCGCGGCATGCTGGGAGAAATCATCAAGCCGAGTTATGAAGCATATTTCTTGTGGCTTGAATTGGTCCTGGCGTTTCTCGTTCCGATCACAATGTTGAGCTTCAAGAAGGTCAGACTTTCACCGCAAGGGTTGTATCTTGCTTCCATTTTCACCGTGCTGGGATTTATCACCAATCGTCTCAACGTCAGCCTGACCGGCTTTGAAACCTACGTGGGGCATCATTACATGCCTAAGTGGACGGAGTTCTCAGTGACTCTGATGATCATCGCACTGGGCTTCGCTCTCTTTGGAGTGGCCGCGAAATATCTGCCGATTTTCCCGGAAGAAGAACACGCAGTCAGCCCCCGAGTAGCAAATGCTCGCGGATCAGATGTTACGGAAGCGGTATTGAGTCATGCAGGAGATTGATCTAACTCGTGACGCCATAACCTGGAGGCGGCTCGGTCGAAGCCTCAGCACAAAGTTGATCGGATCGCTGTTGCTGGTCATGGTTGTCATGTTCGCTCTGCTCGGATACGTAAATATTCGACTGCAGCGGAAGCATCTGGAAGAGGCCACGCTGGCCAGTGCAGAGCGCGTCAGCGACGTGATCAAGCGCAGCACCACCTACTATATGCTGCGCAATGATCGAGAGGGTCTCTACCACTCGATTCAAACCATAGCAGACGAACCGGGCATAGTTAAGGTTCGCATCCTAGACCAACAAGGTCAGGTCAGCTACTCCACCGATCCAGCGGAAGTGAGCCACGTACTCGACAAGACCGCGGAGGCCTGCTATGGCTGCCACAACCAAGCCCAGCCCCTGGCGCGGCTGAATCGTCCCGACCGCTTTCGCATTTATCGCGGTGCCTCTGGCCAGCGAGTGCTGGGAATTATCACTCCAATAGAAAACCAACCCAGTTGTTCGAATGCAACCTGTCACGCACATGCTGCCGACCAGCAGGTTCTGGGAGTTTTGGACACAAATCTTTCGCTGGCGAAGGCCGACGCACAAATTGCGGCCAGCAATCGGCACACTCTTGCTTATACCGCCGGGGCAATGGTGATTGTCGCGGTGATCAGTTGGCTGTTTATCTGGTGGGTTGTCGGGAAACCGATCAAGGCGCTCAAGAACGGCACGGAGCATCTGTCGGCGGGCGAACTCGGCTATCAGATCGAAGTAAGGTCCAACGACGAAGCCGGCGACTTGGCTCGCTCTTTCAACGGTATGAGCCTTCAGTTGCGGGCAGCCAATGAGGAGATCGTGACCTGGGCCAGAACCCTCGAAGAACGCGTCGATGAGAAGACGAAAGAGCTGAGAAGCGCCCACGAACACATGCTTCACGTGGAAAAGATGGCCTCCCTGGGCAAGATGGCGGCCGTAGTGGCACATGAGGTCAACAACCCGCTTTCCGGCATTTTGACTTATGCCAAGCTGCTTCGAAAGTGGGTAGGGTCCGGTCAAGTGGTTCGCGAAAAGCGCGAAGAGTCAACGCAATGCCTCGAATTAATCGCGGCGGAAAGCCGTCGCTGCGGCGAGTTAATCAAGAATCTGTTGAGTCTTTCGCGCACCGCCCCGATGAACCTTCAATCCACTGACTTGCATGCAGTGGTCGACCGCTGCCTCATGCTGGTGCGGCATCAATTGGATCTGGGTGGAGTCGAACTGCAGATTAAGATCGCGGACGACCTGCCACTAGTACCGTGTGATCCCGCACAGATCGAGCAAGTCCTCATCGCTCTGATCATGAACGCTATCGACGCGATGCCTCGCGGCGGCAATCTTTGGCTCGAAACTCAAATGAAGGAAGATGCCGGTGAGGTCGTAATCCGCATGCGCGATGACGGAGCGGGCATCGCCCCGGACATCCTGCCGCATATTTTCGAACCGTTTCTCACGACTAAGGAAAGCGGCCATGGAGTCGGGCTGGGTTTAGCCATCAGCCGCGGGATCGTGGAGCGGCATAACGGACGCATCGAAGTCGAGTCGGAGCTTGGCCGAGGCACGACCTTCACGATCACTCTGCCAAATGGAACGCCCGACACGGTGCTGGCATCGGTCGGCGAAAGACATGCCGCAACCAAGGTGAGGTGATTGAAGTGAGCACACAGGGAAAACTGTTGATCGTAGACGACGAACTGAGCGTACGCGACTCGCTGGGCAAATGGTTCCGCGAAGAAGGCTATGAAGTAGTGACCACGGAAAACGCCAGCGAAGCGCTCACTCGCCTAGCTGAGCAACGCTGGGACGCTGCCCTCGTCGATATCAAAATGCAAGGCACAGATGGCATCGAATTGCAGCGCCGTATGCACGAAGTGGACCCCGAGCTGATCGTGATCATGATGACCGGCTACGCGTCGGTCGAGACTGCCGTTACCGCGCTGAAAAACGGTGCCTATGACTACGTGACCAAACCCCTTGATCCGGATGAGATCGCGCACCTGGTGAAGAAAGCGCTGGCCCATAAGCGGACGGCTCAGGAAAACGTTCTGTTGCGCGAGACCGTGGCAGAAGTTGCGAGGCCGGGTGAGTTAGTGGGCCAAAGCGCAGCCATGCGAAAAATCTTTGATGCCATCGAGACCGTGGGTCCAACCGATGCGACGGTGCTCATTACCAGCGAAAGTGGAACCGGAAAGGAATTGTTGGCACGCGCGATTCATCAGGCAAGCCCGCGACGATTTCACCCGCTGGTTGTCATTCATTGCGGAGCCTTGACT
>JBAVZU010000248.1:0-1587 GCA_049588915.1 Candidatus Sulfotelmatobacter sp.
CCTTCAAGGTGGTGAATCGGAATCCCATTCCGGCAACTGTTCTCGACACTAACTTGCCGGCGGGTCTCGACTACATCATTGCGCGAGCGATGGCAAAGGATCCCGGGCAGCGGTACCAGCGCGGCGCGGAGATGGCATCGGATATCAAGGATCTGCAAGAAGGACGGTTGGACGTACTGGGCAAGGCAAAGGAGGCAGAGTCAGCCACAGCCGGCGTCGCGCAGCCATCGAGTGAGCAACCCGTATCCCCATTGCCAGTACCGGCGCAGCCAACCGAGAGAGCCCAATCGGGGTCACATGAAAGCTTTCAGGGGACTAACGCCGCGCAGAACCTCTTAGGCGTGCTAAGGAGCAGAGCTTTTTCGGCGGCAGTGCTTTCGATCGGATTACTAATCTTTGCCTTTCGAATAAGCCCTTTGATCTTTCCAAAGCGCAGTCAGAGTGCGCTCAAAAGCTCGATAGCCGCAGGCTTGACACCTGCAAGCGATTCGGCGGTGCCCAACACAATCAAAGTGCCGTCCGCGCCATCAACCTCACACGCCACTGCGGGCGGCGCGCCTCGGAAGCTGGCGAAAGAATCGGCCAAGCCGTCCATAAGAACTATCCATCCGGTTCTAACGAAAGTAAAGTTGTCCGAAACAAAGCCCGTTCCAGATCCAGCAGCCGATGTAAAACCCGCGCCTGATCCGGTCGTCCTGGGGATTGAAGTGCAGCACAAATTTGAAGAGGCGCAACTTTCCGTGTGGGTGGATGGCCGGTTGAGTTTCACCCATTCATTAGAAGGCACCGATAAGACCCGCTTAGGCGTCTTCCACCGGGTTCAAGGCCATGAGTTTCACGCCATGCAGCTTCCTCCTGGAAGTCACGAACTTCGTGTAGGGGTAACAGCCAATTCATTGGAAAAATCCGCAACCATTACGGGCGATTTCGAAAGCAGTGGCGAAAAGACTTTAAAAGTTTCATTCGACAAACACGGTGAGATGAATCTGCATCTCGACTGATTCGTGTCGAGCCTCTCCCGCGATGTTTTGTTCCGCTCGGCAACTTCATTGATCACCTTTATTTGATCACCTGTTCCACGAGCAGGAGTTGCCGATTCCTAAGCAGCGGATGGAGATTCGGCCTTCACCGTGTCCGGTTTATCGTGCGGCGGTCGATGAATCTCCTGCTGCACTGTGGGTCTATCTGACTTTGCGAACGCAGGTAGTTCGACTGTCTTCCCTGTGCGGGCTGATTCATAAATCGCGCGAACGATGCGCACATCCGCCAGGCCTTCGATGCCGGACGGCTCCGGCTCCTTGTTTTGCAGAATGCAGTCGGAGAAATAGACCAGTTCTGCTGCGAACTGGTCGCGCTTGGAATATTTTTTCCTGCTGGACTTTCCTTCGATGGTTGTCTCGAATTTGGTTGCCGACGCATATTCATACGCCGGGTCGGCTGTGAGCACGCCCTTGGTTCCGATCAAAGCGTAGCGGCTGATATCGGCGGCGCCGAAGCTGCACGTAAAAGTGGCCAGCCTTTCCTCAGGGAAGCGCATAATGACGGTTGTCATCTCTTCGACATTCTGGAAGCGCTTGTCCCCACTAC
>JBAVZU010000249.1:0-5593 GCA_049588915.1 Candidatus Sulfotelmatobacter sp.
GACCAAGAAACAAGCAACGGCGGCATGAAATGGACAGCACTACGGTAAAACTCGAAATCGAAGCCGACTTTGGTTGCTTCACTGATCCGCTCTCTGGAGCATCCTTCCGCACTTATCCATTCCCAACATTTTCGGCGTTGCAACAGATCGCTTACGCAATTGCGGACGCACATAATGCATATGCGAAGCCGGTACTGCTACGAATCTGTAGCCCGTTGAAGTTTGCCAATTACACGTTCACGTATGCAGGGGCGTACCGCAAGCAAGGCAGAGCAGGATTTGTAGGGCACTCCACCGTGTTGGTCAACCCTCGCTATCAAGTGCACTATGAAGTTGTCAGTCGCAACGAGGATGGCGAGAATCCGAAGGCTGTCGGTCTGCTGCGGCAACTATTTGAATACAACGTCACAGAAGGACGCTGTAAGCGGACACCTTTCATGGGTCGTGGCGAATTCGTTATGAAGTATGCGGGGCCGTGGCGTGATGCGGAACCTGAAAACATAAACATTACGGTTCCGAGAATGCTGCGTTCCGTTTTCGAGGAGAGATTCAATGGAGAGTTCGCCCCTGTTTTTGCAGATGTGAAGTGCGAACACGGTGTGGTGCACTATGCTTAGTCAACTCTTCACGGCTCTCAAGGATGTACAAACCGAGAGCCTGCACCCTTGGGTCAATAAAGTCGGCAAAGGTCCGATCTATGTGGTCGAGATAAGCGAGACAGGCTCTCCGTTATCAGTACGACTGCGTACCTCCCCGGAGCCGTTGTCATGCATCTGCAAGTCCGCCGAAAACGTCTTTCCCGCCATCAAAGCAAAGCCGAAACCTAACAGAAACTACGAAACTGTAATCGTGACAGCAATTGGGAATTGTGTGCGTTTCGCAAAGCAATTGTCGTTCTTCGAGCCTGCGATAGCGATGGTGAATGTAGAACCTGAAATGTGGCATGAGAAATTCAAAGAAGTTTGGGAACGCGCAAAGCAAGAGGGCATCTTCACGGATAAAGATGACTACCGCAAGGGCTACTTGCTATTGAGCCGTGGTCATATTTATACGGCAGTGGAATACAACGATATTCTTCGGATCAATGCCGACAGTTCTGGTAGCCCCGGTCTTTGCAGTCTCACTGGTCAGCAAGGTGAACTTGAAACACACAAGTTCCCATCGCCTGTTCTGCCTGCTCTCGGCGTCACCTACCTGTTTGCAAGAAATGAAGACATTCCCTGTCTGAGCCGCTACGGTCGCAATGGAGCAGCTTCGATTTCAGTTAGTAAACATACGCTCGGTGAGTTGTCTGGGAAGCTGGCGCTTATCACGCAGGACGGCTGGGAAGGAAAGACATGGGCAAAGATTCAGGTAAATGGACATAATGCTCTGCTATTGGCCTACACCAATACCCGGCAGCGGGTTGAGCTTGCCGAGCTTTTGGCCTCGGATGATGACTTGTACACTGTCGTCTGTGAAAAGGTTCTGGCAGCCTTAAAGGCACACAGCAAGCAAGGTGCAAATGCTTCGCTGGTCAAAATCCTATGCTTGAGAACCCTCGACCAAGGAACAAAAGGAATCGAATTTGAAAAGGACATCGATTCAGAGGCCCTGTTATCTGGTTTCAATCGCATGTTGGAACTGGTACGGCAGGCTCCATCTTTCGCAAGTTTCAAGAAAGATGAGAGAGTGTTGCCGCTTTCTCCGTACCGTATTGCAAATTTGCTGGAACATCAGTACCGCATGGATGGCGGCAAGAACAAAATCCATTCAGAGTACTTTGAGACCTGTCTGGAACTGTTGATTGGAGACGGGCAAGCGGCTGCGGCGACACTACTGCCTGTGGCACTACAACGGGCGACTCCGCTACTTCTTGGCAAAGGCAACTCGGATTACAGCAAAATCATTTCAATGCTCTACATCCTGAGAGGTGGGATCATGGAAACAACCGCATTCTACATCGGACGATATCTTTCGGTTGCAGACTGGCTGCATCGGGTTTACTGCGAACAAGTGCGTGATAGAAAGATGCCTTCCCAACTAATCGGCAGCTCGTACTTAGCTCAGGCATTGACAAACCCGCAACGGGGTTTTGCAAACATGTCATTGAGGCTGTCACCGTATTTGAGCTGGGCGAAGACCCGTGGGGCACGTCATGCTGGAGGGATCGTTGCAACGCTGGATAAGCTGGCGACTGAGATTTTGCAAAGTGGAGGCTTCGGCACAAAGACAACAGACCAAGAACGTGCGGACATCCTGCTCGGCTTCCATTTTCGCAAACCTGCTGCCTCTGCTGACGAATCGTCGGTTTGCGAACAAAACTCGCAGGCTGCAACAGCAGTAGCTGTCATTTCTGCGGATTAGCAAGCAGTTTCAGTGCTAGTTTTGCCGTTGGATGAGTTGAAACTTGGGAAGCGCGATGACCGCCGCATCTACCGTTTTCTTGTTTCAGTGCTAGTTTTGCCGTTGGATGAGTTGAAACCAGTAGAGATCAATCGCCAAGGGCTTCATTTACGCGGCCGTTTCAGTGCTAGTTTTGCCGTTGGATGAGTTGAAACGGTTTAAGTTGTCCGCGCTGATCACTCCGTTGATGTTGTTTCAGTGCTAGTTTTGCCGTTGGATGAGTTGAAACTGATCTTCTTGCCCAGGTCGGAGAAGTGGGCCTGCAGTTTCAGTGCTAGTTTCGCCGTTGGATGAGTTGAAACTCCAGACCAAGGACGCGGCGACAGAAAACGAAAAGCGTTTCAGTGCTAGTTTTGCCGTTGGATGAGTTGAAACACTGAAGCCCGTTCGTGCCACGGCTTAGTAGAATAAAGTTTCAGTGCTAGTTTTGCCGTTGGATGAGTTGAAACACATGGTGGTCAGTTGCCGCGAAGACAGAGTGAGCCGTTTCAGTGCTAGTTTTGCCGTTGGATGAGTTGAAACTTAAAACGATAAAGACGAAAATACACATCAACACTTGTTTCAGTGCTAGTTTTGCCGTTGGATGAGTTGAAACCTTTCCAGTCCCTCCGCGGCGGTCACGAAGCTCTGGTTTCAGTGCTAGTTTTGCCGTTGGATGAGTTGAAACCTGCAAGACTTCGCACTCAAGGGAACGGTTTCACTGTTTCAGTGCTAGTTTTGCCGTTGGATGAGTTGAAACTCGGAGGCGTCGGCGAATACGCTCTGATTCGCTTGCGGTTTCAGTGCTAGTTTTGCCGTGGGATGAGTTGAAACGGGAATATCCACCGTGCCTGAGCGGTATTGTTCTGTTTTGTTTCAGTGATGGTTTTGCCGTTGGACGCGTTGAGAACTAGGAGGTAACGCTGGGGATAACAGATAGTAGAAGTCGCGGTCAATATCTGGCACACAGTGCAAGAAACGGCTGCGAAGCACAGGAATTTGCTCGGCACACCACCGCTGTACAGGACTTAGCCGTGCAATATGCTAAAGAGGCTCTGAAGTATGCCGTCTGTGAGTTACAACATCTTGCCAAGGAGATTAATGCGGCTGCTCTCCTACATGACGCTGGTAAATTAACCGACGACAATCAAGCAATTCTGCATGGAGAGGTCAAGTCGAATCATCTCATCAAACATGAAGATGCTGGCTCTTTGTGGGCACAAACCATTGGGTGCAAATACGCTCAGCAGTGGGTGTACTCCCACCACATGGGTTTGCAGAGCCGAGTGGCTGAAGTCTCGAAGCTGCTTGATGACCCAGCAGGCGTACCTTATCGATTTACTGCAATGCTCGGAATATCTGAAAAGAACTTACCGACAATCCAGCAACGATTTATCGAAATGGGGCTGTATATTCCCCCGGCGGCATACGGTTTGTCCGCCTCTGGTTTTGCACAACGTTTCGCCTTGTCCTGCCTCATTGATGCCGACCACACCGATACGGCAATCTGGCAAGGAGCACCTCTGAAGACTCACACCCCGACACGATGGGAAGAACGACTGCATAAACTGGAGGAATATGTTTCTACTTTGCCCGTCACCGAGCAAAGCTTCATACGCGAAGCACTTTTTCATGCTTGCAAAAGTGCAGCGATACAGGGGCGAGTAAATCTAGACGCGGTGGTTGGTAGCGGCAAGACCTTGGCATCGATGGTGTACGCACTACGCACTGCTATGGAGACAGGGCTACGGCATATCTTCGTTGTGGTTCCCTATTGCTCGATTATTATTCAGACCGTAGACGTTTTGAGGAAAGCACTGGTGCTAGATGGAGAAGACCCCGAGTTTGTCGTTGCAGAGATACACCACAAAGTTGAACCCAGCGGACACAAGTACCATCAATACGCTGTGCTGTGGGAAGCTCCCGTGATCGTCACTACCGCTGTCAGTTTCTTCGAGACTCTGGCGGGACACACAACGAAATCTCTGCGGAAGCTTCACCAGCTTGTGGGCAGCATTGTAATCGTTGATGAGTCTCACGCATCGACACCGTACCGCCTATATCCGCAGAACGAACGGTGGATGAAAGAACTGGAAAAGAGTTGGGGCTGTAACTTCCTGTACGCCTCGGGATCACTGATCCAATGCTTTGACGCCACCTCAATCATTCCGCAAGAGCTGGCGACATGGATGCGACAGGTGGAATCCTACCGTGTGCAATTCGCTGAAATCAGTCGGTTCAACAGCCTGCAACCATTCTTGGACTTCGTTGAAAGCCTGTCTGGGCCTCGGGTGGTCATCATGAATACGGTGCATAACGCCGCAGTCGTGGGGGTTGGATTACGGGAGCGAAATCCCACGAAAGTGATGCACGTGAGCACCGCGTTAACGCCTGCCGACCAAGCGAAGACTCTGGCGCAAGTTCGAGAGCGTCTCAAATCCAGCGATAAAGATTGGACTCTTGTAGCAACTGCATGCGTTGAATGCGGGGTGGATATCTCGTTCCTCACTGCCGTGCGTGAAGTTTGTAGTGTTGCCAGCCTGTTGCAAGTGGCTGGTCGGGTGAATCGACATGGAGAATATCCAGATGGAACAGTACTCCACTCCGTTGTAGTCACTGGGGACGAATTTACGTTTCATCATGACTTCAGAACTTCACAATTCGTGTTTCATCACATGTGGGACGAGGGCTGGATTAAGAGGTACCAGCACAGGGACATCTCAGCTTCGGAACTGGTCACTGAGGCATACGTACGAGAATGTGAATTAGACGAAATACAGGCAGCAAGTCAACGAATCATAGACGCTGAGAATAAGGAAGCGTGGGCAGATTTGGATTACCACGTCATCGATTCAGCAGCTCAGACGGTCGTGATAGACGAGAAGATTGCGAACCAACTAGAGCGAGGGATATATGTTCCCTTCAATGTTCTGATGCGGTACTCAGTACACATCTGGGAGCACTCGCTTGATAAAGCTGTGGCTGCAGGCTGGGCGGAAGAAATCGGCAGCTCGGGTCTGTATCGGTGGACGGCTGCTTACAATGATTTCGTGGGTTACATGGCACAGTTACGTACTGAAAACTGAACCCCTGAAGTGTGATAGCCAAGACTTGACCTTGCAGGCCATCCTGTCGAATGGGGTGGCTACTGTCAGGCAGACCCTTAGGCGGATGTTCAGCGCAATGGCTGCTGAGAGGGCGAAGAAACGGCGCAAGCTTGTGCTAACGC
>JBAVZU010000250.1:0-2096 GCA_049588915.1 Candidatus Sulfotelmatobacter sp.
GTGCTGGGGGGCGTTCCAGTGCGTAATCCTTTCCTGGGCGTGTGAACCTAGCAACGGCAGACCGGCGAGGAAGACTGCTGTGTCGATGCCCGACGATCTCTTTCGCCTCGCGGAAGCGGCGGCTCGCCGGCTTCGGATCTCCAGGAGCCAGCTCTATGCCCTCGCCATATCGGAGTTCCTCAGCCAGA
This sequence comes from Candidatus Sulfotelmatobacter sp., assembly GCA_049588915.1. Lineage (GTDB taxonomy): Bacteria > Acidobacteriota > Terriglobia > Terriglobales > Acidobacteriaceae > Sulfotelmatobacter. The sequence goes on from JBAVZU010000250.1 coordinate 189, forward strand.
ACGGCGCCACTACGGTTACGGAGCGGCTAAACCGAAGTTCTTAAGACCCCTGGAGGAAAGCTGAGGCAGATCAATGGGTTACGAAGATTCCGGGAGCGCCCTACTGCCTACAAATCCGGGTTCAGCGGGGGTGAAGCGTGACGCCGAGCAAATCCAACGCGCGCTGCTGAATCGCGGTTGGCTGAGTCAGCATATCGAAGACGGCAATATTTTTGTCGCTGGGTTGAATTCTGTTTTTAACAATCGTCGCCAGGTCGCGGAGCAGAGTTTGAAAGCTATGCACCTTGATCCCGTCGGCGGTCTGTTTGCTAAGAGCCTTGAGCTTGGCAGCGGCGGAGCGTTGCGCCGGAGCGACGATGGAAGCGCGGGCGGCTTGTGCTTGGTCCTTGTCGTCGTCGTCGAAAAGGATAGGGGCCAAGAGTTGACGCATATGCCATTCCACGTAATAGGCCAACATGCAAAGTAGGATGTGGGCGCGGACGCGATCCGGTAAGCGGTGATGGATTGGCCGCACCTGCAGATCGACGGTCTTCAGACTGCGGAAGGCTCGCTCGACGCCGGATAAGCTTTTGTAACTCGCTACGACTTGCTCGCTGGATAACACTTCTTTTTTGACACTGGTGCGGATGACATAGATTCCGTCCAGGTTTTTTTCCATCTCGATGTTAGCCGTTTTGCGTTCGTAGTGAAAACTATCCTCTTCGATGTGTAACTGAAAGTGCTTGCCCATTTTGTAACGGTTGAGAATCTTGCCGGCGCGCAATCCGATGTTTTGTTTGCCGCGCAGGGGGCGCTTGCGCCGCTTAGTGGCCGCGGCGATCTTCTCCAAGTCCTTCTCGGTGGCCGCCAGCAGAGCGGGTCTCTTGCGGGCGCGCTCTTCGGCCAGCAGAGGATTGAAACAAGCGATCAAGCGTTCGCCGGGAAAGTCCGGATGCGCGATCTCGACCAGATCGGTTTGATCGAAGAGAGACATCTGCAACTGGCCGCTGGTGGCCAGTTTCCGGATCTGGGTGGCGCGTAAAGCAGAGATCCATTGGATGCCCAGCGAGGCCGGCAAGTCTTCCCGAATGCGTGCGCTGGTGATCATGCCGCGGTCGCCAATCAGCACCACCGCGGAGAGACCGAATCGTTGGCGCAGTTTATCCACCTGGGAGGCGACGGTCTTGGGATCGGAGGTGTTACCAGCAAACACTTCGACTGCGACCGGGCATCCGGAAACGTTGGTGAGCAGGCCAAAGACAATCTGGAGCTTGCCGGACTTGTCATCCCGCGAGTGACCAAGTTTGGCCAGAGGACAGTGGCGGCCTTCGAAGTAAGTGGAGGTCAAATCATAAAGCACCAGGCCGCCATGGGTGAGTTGGCGTTTGGCGAGTGCCTGCTCGATGCGCGACTGCTGTGGAAGCAGCCAGTCCATCGCCTGATAGAGTTCGGTCTCATCGGCGGAATCTAAGTGGAGTGTCTCGCCAAGACTGTGATGAAGAGTATCACTGTGAAGTCCGCGAGCGGTAGCGAGTTTGGAGGCGGGATCGATAATGCGGGCCACAATCATGGCGATGACGAGCTCGCGCTGACGACCGGGAGCAGGGTCGAGGATGGAATCCAATTGCAGGTTGCGCAAGCTACCGAGGACCGCAACGACATGGCCGTGAGGAAGGGAGCGGAAGATGCGGAAGGATTCCGGCAACGGCGTCGCCGGGGCAGCCAGAGAGCCAGTCAAAGCCGAGCGGAGCGCTTCAATCTGCTGGGAGGCGAGGTGCGAGATGTTGGCGAGGGTGCGAGTCCTGACTCTGCCGCCCTGGCGGTAGGATTCGCGGAGGAGGACGGCGGGAGGGGAGGTGCGGTTGGGGACGGTCGCCACGTACATGCTTACATAATACAGCAACAAACAGCGTATTGCAAGGATAATAT
>JBAVZU010000251.1:0-10131 GCA_049588915.1 Candidatus Sulfotelmatobacter sp.
AATTTATAGTCTTGGGCGCGATGTTCGGGACCCATCGTGCGCTTGGCATGAACCGCGGTTTTAGGACGTTTGTATTCAATATCGCCCCAGGTCTGATAATAAATTTCCCAGCCTGAGCCAATCACGTAAAAGCCAAATACAACTGTTCCCCCAAGGAAACTGGGGCTATATGGCAGGAAATTGCCGCTCAGCGCGAAGCTGCGTTCGGTAATCCGGTGGAAGCGAAGCAGCAGGCAGCAGAAGGCTTGAAACTTTATCCCGCCAGTCAGAGTGTTGAGGTGGAGGCGGTTTTGGCGTTCGCGCTGGCGGGCGATGCGCAAAGAGCCGAATCGCTGGCGCAAGACCTGAATGAGCGATTCCCTCTCGACACCCAGATGCAATCTCTCTGGTTGCCTGCGATTCGGGCACAGTTGGCGCTGAATCGAAGAAATCCGACTGACGCCCTCAACTATCTGCAAGCTGCTTCAGCCATCGAATTCGCGCAGATTTCGTTCGTTGCCAATCTCTCCTGCCTCTATCCCACTTACAGTCGCGGCGAGGCGTACCTCGCAGCCGGAGAGGGCAGTGCTGCCGCCGCCGAGTTTCAGAAGATTCTCGACCACAGCGGCATCGTCTGGAACTGCTGGACAGGAGCGCTGGCGCATCTAGGCGTAGCTCGTGCGAATGCGTTGCAAGCAAAAACATCGCAAGGCGCTGATGCAGACGCGGCACGAGTACGAGCGTTGGCAGCTTACAAAGATTTCCTCACCCTCTGGAAAGAAGCCGACCCTGATATTCCCATTTTGAAGGAAGCCCAGGCGGAGTACGCGAAGCTACAGTAACGAACGCAACTGCTCTACCCCTGCAAAATTTGCAATCAAATTGCAAAAATCCGGCAATGCTAGGGCCGAGGCGGATGAAAGGTGGGGAGGGAGGGCACACACTGGCAGCAAGTTGCTCGGAATTGTGCGATTGAAAACGATTGCAAAAGTTCTGGAGCTCGGACTCGCGTGTAGTACGTCCGGGCGAAAATACTGGTTCTTTGTGCTCCGGCCTTGCCCCCAATCTTTTTGGCGACGAATGCTTTGTGCGGCGGCCTCAGTTAGGCCTGATTGATGTGATCTACGTACTCCGGTTCAACGGGCAGGAGCCAGGGCAGCTCCTCATCTGGGGTCCAGAACCCCGCTACCATAATATCGCCTTGACCGTACTTCGCCTTTGGCATGATGTATTGATGAACAAACTTGCTTGCATCGTCCCACAGGGGTCTGGAAATTCTGTGAATGGAGATATGATGCCAGGCGGCGGCGAACGCGCGGTACCAAGAGGGACGAATCTCCTCGACAACCATGCCCAGGACTGGCCCATTCATCTTGATGGTTGAGCTACCACCGGGATGCCTAGGGTTCGTATAAAAATCCTTCGGTGGCGGGTTGTAGCCATACTCCACATCCCAGAAAAGCCGCGTTTTCGGATTCCTTAGGAGCATCTCCGTGTGCCAATCATTGGGGCGAGCGGTGGTAAAATCATCGGGGTTATTGGAGGAGCTTCCAGTCGGTCCGGGAGGCCGCAAATGGCCACCTCGATGGAGGCTCCGGAAGTGGCTATTAAAGTCATCGATCGTCATGACGGGCATGCCTTTTATGTAGAACGTTCGGGCCGTGGGCGCTAGAAGCTTGCGGCACCCGAACAGGTATTTTAGGTGCCCCAGGGTCGTCTTGTCTCTCCCGATTGTGCAGGCGCGAAACTCGACGCGTTCGAGGTTCAGCGATTGCACCTTTTCGATGTGCGCGAGCATAGGTTTCAGGCTTTGGGCACCTCTCTTCAGTTGCAAATCGTTGTGAGCGAAGCTGTCTAGTCCTCGCTCGAAGAATTGGTCCAACTGCGGGAGCGTCAAGCTATCCGGCGGGTCGCCTAGGCTGAAATCCCTTGCAAGACTGATCCACGCGTCACTCTTGGCCTTCTCCTCCTGATCGGTTTTTGACGGCATGGCGCGAATGGTTTGGGCTCTACGGTTGGCGGCGCCTGCCTCCCGCAGACCCTGAAACCGGTCGTCATCAGCCACCGTGCCGGCGTCGGCGGCAAGCGGCATGAGCAGGCCGCTGTTCTGCAAGGGGGAATCGCTGTCGTCGTAGGCGTGACACACGATCAGCACAGTGCCCCCCGGCGAGGATTTCGATAGCTCCACGAGTAGCTGGTCAAACGTCATATGTTCGACTTTCACGATATTGGCATTCTGGAGATCCAAGTCCCCGGCCGGCGACGGCTCCCACGGGAACTGTTTGTAGTGATCCGCCGCTGTTCCCAAGCCTTGCTCTCCGGATTGTATGATGATAGGAATTCCTGCCATTGCTAACCTCCTGTCGAGCAAAGAGAACGTTCGCTAGGGAAGAAAGAGAATCCGATGAGAACGACGGGGCGCCGAGCAAATGAGATGATTCGTAGCAGTTGGCGTCTGTGAAAACGCATCCTATCCTTATCTTAGAGTCTAACGCGACCCAATCTACTATACCTGCGCAAATGAGGTTCTCGGAAGCGTAAAGATCAGTTTTGGGTGAGTGGTCGGCAAACAGGAGAGCGGCGGGCTAAACCGGCATGTTGTAGGGGATGAAAAGAGCCCTACAGGAAAGGAAACAGCGAATCCATCCTGGCCTCGAGTCTTGCAGGCGGTATCGCGAGATCACGCTTGAAGCGTAGACAGAGGTATCGGTGGGCCGGGCTATCGAGCTTCGAAAAGCCGAAGGAACAGGATGCCGACTCCGTTCTTGTGGAGGAAGGCAACACGGCAACCACGCTAAATCGCGAGTGGTTGTTTCGGTCCTGCGTAGTCTGAGAACCTGCGCACGCTGAGAAACAACATGCGCGCAGGAGAGCTCCGAAGACCAGGCAGCAAAGTACGGCTGCAGGAACAACCGTTTTCGGTCCTGACTGTGCTATTGGAATCAGCGGGTGAAGTAGTCACTCGTGAAGAACTTCGCAAGCGCCTCTGGGCGGAAGATACCTTTGTCGATTACGACCATCGCTTGGCGGTGGCCGTAAGCAAGCTAAGGGATGCGCTGCGAGACTCTGCCGAAAAGCCCAAGTTGATTGAGACAGTTGGAGGACGCGGTTATCGATTTGTGGGCCAATTGGAACCTAGCAATCATTGTCTCCGGATTCCAAGGGGGACAAATGTGACACTCCTTTGGGTTCTTCGCAACCAGCCGAACAAGCAGAGCCGGCAAAGTTGGCGCACCTGGCAGTACGTTGGGCTGGAGGTAGACCAGGTCCGTCAGCTGCGACAAGTCCAAGAAGAAAACGTGCGTTTGAAGCGGCTGGTGGCCGAGCTGATCCTGGACAAAACGATGCTGCAGGATGTGCTGGCAAAAAAATTGTAAAGCCCTCGCGGCGCCGCCCCAGCGTGACTTACCTGCGTGAGCATTATCGGGTGAGCGAGCGGCGGGCGTGCCGGGTTTGCCGGCTCGACTCGAGGGACCTGCCGGTATCGGAGCTGCTTGAAACCGAGGACGGAATTGCGGTTGCGGATGCGGGAGATTGCCAAGGTACGGGTTCGTTACGGGTATCGCAAGATCCGGGTGTTGCTGAACCGCGAGGGCTGGAACGTCAGTCGCTACTTGGCATATCGACTGTATTGCGAAGAGGGCTTAGCCCTACGGCCGCGGCGCAGTCATCGGCGCCGAGCGGCGGCACAACGCCGCGAACGATTTCGTTCCACGGCTCCGAATCAGGTCTGGAGCCTCGATTTCGTGGCTGATCAGTTAGCGGATGGACGGCGCTTTCGGGCTTTGACGGTGGTGGACATTTATACGCGAGAAAGCCTGGCGATTGAGGCGGGGCAGAGCTTGAAGGGAGAGGACGTAGCGATGGTGTTGAATCGGATCACATTGCAGCGAGGCTCACCCAAGGTGCTGTTCTGTGACAACGGTTCGGAATTTACCAGTCAGGCGATGGATCTGTGGGCGTATCGAAACGGAGTGCGCATCGACTTCTCGCGGCCGGGTAAACCAACGGACAATGCCTTTGTCGAATCATTCAACGGAACCTTCAGAGCAGAGTGCCTCGATGTTCACTGGTTCGCGAGCATCGGAGAAGCCAGACAACTCATCGAGGGATGGCGACGGGAATACAATGAGAGTCGTCCTCACAGGGGTCTGGGAGAACAAACGCCGAGCGAGTTTGCCAGTCAGTTCGCTGCTCAGCGCGTACTGACCGGTTTGCAGGAGACCGAAAACTCACTTTAGCGATGGCACAGAAAAACCCAGCCACTCAGAAACGCTAAGATCCTCACTTCTACATGGATGAGAAAATCGAGGCAGGGCAGCTCGGCCAAAGCGAATCGCACAAATCCATCGCACAGACCTACACAATATTCTGAGTCCACGACTCTTCTACGTTAAAAGTAAGCCACTACCAAAGAAAGATTGTCGAAGTTGGTGGACCCTCCAATTGTCCGCTGTTACGGCATCCAAATCGTGGTGTGATTGAGACGAAGGATTAAATAAAGCCTTTTTGTTTCAGCCGCGCCAAAACCATGGACGGACTCTTTGAATCTTAAGAAATGATGCAAGAAGGTCCAGACGGCAATAGCTTTCTTCCCAATTCTAGAATCGCAGAACTGCTTGCACTCGCCGCCGAAAAGGCGAAGATGCCCCTACAGACAACAGTTGTGGGAGCAGCAAAGACGACGGGCTCGAATCCTGTAAAGCGCACAATCTCGGCAGCAGGTCGGAGGAGGATCGCAGCATTTCAGCGAGCACGGTGGGCGAGGATTCGAGCAGCGAAGAAATAGGGGATTAGTGGTTCGGGAGCCTGCTGCTAACTATTCGGCAGGCTTTCCCATTCTTCCGAACCTCCGAAAGCCGCACTCCAAATTGGTCTTCGCGCACTCCGCACATCGGATTCGTATTCTTACGTGAACCAAAGCAGGGGCAGGTCACACGGTCACAGCCCTTGATGCGCTTTCGCGCCACAAACCCCAACTGCCCTAGAGGCCGCGGGGCCTTCATTGTTCCTAAAGAAGAACTGCTCCTCCCGGGAGTGCTCCGTCCCGCGGTCCTGACGAAGATCGTGGCCCAGAGGCGGATGAGCCGAAGACCCGTGTCCCACGAGGGTTCTGCTGTCGAAATGCAAGAAACTGCATCTTGACTGCCACTAGGCCTGGGTGTAGGGTTTTGCGCAGTTCGTCGGGTGGAGTTCTTAGTGGAGCTAAGTCAGGGACTCTGATTCTGAATCTGCAGTCCTCTTATCTTTTCCCATCTATCACGTCTGCCCGGCCAGCCAGGGCCTGACTGTTGTGAACGCTGCCGCGCCATTTCAGCGGCAGCTCCGATCCCCAGGAGAATCCGCATGACCGCTATGCGCGCTCCTTTCTTCTGTCGTCTGATTGTGACCGAGGGTGTCCGTTTCATTAAAAGGAGAAAAGTTCATGAGAACTTCGAGGATTAGATTTCTGATGTTGTTCTTGGTGCTAGGAGTGCTTCCGAGCGCCCTGGCTCAGACTGCGGCGCATGCCGCATTGCCCTATCCGAACGCGACCACGCCTAAGGCTATCGACCACGGCGAGCTCAAGGCTCAGTCGGGCACAACGCCAATTTCGATCACGATTGCCGTCAGGTTGCCCAAGCTGAACGAGGCGGAGAACCTGCTGAAGGCGCTGCACACACCCGGCGATCCGCAGTTTCACCAGTTTCTGACCGCGGACCAGTTCGTGGCGCGTTTTGGACCTGCAAACGCCGACGTCGCCAAGGTAATTGCTGCCCTGGCCAAATACGGACTCACGGCCGCACGCACCACCGCGACCACGCTCAAAGTCACGGGCCTGCCAGCCGACATGGAACGCGCCTTCTCTGTCAGCTTGCATACTTATGAAATTCCCGCGCACGATAACGTTCCAGGCTACACTTTCCATGCTCCTCTGACGTCTGCCACAATTCCTGCCGAAATTTCGGCGGTGGCTGCCGCCGTAGTTGGACTCGATAGCCGCCCCAGGTTTCGTCCATTGAGTCGGACTGTTTCGCCGAAGCTGAGAATGGCGAGTTCGGTATCGCAGAAAACGACGCCCGATGAACCTGGATTATGGACCGTAACCGACTTCCCCGATTATTACGATGTGCAACCGCTATACCATCGCGGCGTGACAGGGAGTGGTCGCACGATTGGCATCGTCACATTCGCGAGCTTTACACCGAGCGATGCTTTTGCCTATTGGAGTGCAGTCGGGCTTTCGGTCAATCCCAACCGCATTCAGATTGTTAATGTCGATGGCGGACCCGGAGCGCCTAGCGATGTGTCCGGCTCGGACGAGACCACCCTCGATGTTGAGCAGTCTGGCGGAATCGCTCCAGGGGCAAGAATCATTGTTTACCAAGCACCAGGTACAGGCCAAGGGAGTATTGATGACTTTGCTGCGGCTATTGATGGCAATTCAGCGGAGACCGTCTCCGTGAGTTGGGGCGACTGGGAGGAGTGTGCCAATCGGGGTATTGGGGATTTCCCGTCTGCCTGTATGCCGCCGGACCCGACGTTCGTAGAAGCGACCCACGAACTATTCGTTCGCGCAGCGATCCAGGGACAGACCCTTTTCGCAGCTGCTGGAGACGACGGTGCTTACGATAATGTTATAGATTGCCCTACAGGCGATCTTTGTAGCAACCCACTGAGCGTAGATTATCCGGCGAGTGATACGGCAATTACTGCCGGAGGTGGTACTACGCTGCCGGGCCTGCAAGAGTACTGCCTTAATGCGGCCTGTACGCCACCCTTCTACGACATCAATATCCCGCATGAGAGGGTATGGGGTTGGGATTACCTTATAGGTTTGTGCAGTGCTCTTGGGTACAACCCAATCACGTGCGGAATATTTCCTATCGGAAGCGGTGGCGGCGTGAGCATTGTGTTTGAGGAACCCTTGTACCAGTTCTTCCTTCCAGGCACTCAACTCAGCCAACCTGGCCAGAGTTGGATCGTCAACGGAGAACTGGTGTACGCTCTGCCCGCGTACCATCCAGGCCGGAATGTTCCAGATATCTCACTCAATGCCGATCCGGATACCGGCTACGTCCTTTATTACACTTCGGAACCGAGCGGGGTTTTTGGCATCGATACCTACATCGGTGGCACGAGCTTTGTCGCGCCCCAACTGAACGGGGTGTCGGCCCTGCTAGGCCAAGATTTGCACGCCAGGCTGGGATTGCTCAACTTCCCCCTCTACCTGCTCGGCCTCACAGGTCAGGGCTATAGAGGCCCACATGCTCCGTTCCATGCGATACGGTACGGCGACAACTGGTTCTACTATGGCAGCCACGGCTACAACCCTGCAGTCGGGTTCGGGACGCTGGACGTCGCGAATTTTGCGGAAGCCCTTCGCGGCCCGTTCTAGCGCCTCTTAGGCCGGGCACTCTTGGCACGGGCGGTTCAACCGCCCGTCTAATTAGCCCAACTTCGTAGAGGGTCAGATGTTCCGTTGCCATCAACCGGGAGGCAGCTCTGCTGCAAGGACAGACTCAGGATTTTACGGGTACACGAATGTTATTCGGTAGAGCCCAACCCCCTCGAGGTTACTAATTCGCCTACGGTTGACAGTCCATGCCCATTGGGAACCAGAAGAAATCGTAGCTCCTCGCGTCTTTTCCAGCGCGGCGGGTACATGCGCGCAGTGAAAGCGCGAGGAGAGCGCAGCTCTACTTCACCGAGAGCCAATCGCGACTGCAACTTATAGGGCCGATAGCGAAATTTGAGCGCGGCACGACGAAGGAGTTTGTCTCTGGCAAGATCTCAAACACATTACAAAACAAAAGCGCCGGAAAGTTCCGACGCGATTCTAAATTTTCCGTACGATATTGTCAGTAGCTCATCGAAGGCTTGTTGATTGTAATGTCATTCCACGTCATGTCGAAGGTGAGTAGGAATCCGTTCGTGCCCTTGAACTCGAAGGCGTTTGGACCTTCGCGGTAGGTCTCAAGTTCGTTCGGCATCATTACGAATCCGTCATTGCGCGGCGTTCCCCAGTATTTGACGTTCTTGAGTACCGCGGGTTCGTCCGTCATGCCCTGAAAGCGCTTAAGTTTGACCTCGGCCGTCTTGCCTCCGTTTAACGTCGCATGGGCCTCATCCTTGTCAAAAGTCCAAGTATCGATGTCGCCTTCGGCCGTCTGAAACGATTTCCACTTTACCGGAAACACGTGCCCCAGAATCTCACCCAGACCTTGGCGTTGCTCTGCTGTTGTGGCTTTATCGAACGTGACCAAAGCCCTTTCCATCTGGCCTTGGGAGAAGTCGCCACCGAGGTCGCCGGTGATCCAGAACTTGGCCCCCGCGAGGCTAGTATCCCCGTAGTGGCCCTGGTTGACTTTGTAGGCGTTATTGAACTTACAGTAGTGTTCAGTCTTGCCATGCTCGGCATGGGCCGCCGGGTGCGCATTGAAATAGCACATGCAGAAGTGAGGACAGCTGCACGCCTCTATTGCGGTTGCGTTGATCGCCCAATCCGCCGACGGAGCGCCGGTATGACCGGCGCTGACGGTGAGTAGGGCAAGGACGAGTGTTAAAGCTATTCTGTGCATAGAGAACCCCCAAATGAGTAAGAGCAAGCCATCGAAATAAAACTAACCCGCGACATCGAACATTCGTAAAACGCAATCGCAGTTCGTTCATTTATTTGTGTATCTGGCCTTACCAGTTCCTTTTGATTGCCGCGATTTCGTGCGTCGCCCATACTCCGATGAGCGACGGACTGATGACGATTCCATTGTTAGCAATCACTTCATCGCGAATCCGAAGGCCAAGGCTTTCGACCTTGTCTTCTGCCGCGGTGGCGATTCCTAATCTCTCCATCGCCGGCAGCAAACTTCGGACTATTTCTGGCAGCATTTTGTACGCCGGCGTATCCGGGCCAGCACCCACAGCAGTATCGAGTAGGAGCTGACATTCACTTTCCTGTGTACTCGGGCCATACGGGTCAAGCCGTCTCTACTTGTCGCTCGGAAAGCGGCGACGGTCAATTCTTCGGCACTTCTCTTTCGATACCATGGCAATCCCCTGATAAGTCATTCGCCTTCAATAAAATGTGGGCGTCGCACCCTTTGTGAGGTCGTGCTAAACTTTCGAACAACGTGACGTACGCCAATGCCGTCTCCCCTCCCATCACTGGTACGGTTCGCGAATTTCGAGGTTAACCTTCGCGCAGGAGAGCTCCGAAGACAAGGCAGCAAAGTACGGCTGCAGGAACAACCGTTTTCGGTCCTGACTGTGCTATTGGAATCAGCGGGTGAAGTCGTCACCCGTGAAGAACTTCGCAAGCGCCTTTGGTCGGCCGATACCTTCGTCGATTTTGACCACCGTCTCGCGGTGGCTGTAAGCAAGCTCAGGGACGCGCTGCGGGACTCCGCCGAGAACCCAAAATTCGTGAGACCGTTGGCCGACGCGGCTACCGGTTCTTGGGGCAGCTGGAATTTACCGATTCATTATCTGCGGATTCCGGTGCGAGAATGTCTGACACTCCTTTGTCTTCTTATCAACCAACCGAGCAAGCGGAGCTTCCAAAGCTGGCGCATCCGCAGCCGAGGCGATCTCGAGTCAACAGATTGATCTTTCTCTCCACGGTCGGATTTGCGATTCTCCTCGCAATGATCGTCGTGACGAAGCTTGCCCACATTTGGTCTGGGAAAGAAGAGTCGTTGACTCCCCGGAGCTTGGCGATCCTTCCGCTGCAGAATCGTGGCGAAGATTCAAGGAGCGACTTTCTTGGATTATCACTGGCGGATGTACTCATCACGAAATTGGCCTACGTGAGTTCCCTCAGCGTCCGCCCTTCTGCGGCAATTGAGAAATATCGAGGAACGGCCATTGATTTTCAGAAAGTTGCCGCAGATCTTAAAGTCGATACGCTGCTCACGGGAAGCTTCATTCGCGATGGCAACAACTTGCGCATCACCTACCAACTGGTCGACGCCAAAACCGAAAAAATTCTAGGCCAAGGAGTGATCGACCTTAAATATGACAATCTTCTTGCGGTTCAGGATAAAGTTACCGGCCAACTGATTTCAGAACTGCAACTGAACTTGTCTCCACTTGAAACGGAGCATCTAAAACCGGAAACGTCGGTCAGTCCACTCGCCTATGAATATTTTTTACAGGGACTTGATCTTTACGGAC
>JBAVZU010000252.1:0-7424 GCA_049588915.1 Candidatus Sulfotelmatobacter sp.
GTCCACAGCCACGACTGCTTCGATGATGGCCCGCGCCTGCATCTCGGTAATCTCTGGATAGGTGATTCCCAACCGGCAACCACGATGTCCCAGCATGGGATTGAACTCGTGCAGTTCTTCCACCCGCGCCAGCAAAGTGCGCAATTCTTTCAGCTTTGGCGACTTCGGCTTGGTTGCTTCAAGCACCGCGATCTCCACCATCAACTCTTCGCGCTTGGGCAAAAACTCGTGCAGTGGCGGATCCAACAACCGGATGGTCACGGGCAAACCTGCCATCGCCTTGAACAAGCCGATAAAATCCTTGCGCTGCATCGGCAACAGCGTCTTCAACGCCGCCCGCCGATCTTTTTCATTGTTGGCTAGAATCATTGCCCGCATATGAGGAATGCGGTCTTCCGCAAAGAACATGTGCTCGGTGCGACAAAGACCTATGCCTTCGGCGCCAAATGCCCGCGCTTGAATCGCATCGCGTGGAATGTCGGCGTTGGCACGCACGCCAATTTTGCGGTATGGCTCCGCCCATCCCATCAGCTTGAGGAGTTCAGGATCGTCTGCTGTTGGAGGAATCGTGCTTAGCTTCCCTTTGATTACGCGGCCGGTTGTGCCGTCGAGCGAAATCCAGTCGCCTTCTTTGAAGATTTGCCCCTTCACGCGCATTTCGCGCCGGCTTTCATCCACTCCGATATCGCCCGCTCCCGCGACGCAGCACTTTCCCATGCCGCGCGTGACCACGGCTGCGTGGCTGGTCATGCCACCGCGCGAAGTCAAAATACCAGCAGCTACTTCCATCCCCTGAATATCTTCCGGCGTAGTTTCTGCGCGCACGAGGATCACAGGATTTTTCGTAGCCCCGTGCCCGGCTTTCTTCACAGCTTCTTCCGCAGTAAAAACGATTTGTCCGACCGCCGCGCCCGGCGACGCCGGCAGACCAGTAGCCAGCACCTCGACCTTCGTACTCTTCTCGTCCAACCGCGGCACTAGAAAGTCATAGAGCTGATTCGGCTCTACGCGGAAGATGGCTTCCTCCTTCGTGATCAATCCTTCGTCGACCATCTGGATCGCCACACGCACCGCGGCTAAGCCCGTGCGTTTGCCATTGCGCGTCTGCAGCATGTAGAGCTTGCCGTCCTGAATGGTGAACTCGAAATCCTGCATGTCTTTGTAATGCTTTTCCAGCCGCGTAGTGATTTCGCGGAGCTGGTTATAGACATCGGGCATGATCTTCTGCAGTTCGAGGATCGGCACCGGAGTGCGCACGCCGGAAACCACGTCTTCTCCCTGGGCATTCATCAGAAATTCGCCATAGAACTCCTTCGCGCCCGTCGCCGGATTACGGGTAAAACCCACGCCCGTGCCGCTGGTATCGCCCAGATTGCCATACACCATGGCTTGCACGTTGACCGCTGTGCCGAGCATGTCATCAATGTTATTGATGCGGCGGTAATGCTTAGCCCGCTCGTTCTGCCAGGATCGGAACACTGCGTCTCGCGCCATCACCAGCTGTTCATGCGGATCCTGCGGGAAGTCACGCTTGGTATGCTTTTTGACGACCTTCTTATACTCTTCGATAACTTCTTTCAAAGCTTTCGCGTCGAGATCGGTGTCCAGCTTGGTCTTTTTCTGCTTCTTCTTGGCATCGAAGACCTCGTCGAACGCGGCCTTAGGAATCTCCAGCACGACGTTGCCGAACATCTGGATCAAACGACGATAGGAATCCGCCGCGAAACGGGGATTGTCACTGCGCTTGGCCAGCGCCTCAACGCTCGTGTCGTTCAGTCCAAGGTTAAGAATGGTATCCATCATGCCGGGCATGGAGAACTTCGCGCCCGAGCGCACGCTAACCAGCAACGGATTATCGCCAACCCCGAGTTTCTGACCTTGTAAGGATTCCAGTTTCGCCAGCGCTTCGTCCATCTGGCTGTCGACTTCTTTTGACACGGCGTTGTGCCGCATGTATTCGCGGCAAGCCTCAGTCTGAATCGTAAATCCGGGAGGGACGGGGAGGCCGGCGTTTGTCATCTCAGCCAGACCGGCGCCCTTGCCGCCCAGGTCGTCTTTCATCTTGCCGTGACCCTCGGCCTTACCTCCGCCAAAAAAATAAACATACTTGGTTAGTTTCTGTTTCGATTCCTGAACTTCGTTTTCTGGGAGGGTCATCGTTGCCATGAGATTTATTCCTCTGCTTCAAGATTTTTAACTTTAATTCGATCTTTGTGTAACAGTGCCGAGACATCGAATTCTAGACGATGTCTTTCGCTTCAGTTATTTCCTTCCGCCACGATCTCGGAGAAATCGGCGATGGTCGAAAACTCTCGCAAGACAGTTCGCAGCAGCGCTAGACGATTTGCCCGAATTCTTTCATCTTCGACCATTACCATGACCTTGTCGAAAAACCTGTCGACCGGCTCTCTGGCCGTCGACAACATAATCAAGGCGTCCAGATATTCCTTCTGGTTTCGCCGTCCCTCAACTCTGCCGCTCGTGTTCTCCACATACGCCATCAAGTTTTTTTCTTCGTCGGCACTTTCCGGCAGATATTCAAATCTGGCGGCAGCTTCAATGTTTTTCTCTGAAGCTTGTCTCAGAATATTTCGCATGCGCTTGCAAGCGGCGCCAATAGCCTGAAACTCGGGCATGTGCATAACCTTCTTGACTGCCTCGGCGCGGGCCACAGCATCCACTACATCCTCAGAATCCGCCGCCAACACCGCCTTCACCACGTCATACGCATATCCTTGCACGTCCTTTAGATAAAACTCGAGACGCTCGCGGAAAAAGATTCGCACAGAATCGATAAATTTCGCATCGGCAACAAATTTCTTCTCAGCCTCTGATGCCTTATATCCGGCGCGCGCGTCACGCATCAGCTCCGAGAGACGCAAGGGCAACTTCTTTTCCGCGATCACCTTCACAATTCCGTTCGCTTGCCGGCGCAAAGCGAACGGATCTTTCGACCCGCTCGGAACCAGACCTAACGAAAACATGCCGGCAATCGTGTCCGCCTTATCGCCAACGGAAAGCACGGCACTCTCGATGGACCGCGGCACGTCATCCTCTGTGGACTCAGGCTTATAATGATCGTAGATTGCATCCGCGATAGCGAGTCGCGTTGCTTCGGGCAAGCTGGTGTCCAATTCCTGCACTCGCGCATACAGCCCACCCACAATACCCTGCAATTCTGTAAATTCCTTAACCAGTTCGGTGGTTAGATCTGTCTTTGCCAGGCATGCAGCTTTATGGATCACGCCGGCACGGACAGCGATCCAGTCCTGCTTGATAATCTCGCTCAGCCAACTGCACAGGCGCTGCACGCGCCGTGTCTTAGCGTAATAGCTCCCCAGGTCTTTCTGGAAAGTAACGTTCTTCAGCGAATCCAAACGCTCTAGCAGGGATTGCTTCTGATCCGTCTCCCAGAAGAAACGCGCGTCGTTGAAGCGCGCACGAAGCACGCGCTCATTGCCATGGCGAATCAATCCCTGCGGATCTCCATCAGTATTCAGCACTGCGAGAAAATGCGGCAAGAGTTTGCCAGCAGCATCTTCGAGCGCGAAATATTTCTGATGATCGCGCATCACCGTGACCAAAACCTCTTCCGGCAGGGCGAGGAATTGCAGATCGAATGTGCCGAGAACCACCGAAGGAAATTCAGTCAGGTTGACTACGCTTTCAAGGAGCGCCTTGTCTTCGCGCCAGCGCGCTCCGGGAATCGCGCGCGTGGCAGCATCGAGAGCTTTGCGAATCTGATGCTCGCGTTCGCCGCGTCCCAAGACTTTCGCCTCGCGTAGCGCATCGACGTAAGCAGAACCGGCGCTAGGAATAGTTACGTTTCCAGTGAAGAGGATTCGATGGCCGCGCGAGACGTTGCCCGCCTGGATTCCGTCAAATTCCAGTGGAATAGTCTCGCCGTCCAACATCGCAACCAGCCAGCGCACCGGCCGCACAAACCGCTCTGTCGGCTTGCGCCAGTACATGCTCTTCGGCCAATAGATCGAAGAAATTTCCTTGGGAAGATTTTCGGCCAGAATGTCGGCCGCGCTCCGGCCTTTCTTAGTGATTTTCGCGGCCAGATATTCGCCCTTGGCCGTGCTGATCTTCTCCAGTCGCGATACGTCCACGCCAGCCTTTTTGGCAAAGGCATGAGCTGCCGGGGCTGGTTCACCATTCTTATAGGCGACATTCACCGACGGTCCGGTGATTTGCTCGGTTGCGTCAGGCTGTGAAGGAGGAACTCCGTGAGCCATCACCGTCAATCGCCGCGGCGTGTCGAAGTGGATGACTTCGCTGGCCGCCAGGCGTTCCCGAATCAACAGAGCGGTGACGCGCTCGCGCAACTCCTGCGACGCCGCGTCGATCATCCGTGCCGGAATCTCTTCGCAACCGATCTCTAGTAGGAAGTCTGGCATGGCTTCAAACCATCAACGTTCTCAGATTCACGCCTCAGTCGATGTGACGCGGATCACATCCGCTTGTGCAAAGTATCGAAGCTGCAAAATCTCGATGCGCAAAATCTCGAAGCGTAGGGTTACACCAGGCTACAAAAGGAACCGCTACCCCACCGTCAACAGCTTCCCTTTCGGTGATCTCTTTTCACGCACAGGTGCAGGCTCGTCTGACTGTTCGGTCGCGGGCTGCCCGCCTTTTTGCTGATCCACCCAAGCCTTCGCGATCCCAACCGCCAGCGCCCGCACTCGGGCAATCACGCCCACGCGCTCCGTCACCGAAATCGCGCCCCGCGCGTCAAGAATGTTGAACAAGTGCGAACACTTCAAGCAGAGATCGTAAGCTGCCAGCAGCGGGAACGACGCCTTGTTAATAAAGTCTGGGTGCCCCGTTTCTCGCGTCTTTTGCGAGAAGTCGGCCTTTTGATCTTTGTCACCACGAACCTCTTTTCCGAACTTCCCATACCCGTCAATCAGCCCCCTGCACTCCGCCTCATACAATTCAAAATGCTTCCACGCCTTCTCCACATCCGCGATCTCGAAGTTGTAAAGCGAAAACTGCAGCTCATCGGCCAGCCGCACATCGCCATACTTTACTTCGTGTCCCGTCTCCGGATCGCGCGCCCACACAATGTCGTAAATGGAATCCACATCCTGCAGAAAGGCAGCGATGCGCTCCAGCCCATACGTCAACTCGGCAGAAATGGGGAACAGGTCGACGCCGCCACACTGTTGAAAGTAAGTGAACTGCGTGATCTCGAGTCCGTCCAGCATCACCTGCCACCCGACGCCCCAGGCGCTCAGCGTCGGAGCTTCCCAGTTGTCTTCTTCGAACTTGATATCGTGCTGGCGCAGATCGACGCCAATGGCGCCCAACGACTCCAGATACAACTCCTGCACGTTCTCCGGCGGAGGCTTCAGGATTACTTGCAACTGCATGTGCTTGAACAGCCGATTCGGATTCTCGCCGTAACGCCCGTCCGCCGGACGCCGCGACGGCTGTACATACGCCACCTTATAAGGTCTCGGCCCCAGCACGCGCAGAAAAGTCTCTGGCGCCATCGTCCCCGCGCCCACTTCCACGTCATAAGGCTGCTGCAGCACGCATCCGCGCTCCGCCCAAAATGCCTGCAGGCGCAGTATGAGTTCCTGAAACGTTAGCGAACTAGGGTTGGGCAGGTTCACAGGCTTAGTCTGAGGCGATGCAGGATCAATTGCTAATTGTAAAGTAAGTATATAAGTATAGATGAGCCGTCAGCTAACGTCTAAAACCGGCTCTTTTCCAGCATCCCCGCTGTGACCAACTTCTTCTCGGTATGCCTCTGCAAACTCTGCATTAGGAATTTTCGCAGATCGGCGGCTTGCGCTTTGGGCCACGGTTCCTGCCGGGTTAAGGTATTCACCGGCGCGCGGAACATCTGCGCGGCCAGCACACGTGATTCGTTTGAGATCTCCGAGGACGCCAGGCGCTTGTCGTCGGCACACATCAGGCCATCCGCCAGCGCATGAAAATAAGCTCGGCCGCCATTTAAGCTCCGACCGCAAATGATGCACTCGGTCAACTCCGGCAGAAACCCGACCAGTCGCGTCACCCAGAGATCAAAATAAGTGATGGGCATCCAGACGTCAGAACCTCTGATCGCCTGCAATACAGAAAGGGTCAGCCGGAAGATCGCGTCGTTCACCTCACGGTCGGGGAGGAGTTCGTCCAGCAACTCAGCCACGTGCGCAAGCGCCATCGCCCGCACATAGGTGACTTCGGTTGCCATGGGAGATTCGAGGATCTCGCACGAATCGAGGCGAACCAGTTCCTGCCGTTCGCGGACATCGTAAAATGCGCGGACGTAGGTCATCGGCTCCAAGGATCCGCCAAAGCGGCGCTTCGATTTCTTTGCCGACCGAGCTACGCCGCGCACCTTACCTTCCGCGCGGGTAAACATCGTGACCAGTAGATCGGCTTCCCGCAGCGGATAGGTGCGGAGAACTATCGCTTCAGACTCCTTGAGGGACATGAGATTTCTTTCACTCGGAAGCTTGATTGTATAAGGAGAGAAAGAAACGAGCAGCGCCGGGAGATCGGTAGGCGCTTAAGTGAACAAATGATTTCGCGAGAGATTGCAGGACGACCCGAAGGGTTTGAAAGCCGTGCCGCTCACGATTCTGCATGCCGGCTGCAACTTTTTTCAAATCGTACGAACCAGAATCACAGCCAACTTCATTTCATTTTTGACTTGACCATCTTTCTTACCGCCCCAGAGCCTCTGACGCCAAGAATACGATATTCCTTGTTAGATAACCCATGGTAGTTCACAAAAAACTCTTCCAGCTCCCGCAAGAATTGCTTGCCCAAGTCATCCAGACTCTTAACGTGTGCCCAACTATGTGCATCCTGTTCGACCGCAACGATTCGATCGTTGCGTATTTTCTGTTTCTTATCTTGCTGCTCTCCCTCAATCACCCCAACCGGCCGGCAAGTGAGCGCACAGCCTGGAAAAGCGGGCTCATCCATCAGAACCAACACATCGAGCGGGTCGCCGTCGTCGGCTTGGGTGGAGGGAACGAATCCAAAGTCATATGGAAACGTCATTCCGGCCGGCAACACTTTCTTCAACTGAAAAATGTGTTCCTCAGGATCGAAGGCAAATTTGTTGCGGCTCCCTTTCGGAGTTTCAATAACCACACGAAGCGTTTGCTTGTCATCTGGATCGGTGGGCTTGAGGTGGGTTGGGTCGGCTAATCCTTTACCTGCGCCATTCTTCTTGCTCATCGCATATTTGTTGCTCGCAGTTGTCTCCAGGTTGTTCGGGTTCCTCTCCGTCTTCTGAAGAGTTCGTCTCGCGCATTCGTTCGACGTGACGCCTAGCAGGCTGCTGAAAAACTACTCCCCATCCACAGCCTGGTATGGTACGAGAAGGTATGCGCGGAGAGGATCAGCAGCAGAATCACATGTTCAGCTATTTGTCGCCGGAGGGGCGGGTGCGGAAG
>JBAVZU010000253.1:0-5334 GCA_049588915.1 Candidatus Sulfotelmatobacter sp.
GACTTCGTGGCAGGTCCTGATGCGCAACGGAATGAATAAGGATTTCTCCTGGAACGCTTCGGCGCGCGAGTATGGGAAAATTTATGAGCGGGTAAGGCAGATGCGAGGAGCGGGGGCGACAGTGGAAAAAGTATTGGTATAGTGCATCGAAATAAAAAGGAGCAGCTGCGGAGCTTAGCTCCGCGCACAGCCGAGGCGGCTGTCCCCTCCATCTTGCCTCACGCCCGGGGGGCGCATAAGCTTCGTCATTTCGCTGCTACAATTCCTCATGGCCGTCACCTCCCAACTGCCGGCTTTCCCCCGCACCATCTTCCACGTCGACATGGACGCGTTCTTCGTCTCGGTGGAAGAACTGTACGATCCATCGCTCAAAGGAAAGGCCGTCGTAGTTGGAGGACAGCGACATGAGCGGGGCGTAGTCTCGGCAGCGTCTTATGAAGCCCGCAAGTTCGGAGTGCATTCGGCTTTGCCTTTGCGGATCGCTGCCAAGCTGTGTCCGCAGGCCATCTTCGTTGACGGACATCCCGAGCGCTATCGCGAGTGCTCGGAAAAAGCCTACAAAGTGCTGACGGCGTTCTCGCCGCAGGTGGAGATGGCTTCCATCGACGAAGCGTATCTGGACATGACTGGGACCGAGCGGCTGCACGGACTACCGCTGCGATGCGCGCACAAATTGCATCAGCGAATGAAAGAAGAAACGCAACTTAACTGCTCGATCGGGATTGGCTCGTCGCGGCTGATTGCGAAGGTTTCATCAGCGCAGGCGAAGCCTAACGGCGTGCTGTGGATTGTCCCTGGCGAAGAAGCCAAATTCCTTGCTCCGCTGGATGTGCGCGAGATTCCCGGCGTCGGCAAGGTGATGGAAGGCCATCTGCACAAGCTGGGAATCAGGAAAGTGGGAGACCTGGCACGGCTGGAAGAATCGGAACTCGAGGAACGATTTGGCAAGTGGGGCTTGGCACTGGCGGGCAAAGCGCGTGGCGAAGACGCAGGCGGATGGTTCGACACCGAAGTGGGCGCAGATACTGCGGCGAAATCCATCAGCCACGAGCATACATACAACGAAGACACAGCCGATGCCAGCCAGCTCGAAGCTACCTTGATGCGGCTTTCCGAGATGGTAGGCCGACGCCTGCGGGAAGCCGACTTTCATGCTCGCACCATTCAACTAAAGCTGCGATATAAAGATTTCACCACCATCACGCGGGCTCATAGTTTGCCGGTGGCAACTCAGCTGGATGGCGAAATTTTTGAACAGGTGCGCCGCCTGTTTCGCAGGAATTGGAATGCGGGCGCGGAAGTTCGTCTGCTTGGAGTTCAGGCTTCTTCCTTCGAGGCGCAACCCGAGCAGATTAACCTGCTGGAAGGCGGGTCCCGCCAACGTTGGAAAGATGCGTTAACAGTGGCGGATCGATTGCGCGACAAATTTGGCGAGTCGAGTGTTTCGCTGGCTGGGGGAATGCGGGGCAGCTTCCGTGAGCGCACGCATGAGAACCCGGCGGGGCTGCCGGGGAAGAAAAAAGAAAAATCAGAATAGGTTGAGCGGTCCGAGCTGAAGAATATTAGCGGGAATTGAGTCAGAAACAGGACAGGGACGGGATTACGACGGCCCCTCTGCTTGGCGAAGTTTACGAAACGACCAAAACACGGGAATGCCTGCCAGAATCACCAGCAGTCCGTAAAAAGAATTTGGCCAGTTTTCACGGAAGGTGTAGTAGAGAAGAACCGCGGCAGCGGCGATGAATAACGCAGGAACGAATGGGTAACCTAGCACGCGATTGGGCCTCGTGGCCTGCGGATCGCGCCAGCGGAAAACAAAGATGGTGCTTCCTGCAATCATGTAGAAGAGCCATTCTGCAAAGATGGCCAAAGAAAAAAGCTGGCGGAAGTTTCCTCCCAGAAGCAGCAGGATGATCGACAAAATCGCCTGCACGATAATGGCGGCCGACGGCGTATGAAAACACGGATGCACTTCCGCCAGAACGCGGAAGAAATATCCATCGCGCGCCATGGCAAAGGGCACTCGCGCTCCGCTCATGACAGTGCCATTGAGCGTGACCAGCATGGAAATCGCCATGCCCACTGAAACGATCGCCGCTCCCATGTGGCCCATTACCCGCGCGACCGCGTCAGAAGCAGGGCGCTGCGACGCCGCAATTACATCCGCCGGCAACACGAATTGTACTGCCGCGTTGACCAGCACATAGAGCACGCCGACCGTGGCTACTCCGGCAATCAGGGCGATCGGAATATTTCGTTCGGGTTTCTTCACTTCACCCGCGACCATGTTCAGGTCGTTCCATCCGTCATAGGCCCACAAGGCCGCGACCAGCGCAGCCATAAACCCAGAGATTCCGCCCTTCGCTCCGCCAAACGTTCCGGCAAAGTTGCTCCAGCCGCGTCCGCCCACGCTGCCTGCGCCGCTAAAGCACACGACCACGATGCCGAGAATAATCACGACTTTGAGAATCGTGAATACGAGTTGAAATTCTCCAGCTTTCTTTACTCCGAGGTAATTCAGCCCGGAGATTAGAATCGCCGCTGCAATGGTGACAAGTTGTCCCCATGTGATTGCAAAAGTATGCGAAGAGATGGTTGTAAAGAAGAAGTTGCTCGAAAAAAACGAAAAGACCGGGAATGTACCCAGAATGCGTACCAGTCCTATAGCGACGGTCGCCACCGAGGCGGGCTTCGCGATGACAAACCAGGTCCAGCCGTATAGAAAACCGCCCAGCGGACCGTAGGCGTCGCGCACGTAAACATATTCTCCGCCCGCCTGCGGCTTCATGGCGCCCAGTTCCGCGTAAGTGAGCGCCCCAAAGAAAGACAACAGCCCGCCCACCAGCCATGCCAGATAGACAAGCTTTGCCGAGCCGACGGCTTGCATCATCTCGGCGGGAACGAGAAAGATTCCGCTACCAATGATCGTTCCCACGACTACCGCCGAGGCGTGACTTACGCCTAGATCGCGAGCGAGTTCAGGTCGGGTAGCAGTACGTAGCGTGAGATCTGGCATTAGAGAAGGCTGCAAGTATACGCGACCTCTCTTCTGCGCGGTCCGTCCCTGTTCCTCGCGTTCTTCTACTCCCGTGTCACAGAGCTTGCCAGGTACCCCACTCCAAAAGTGACCAGCGCACCAATCAGCACCCACCAGGTCCACGGAACGCGCGTCCAGCACCACAGGTATAAGTCGACGCTAAATCCAAAAAGCATGCCCAACATGGCTCCGCGCTGATTGGCTTTTTCGGTTAGCACTCCAAGCAGAAACACTCCAAGCAGCGCGCCATAAGCCACCGATGCAATCTGCAGCCCGACCTCAACAACGCGTCCGGCTTTATGCAAAGAAAAGACCGCCAGCCCGAACAGCACGATTGCAAAAAAGAATGTTGCCATGCGCGATAAGCGCATGCGTGTCACCTCATCGGCCTGTGGCCGAAGGCGTACGTAAAAATCCATGATCGCGCTGGAAGAGAGTGAATTGAGTGCCGCGCTCAAGTTCGACATGGCTGCGGCTAAAATGGCCGCAATGAGCAGTCCCGAAATACCGTGAGGCATCTCCCTCACGATGAACGTGGGGTAGATTCGATCGGGCTTTCCGAACGCAGCCGAGGGTACTCGATAGTATGCCCAGAGCATCACGCCCACCGTCAGGAATAACGCAAACTGAAACAGAATGGCTACTCCGCTTGAAAGCAGGGCTATCGCGGACTGCTTCTGCCCGCGCGCGGCGAGCAGTCTCTGGACGAAGAGTTGATCCGTACCATGGCTCGCCGTAGTGAAGGCGGCGCCGCCAATCACGCCCGCCCAGAATGTGTAAGGCATCCACAAGCTTGGGGTGAAGTCGAACACCTGAAGTTTGCCTGCGCTTGCGGCGGCAGCATGGATCGCGCTCCATCCCCCGGGCACAAGATGCAGGATTGTAAAAAGTCCTACCAGCGTCCCGCCGACGTAAATGACAGTTTGCACCACGTCGGTCCAAATCACTGCCGCCAGTCCGCCTTCGAATGTATAGATGAGTGTCAATACAGTAATAATCGCGATCGACCCCACTTCTCCGGTCCCCAGAGCGATAGCCACGACGATCGAAACAGCGTAGACACGTACACCCTCCGCCGCCGTCCGCGTGAGCAAGAAAAGGCCTGCGGTAAGCGAGCGTAACCCCCGGCCGAAGCGGCGTTCAATCAATTCATACGCTGTATAAAGATCACCGCGAAAATAATGCGGCAGCAGGACGAAACTGATCACCACGCGTCCCACCACGTATCCCATCACTACTTGCAGGAATGTGAGGTTTGTATCGTAGGCAAGGCCGGGGATACTGATGATGGTGAGGGTGCTGGTTTCGGCGGCAACGATGGAAAGTGCGATGGCCCACCATGGAATATCGCGTCCCGCGAGAAAATAATCACGCAGGGAGCGATGCCGCTTTCGAAAACGCAAACCGAAAAGAGTGATGCCGACCAGGTAAAGCGCGATGATCGCGAGATCGAGTTTGTCGAGACCCATGCGTTATTCGGTGAATTGCCAATTATGGCCGTAGCCGGAGTTTCACGCGAGTGAGAGTATGAGAACCTGCTGCGCGTCGCGAACGCGACAAACTGAAAGCCAGATCTGCTGTGATAAAAATAACGCGTGGCTTATTACCTGGGCATCGATGGCGGAGGCAGCAAAACCACTTGCTCCGTAGGAGACGAGTTTGCCGTCCTAGCCTCGGCGGTTTCTGGCCCCAGCAACATCACGCGCGTCGGAGAAACTGGCGCGCGCGAGGCGCTGCACCAGTCCATCACCGAAGCCTGCGGCACCGCGAAGATCGATCCGCGGGAGCTGCAGTGCTCTTGCATCGGTGCAGCAGGCGCCGGACACAAAGAGATTAACGGCATCGTACAAAAAATTGTTGCGGAGGTAATCCCCGGGAAAATCGAAGTCGTGGGAGATATGGAAATTGCTCTGCAGGCCGCGTTCGGTTCAGGACCGGGCGTGATTGTGATCGGCGGCACCGGATCGATTGCTTTTGGCCGCGATGCGAACGGAAAAACTGCGCGGGCGGGAGGATGGGGTTTCACCATCTCCGATGAGGGTTCGGCGCACTGGATCGGTCGTGCGGCGGTTGCGGCCGTGTTGCGCACGGGAGATGAATCGGAACAGGACCAATCGCCAGTTGATCGAACCACTAAACAATCCTCACCCCTTTTCGATGAGATGAAGTCCATCTGGGCGGTGGAAACCTTCGACCAATTAGCGCGCACTGCCAACGCCAACGGCGGTTTTGCCGCGCTCTTACCGGCGGTTTTAGCGGCTGATCTTGCGGGGGATGAACTGGCGCGATCCATTCTC
>JBAVZU010000254.1:0-2213 GCA_049588915.1 Candidatus Sulfotelmatobacter sp.
AGATGCGCACGGTCCACGTTTACGCTGGCGACGCCGAGGTGGGAATCAGTGGCCGTGTCGCCGTGACCGGGGAAATGCTTGGCCGTGGTCAGCATCCCGCCTTCATGCGCGCCCTTGATGTAGGCCGCGACCAGGTCGCCCACCTGTTTAGGGTCTTCGCCGAACGAGCGCGTGTTAATGATGGGATTCGCTGGATTCGAGTTCACGTCGGCATCGGGGAAAAAATTCCAGTGAATGCCAATGGCGCGCGATTCCTCGGCGGTGATGCGGCCGAAGGCCTCGGCATCTTCCAATTTTGCATCTGCGCCGAAAGCCATGGCATGCGGAAAGACCGTAGTCCCCATCAGGCGCATGGAGACGCCACGCTCAAAATCCGCGGCGAACAGGAGCGGGAGTTTGGAATCGCTTTGCAGGCGGTTTAAAAGTTCGGCTGCTTCATAGGGTTCGCTGCGTAAAAGATATGGCCCATCGACATGAACTGTCATGGCAAACGAGCCGACGTGATATTTCTGCAGGGCATCGCGCAGTTGCAAGTACTCGGAATTTTCCACGTTGAGAAAACTGGCGCGGCACCAGATCATGAAGACCTGCCCGACTTTCTCCTCAAGGGTGAGCTTGTGTAGCGTCTTCTCCGCCCATTTTTCCCCATCGTGTGTGAGATGGATCGGGCCGGGACGCTGATATTTTTCTTTGGCGAAGGCGAAAGTCGTGAGCAGAAGAGTGTACAGGAGAACGACAGTTTTACGACGCATGGTGGAACGATAGCAGAGGAGCGGGTGGCAGGTCTTAGGTCTTAGGTCTCGGGTCTTAATTCTCAGGTCTTAAGTCTCACGTCTTAGGATTTAGCTGACAGTAGCGGTGTCAACGATTCTTTAAGACTCAAGACCCGAAATCTGCTCTGACTCAAGTCGTGAGCCTAAGACCTAAAACTTGAGCCCTGACACCCGCCCTGAGACCCAAGCCCCAGCTTCCCTCTGGACATCTGCATCGTCGCCAAAGCCTTTTAACCATCGAACTTCCGGCTCCCGGCGGAACCAGGTCATTTGGCGTTTGGCATAGTTGCGGTGGGCCTGTTGAATGGATTGCAGTGCCTGGTCGCGCGTGAGTTCTTCTAAAAGCAGTTGCACCGCCTGCTTGTATCCCAGGGAAGACAGTGGGGCTACCGAGCTGCCATATTTTTCGAGGAGTTGTTGTGTCTCTTCTACCAACCCCGATTCGAACATCTGCTGCGCACGGCGATTGATTCGTTCATACAGGGCTTGACGATCAGGATCGAGACCGATGCGCAGAATACGGAATCCAATCAAAGGTTCGCGACCCGGCTGCTGCCAGAGGTCGGTGAGTTTCTGGCGAGAGGCCAGGCAAACTTCAATGGCGCGGATGAGCTTAGGCGTGTCATTGGCGTGAATTTTTTCCGCAGCCGGTCGATCCAACCGGCATAGCACGCGATGAAGATAGCCGGGCCGTCTGCTGGCCGCGCCTTCGCGCAAACGATCGCGCAGCTCTTCCGAGCGCTGCGGGCCCGGGAACAGCCCGTCGAGCAGGGCTCGCAGATAGAGACCAGTTCCTCCCACTAGAATGGGCAAATGTTCGCGCTCTTTGATCTCTGCAAGGACTTGCCGCGCCTGGCGGGCGTATTCGCCGGCCGTAATGTACTCTGATGGCGCAACGCAATCCAGTAAGTGATGCGGAACCAGAGCTCTTTCAGAGGCAGTGGGCTTGGCGGTCCCGACGTTAAAGTCGCGATACATAGCCACTGAATCGCAATTCACGATTTCGCCGTGGAGGCGTTCCGCAAGAGCCAGGGACAGAGCAGTCTTTCCGCTGGCCGTGGGGCCGAGCACGACCACGAGCAGCGGCTCGGGCTGCGCCGAAGCTGCCGTCAGCGCATGCTCCAATGGATGTCATGCCAATAACGAATCACGGTGAGGATCAGCAGCAGAAACGCGATCAGCAAAAGTCCGAAAGTTTCCGTGGCGTAAATCGCGTGGCGGCGATGCCTGTGGTCGGGGTTGTTATGGAGTTCAGATTTCACGACGTCATTATTGTACCTCCGCAAATAATCGGTACGCGCGAGCACGGCGTTCCTCTATGTGCCTTTCTCGGAACGAACCTTGATCCGCATGGCGTGAGACGGTGATGGCAAAGGAAAACTCGTAATCGCTTATAGAGGGTCCTGCTGACAGTTGAAGCTACTGGAGTTCTTCTTTGGT
>JBAVZU010000255.1:0-6330 GCA_049588915.1 Candidatus Sulfotelmatobacter sp.
AGCGTCGACCGCATCATCTACTCCATCTTCCACAGATTCAACCTGGAGTGGAAAACCCGCACCCTCAACCTATTTACACAAGCAGCTTGACGTCACCTCGTTCTGGACTCCGTTCGTTCTGGACTCCGTCAGGTGGTATGATGGTGGTATGAAGGAGAAGACTTCTATCACACTATCGCGGGATCTCCTCGTCAGCATTGATCGGCTCGTAGGACCGCGAGGTTCCCGCTCCGCATACATCGAGCGCGTCTTGCGGCGCTATCTGCGGCAGCAGGCGCGGACTCAGGCGCACGCGCTTGACTTGGAACGGATCAACCATGCGGCCGAGCAGCTGAACTCTGAGGCGGCTGACGTCCTGGACTACCAAGCAGCGGACGACTAACCGGCAGGCGGGTAAAAGTGAAACGCGGAGATCTTTATCGGGTATACAAGCCGCACGGCCACCCGAAATCTCATCGGATTTTCGTTGTGGTGAGCCGCCAGGTGCTCATCGAATCCCGTTTCTCTACCGTGATCTGCGCGCCCATCTTCTCAACTGGCAATGCTCTTTCGACCCAGGTCGCAGTTGGGACCGACGGAAGGACTTAAGCATTTCAGTTGGATCATGGCTGATAATCTAGTCAGCCTGCGGAAGACCGACCTGACACAGTACGTCGGTTCACTACCGCGCGCCAAGATTTTGGAACTCAACGCTGCGCTGAAAATGGCTCTGGATCTGGCCTAGTTCGTGCAAAAAACGTCCGGAGCCGGCAAAGCTTTAGTCGTAATACTCCAGTCCCAGATGCGTGATCAGTTCTTCGCCCTTTAAGTGCCGCAACGTGTTCTTCAGCTTCATCAACTGAATGAACAAATCGTGCTCGGGATAGAGGCCCGGCACCGTCATCGGAGATTTAAAGTAAAAGCTTAACCACTCCTGAATACCCAATCCGCGCAGCTCAGAACTCCGCTTTGCCAAGTCCATCAGCAGGACCAGATCGAGCACAATAGGCGCAGCAAGAATCGAATCCCGGCAAAGGAAATCGACCTTGATTTGCATGGGATAGCCGAGCCATCCAAAGATATCGATGTTGTCCCAACCTTCTTTATTGTCGCCGCGTGGCGGGTAATAGTTGATGCGGACTTTGTGACACATATTGCCGTAGAGTTCAGGGTAAAGCTCCGGCTGCAAGATGTGCTCAAGCACTGACAATTTCGATTCTTCCTTCGTCTTGAACGATCCTGGATCATCCAACACTTCACCGTCGCGATTACCGAGGATGTTGGTAGAGAACCATCCACTCAATCCCAGCATGCGCGCTTTGAATCCGGGGGCGAGGATTGTCTTCATCAAAGTTTGCCCGGTTTTGAAGTCTTTTCCGCACACTGGCGCTTCGTTTTGACGCGATAATTCGAGCATGACCGGCAGATCGACTGTAAGGTTCGGTGCGCCATTGGCGAATGGAACTCCCTCCATCAACGACGCGTACGCATAAACCATCGAAGGCGCAATCATCTCGTCATTTTCGCGCAAGGCTTTTTCAAATGACTTAACGGTCTGGTGCGCCTCGGTCGCGGCGATATAAGATTCCGTGGATCCGCACCACATCGTAACCAACCGGCTGGCGCCACTTGTCTTCTTGAAGTCGCGAATGTCGTCGCGCAATTGCTCGGCAAGATCCATCTTCGTCTTGCCCTTCTTCACATTAGGCCCGTCAATTTTCTTCACATAGTTGTGGTCGAACACAGCGGCGCGCGGAGTTACCGATGAAAGAAACGGCTTCAACTGGTCGAGCAGTCGCTGATCGAGCACTCCGGCATTTGAAGCCGCTTCGTACATGTTGTCCTCGAAAATATCCCAGCCGCTGAAGACCAGGTCGTCGAGTCCGGCAAGGGGGACAAACTCCTTGATCTTCGGCGAACGCTTGTCCGTGCGCTTTCCCAGTCGGACGGTGCCCATCTGAGTAAGGGAACCGATTGGCTTCGCCAGCCCTTTGCGGATCGCCTCCACGCCCGCAACAAACGTGGTCGCCACGGCGCCCATGCCGGGGATCATCACTCCCAGCTTGCCTTTCGCAGACTCGATCGTGCCGTTGTGGCTGGAACCACGCTGCAACGTCTCTTCCGATTTCACTTCGACGTGGGGTGTCTTCGATGCCGCTTTTGCGGACTTCTTCGGTGTCGCCATATGTTGGCCGCTTCCTCAGTAAGAATCTGTATGGATACGCAAACTTCATATGTTCGCGTATCCAACCGGCTTTTGGCAAACGAGCGCTGCCAAACGCGCAGAAATTCCGTTTAACAGGTCAACCGCGACATCAAGCGGTACAAGGATCCACGTGACGACAGCCGCCTCGGCTGTCCCGCGATGGCGACGCCGAGCAATTCCAGCGAGAGTTCTCGTCCAACAAATGCGGGGAATGAATATTTTGCGTTGGACACTAACCCAACCTTCCTTCATAGTGAAATCACTTCGTAAACCAGCTCTGCAGCCGGTCCAGCGAAGCTGATGTTTGCGTGCCGGCCGCGCCGTCGGTAGCGCAAATCTCCTGACCTCGTTGTTTCTCCACTCAATCTGAGAGCACGCCACTCGGTAA
This sequence comes from Candidatus Sulfotelmatobacter sp., assembly GCA_049588915.1. Taxonomy (GTDB): domain Bacteria; phylum Acidobacteriota; class Terriglobia; order Terriglobales; family Acidobacteriaceae; genus Sulfotelmatobacter. Next base: position 2,574 of record JBAVZU010000255.1, read on the forward strand.
CCGCCGAGCGTGTGACTCGGACATGCCACAAACAACAGGAGATTCTCATGAAATCGATTCGCAAGTTCGCCTATGCCGCCGTTTTGGTTTTCAGTGCTCTAAACTTCGCCCCCACCCTGGCTTCTGCACAGGATGAAGGCGGAACCTTCAAGCTTCCGCATGAAGTGAGTTGGCAAAATGTCTTGGTGCCGGCGGGCGACTACCGGTTCACGCTTGATCCCGTGGGTCCGTCGAAAATGCTGAAAATCACGAAAATCGACAGAAAGCTGGCATCCTTCATGCTGCTGGTAAATAACACCGAAGAAAACACTGGTTCCGAAACAGCCCGTCTCGTAATCGACTCAAGGTTTGGCACAAGCTACGTCAGCGCTATGGCTCTTCCCCAGTTTGAAGTCACGCTGCATTTCGCAGCGCCCGCAAACTCAGGGAAGGAGGTGGCTGAGCTTCACACCACTTCACCCACAAGCGCGGCTCAATAGCCGGTCGGTGCCCCGAGAGCAGATCATCACGAATCTGCTCTCGGATTTTTACGTTTTAAGTTTGCAACGTAAAGAGAAGCGGTTAAAGCCGGAAGGTTACCATTTTATTACGAAGGATCTTGCGTCCGCGAACTGCCTTTCACTTCTTCACTCAGAACAATCGCTTCTGCAATTTCCCTCATCGGCTTACGCTTCTGCCGGCTTTGCCGCTGTAATGTCAGGTAAGCCTGCTCCTCGGTCAAACCCAGTTCACGCTGCAGAATGCCCTTGGCGCGCTCCACTACTTTGCGGGTTTGCAGTTGTGCCGCAAGATTAGAGTTTGCATCCTCCAGTCGCGCCCTCTCAATCTCGGCTCCCACCAAGAAACCCACCGTAGAAATCAGACGGATATCCCTTTTCCGGTAAACATGAGGCTGCCGATGCTGCAGATTGATAACGCCGACGACGCGGCCGCGGCACATCAATGGCACCGACAAGAATGCCTCATAACTATCCTCTGGCAGCTCGTGAAAAAATTGAAACCGCGGATCAAGCGCCGCCCTTTCCGCCAAGGCTACGGGTTCCTGGTGCTCGGCCACCCATCCCGTAATGCCCTGCCCCACGCGAAGTTTCAGCCGATCCACAACCTCCGGATGCGGATTCTTTGAAGCTCGCAAGACCAGACTATCCCCCTCAAGAACATAGATCAGGCAAGAATCGCACTTGACCAGCGCAGTGGAAAACTCGACAACGCGGGTCATTACATCGTGAAAGCCATCGGCTGTTGCCAGCCGGTTGCCTATCTCGTGCAGCAGATCAACATGAAGGTCTTCAACAGATATAAAAGTGTCCATGTTCTAGAGTAGAGTTCGATTGCAGCCCTGTCTAATTCCAAATTTCAATGAGGATCATGCGGAATTTCCCCGCAATTTGTTACGCTCATTTAACATCCGTTCGGAAGGCCGCGCATCGTCATGGCAGAGTAAAACACAGTTGGAAGATAGTGAGCTGCGAGTAGCACTTGCACTCAGGCACACGGTCCCGATACTACTTCTCCAGATCGACTGGCTTTACGGGCAAATCCCAATGCCCGTCGAGAATCTCGAATCGCCGCTGCTCTTCCCGCTGGAACGTCTCTTGATCGGGATACATCTGCTTCTGCAGCGCCGCTTCATCGAACGGTTCATTCGCCACGGTCGCATTCTGGAAAACGATGGTCACGCGATAATCCCAGCGGCCGTCTTCCGTCGTATGATACCGGGGCTGATCCATCCACACCTTCGAGATCCGTCCCATCTCCATTTCCTTCTTCAGCACCGGATAATGATTCTTCTTGAACAGTTTCAGGAACTCATCCGCATGTCCCCACTTTGCTTTGTAGTAGTACTCGACCACAAATGGCCTGTCGGAAGTCGCCTGCGACGCAGACTGGGCGCGGCTAACAATGGGCAGGGTGAGGGTGAAGAAAAGCAGCAAGGCGAGAATGCGAGATTTGCGCATCATGATGTTCTCCTCGAGATTTCGGTTTTGATCCCTGTACACTATCAGGTCATGCAAGGAATGTTGCTCACCGCCAAGTCAGGCTGCCTTGAATCGTAATTTGTAGAATCGTGATTCGTATCAGGGACGCCTTCCGGCTTGCCGCAACAACGTATTGTCAACGCGCCTTTAAGGCGCCCGGTTAAATGTTCGGAGCCTGTCTTGAGCGCGCTATGGGGAGGCGAGGCGATGCCGCTAGAAACCGACGAGCAACAAATCCTCGAACTCTTCGAAGATGGCGATCGAGCCCTGATTGCTGCCGACATCGCGGAACTCTCGCGTATTTTCGCCGACGATTACGTTCAGTACGATGAATCCGGAGAGTCTCACACCAAGCAGGAAGTTCTGAATAATCTCAAGGCGGGCGCGATCCGTTATATCTCGATGATCTCCACCGGTCGCCGAATCCGCGTGCTAAGCGAAGATGTGGCGATCATCCACGGCTCCGAGGAAGATGATGTGGAGCAAGGTGGACGCCGCTTCCCCGTTTCCTACGTCTACATGGACGTCGTAATGAAGCGCAACGGCAGGTGGCAGATTGTTGGATCGCAATTGGCGAAGCCTAACCAATGAGCCTAACCAATGACCCACGGGTTGACCTTCATCGCCGGATCTCGGAAGCTGCCACAGAAAGCTGCCATAACATGTCAGTTAACAGGCGACTCGGTCCCGCTCATGCGATTCTGCCAATGACTCCAGATGAACCATGCCGCGCCTGCCAGCAGTACCACTCCAATCACCGCATCGAACTTGTGAAAGTATTTTCCTAATTCTCGCCAGTTCTCGCCTAGCTTCATTCCGAGATACGCCAGACCCAGGCACCACGGCCACGATCCCAGAAATGTATAGAGATGAAACCGGCCTCGCGGCATGCGCGCAATGCCCGCCGGCAGTGCGATGAAAGTGCGAATCACCGGCAGCAGACGGCCTACAAAGACCGCCAGATATCCCCATCGAAGAAAGAATCGGTCAGCCCAGTCGAGTTCGCGCCGACCCATCAGAATCCAGCGTCCGTAGCGCTCGACCAGCGGACGCCCACCATAACACCCAATCTCATACGCAACCAGCGAACCCAGGTTGCACCCGATCGCACCCGCCGTCGCCACCCACAGCAACTTGAACGTGCCCTGGAACACGAGATACCCGGCAAACGGCATGATCAGTTCCGACGGCAATGGGATGCACGCTGACTCAATCGCCATTAGCAACATCACGCCGGCGTAGCCAGTCGTGGCGACCACCGAGTTGATGAACACAAAGATGACCGTCAGCAGTTTTTCAGTCATGGAAAATGCGTCTGTATGTCAGTTCCCTAAAACGTGCTGAGAATAAGTCTATCGGAAACCACAATTGGCAACAGCGGCTAGAACGAACCTTCCTGGGTGAAGGTATAACCGGGCAATGCCGCACCTTGCGGACTTTTCGTCACCTTGATGCGGACGGTTGGAGCGTCGGGCGCTGTGATTCCCGCCGGACGCAGCATGGCATACTGCGTGAACACCTCGCTGTATACCTTGGTGACCAGGTAATCCCGGCCATCGGCATCGTTGCGCCAGACCTGCCCAAGTTGGATAGAATTTACGGCCATAAGAATTTCTTTGAGCAGAATGGGATCAACCCTCAGACTACCGAGGGAAATCTGGCGAGTCAATCATTCCTGTGGTTACCGAGGTCTCTGCTAAGATGTTGCCCTTATGCCCCGCGGCCAAACACCTCGTCAGCCCGCCCGCACCGGCCGCCAGGAAGGCGCTCCTGTGGCG
>JBAVZU010000256.1:0-4174 GCA_049588915.1 Candidatus Sulfotelmatobacter sp.
GGGTTGATGATCGTGAGCATGTCACCACTATGGATCCCGCGCACCAGCAGTCGATCACCTTCGACTTCAACGACTCGATATTTCTCATCGAAAATGGACATAAGATGGCTTCCGAATATTTGGTTAGATGCTCCGCTGCGGGCCGGAGATGCTGGACGAACCGTTATGGTGATGATTCGACCGTTCCATTTTGGTCTTGTGAATGCGCACTTTGTTCAAGAACGGTGGTTTACGCCTGATGCCCTTCAACTTCATTCTCCGCGCCGCGAAAAAGCAGCCGTAGCGCTCGGAAGACAATACGAGCCAGTGCAAGAATAATGAGCACCAGAAGTAAAACTATAGTTGCGGCGGCGTAGGGATGACGCGTTGCGAGCCAAGTTAGGCTGACGGCGAGAACGTCTTCTCCCAAACTCAGCGTGATATTCGAGAAGGGCTCCGGAGATGGCGTCACGGCTGCCCGCAGAGCGGTCTTGCCTCCATGGGCGGCGAGAGCGATCGCAGCTCCGAAAAAAGCGGCAAGAAGCTGTTCACCGGGACTGAGTTGGCGAGTGGCCCCATAAGCAAGCAACGCGGCTGCGGGAACGCGAATGAAAGTGTGGAGCGCGCTCCATATCAGATCGAAGCCTGGGATCTTGTCGGCAAAAAACTCGATGACGAACAGAACTGCGCCGGCGGCAATAACCGGCCAGCTTTCAAGCAACAGCAAGGCAGAAGGAAGCGGCACGTGCCCGAAGCGAGCCAGCAATCCCAACGCGACCACAGTTGCATAGACGTTCAGGCCAGTGGCAAAGGCAACGGTCGCCAGCACTGCAAACAGCTCAGGCAGCGGGATGTGCATCCAGTTAGGCACACAAAAGAAAGGGCCGCCATTAGCGACCCTTGAAAAATTTCTTAAGTCTTATTCTACAGCGTGGACTCAATCTCAAAGCCCCACGCTTCCAACAAAGGCTCGGGGATGTACTTCGAATTCTTGTTGCGTCGGGCCCACTCGCGCAAACGAGTGGAGCGCAAATATTGGTCCGGAGTGAGTTTGTACTCACGCACCACCTGTTCGAACTCCGTGATTGTGGGTACTACCGGTCCAATCGGTTCTGGCTTGCCCCAGTTCGGATTACCGCGTCGCTTCGCCATTGAACAATAGCCTTTCCTACGGATGAGGGTTAGATTTAAGACAAAATCCCGCTCTAACTATATGATTCCCCGAAGGCTCTGGTGGATTCACGAGACGAAACTTGCTCGTAAACAAACACTCCGGCAGAGCCAGAATTCCAGATGCCAAAAGCTGGTCGGAGAAGCAAATATGGTAAGGCAATGTTCTACGATAGTCAACCTGCATTTACTCTGCATCGACTTTATAAATCCTTTCTAACTCTTTCACTTTACGCATCTTGGGCTCATCGATCCACTTTAATAGCAGGTTCTTGAAGCCGAGAGATGAGGTTCCTTCGGCCTATCGCGCCGGTTACAAGCGTAACTTGCGACGCGAGAGGAGCGTTGCCCGGCGCATAAGGCTGGCTTACAGTGGAGAGAGTCCGGTGCTTTGTCTTCAGATTTAAAAGCAGTCTTTCTAAGAGCAGTCTATGAAATTGAAGTCGCTCCTGCTGTGTTCAGACGATAGAATCGTGCGTGTTCTGCGCCGCACGTTGGCTGACCTTAGTATTGAGGTCGAACATTGCGCGAGCGCAGAAGCTGCGTTGACTCATCTGACCCGCGACCGCTTTGAAGCAATCATTGTGGACTGCGCTGGTCCAGGCGCCGCTGATGTATTCCGAGGGGCTCGCAATGCGCCGAGCAACAAGCGCGCCATTGCAGTTGCAATACTGGATCCCGCAACAGGATTGCGTTCCGGCTTCGAGATTGGCGCACATTTCATTCTGTACAAGCCAGTGACAGCGGAGCGCGCCAAATCAAGTTTTCGTGCCGCGCGAGCATTAATGAAGAGGGAACGCCGCCGCAATTCCCGAGTCCCGGTGAGCTTTCCAGTAGAAATGGCAAGCATTGAATCGTTGGCCCGTCTCAAGGTGAATACTATCGATGTTGGAGAAGGCGGGTTGGCCATTAGCCTGCCGCGCCGCAGCAAGCTCCACGGTCGGTGGAACTTGTCTTTCACGCTTCCAGGATCTACCACTCGGCTTCAAGTGGCTGCGGAGTTTGCCTGGGAAGGCAGCGAAACTCAGGTGGGACTTCGCTTTTCGGATCCTTCTCCGGAGGTTTCGCAACAGATGCGAGAGTGGATCATGCGCAATGCTCCGGAAGCAGAGAAGGACGATCCGCCGGTCAGTTGCCAGCTCACGGATCTGAGTTTAGGAGGCTGTTACCTTTCGGTTAGTTCTCCATTTCCGGTTTCTACGCGGATAACTCTCTCGATGCGCACTGCGGGAGTGGAACTGCGATCCGAAGGGGTGGTTCGGGTGATGCATCCTGACAAGGGCATGGGTGTTGAATTCACCAAATCCACACCGGAGCATCGTGCGCTGCTGGAAAAATTCCTTCGCCAACTGGCCGAAAGTCCGGAAACGGTGCCTGAATTGCTGGTTGAACCTGAAGGCTTGGAAAATGCGGGCGTGCAAAATTCGACCGTCGCTTCCGCGCCCGCCGAAGCAGACCCGTTGCTTGAGATCTTCCGCAACCACGCTGCACTGGCGGCTGAGCTGTTCGTGGAGTTGCTGCGCAAGCAGCGCGGCGTAGCGGCCGCCATGTGATGAGAACACCGCTCAATTAGGGTTTTCCCATTCTACTGCGGCAGAGGAGTACCTTCCGCCGGGCCGCCTTTCGCCAATTCCGTTTTCACGACGGTTTTCTGGTTTGCCACCAATTCGATGTCGGTTTCGAAAGTCTGATAACCGGGCAATTCGATTTTGATCTTCCGTTTTCCCGGCGCGACCAGGAGAGCTTTCCCCAATCCTTCGAACTCGGCGACATGCCCCACGAATACGCCGTCGACAAATACGGCGGCGCGATTGGGATTTACCTCCAGTTTGATCTCGGAGGTGATACGCGGCAGTTCAACCCTCGTATCTTTTCCCATCCTCACGTTGATGGTTTGTGTTTCTCCGCCGCGAACCATGACTTTCTGGACGAAGTCCACATATCCGCCTTGGCGCACCGTGATTTCGTGCTCGCCCGGTAGAAGCAGAATTTTCTTGGACCCCTTGAGTTCGCGCAGATACCCCACGTACTGGCCGTCGATCCAGACGCCCGAGGTACGCTCTACTTTTGTAGCGCCGATGAGATCAACTTTGCCCAGCACCTCGTTATTCCCCGCATGCAAGGCGGGAATGAAAAGTGTGAAAAGCACGGGAACTAGCAAGCGCACTACATTCTGGCTGCGAGAGGACATGGCATCTCCTAAAACTACTCCTGCCGGAGGGATGCCAAAGAATACCAAGTTTCTGGACGACTAAAACAAAACTTTGAAAGATTTTCCGGTAGCGTAGTCAGAAGATCCGGATCGAGCGGAGAGTCGGCGGCTGAGGGCGCGTGGAACGAACGATCTACTGCAGTGGCTTTGGTATTGGTGCAGGACGCGCGAGCGGCGGCAAAAATGATTTTCCTCGCACAGCGACGCGGCTTCACCGTTGGCTGGCCGCAGGGCCTCCGGGAAAACTTCGAAGCGAATGTTGAACAATTCTCAGGCTGCAGACGCGGGCATTGCAGATTTCAACCAGGCTTCCATCTCGTCATGGCCGGCGACTCCGGCTTGCTGCGTCACTGCGCGACCGGCCCTGAAAACGACGAAGTTGGGAATCCCTCTCACGTTGAATCGGGCCGCTACTTCCGGATAGCGCTCAGTGTCGAGCTTTACGACAATAGCTCGTCCCGCCATATCCGCAGCGGTACGCGCAACCTCCGGTGCTGCCAACCGGCACGGCCCGCACCACGACGCCCAGAAATCAACCAACACTGGCACACGGGCATTTTGAATGATTTCGTCGAATAACTTGGAATCAACTTCCAGTGGCTCATCCGCCGGCGGCAACGGACTCTTACAGACCCCACACCGCCCAATATCGGCTAAATGTGCCGCCGGAATGCGATTCATGCGACCACAGGCTTTACAAGCTCGAATTACCGGCATAATCCTCTCGCGATTTTTTCAATGTGTGAGACGGTCCCTGCTGCCAAAAACGTGATAACTGACCTTCCGATGGTATTGTATCGCCCAAGGTTGTCC